>NZ_QSBX01000019.1:0-68549 GCF_003465835.1 Anaerotruncus sp. AF02-27 | reverse complement strand
TTTTCGCTGCTCCCAAAACCTGAAATTTCTACTTGACTTTTGTTAGCAGGTCTTTCCACGAAGTTTGCAGGGAATCTCTTTTTTGCTAAGGCGGAACCACCAGCCGCCGCAGAAGATAACGCTTCATACCGCCCTCCTTAGCGTAACTGGTCAGAATGGTCATAGTGCAGATTGCCCTGGCGTACCTTTGCGTGGCTCAAAATCTTAATCTGCCCCTTTTCCTGACTATCCAGTGCTTTTTCATAACCGGTATCCGACAGGAACAGGCGGGTTCGTTCGCCTTTCCAGCCAACAGGGGAATCGTTCGTCAGCACATCAAAAATAATCATGTGCCGGGTGTCCTCCGCAAAACGCTGGAGGTCCATATATCCATGACCATGATAATTCTGCGCTCCTGCCTTTACCCGCATTTCTTCCATCAGCTGCCCTATGGTCTTTCCCTCAGACATCATGCTTACTCCTTTCTCCCGGCACTTCCGGGCAATAAAAAAGCGACCATTTACCAGCCGCCATATAGATCGTGATTTACTTGTGAGGTGTAATGATTGCTTATCGTGGTCGGTGCATTGAACAGAACGGTCAGAAGATACTGCTTCATGTTGCGAATTTCCGTGGTGTTCTTCTGTAAACAGTCCATGACAAACTCAATGTGCGAGTTATCCAGCTTCAAGAACCTGGAACGAACGATTTCATGCGGAAAATCACTTCCTGCAATACGGGTGGTCTTTCGCTTTGCACAGACCGTTTCCACGATTAGCTCCACAATCTCATCCAAATCCTCCCGATAAGTTTCATACTGCTGACACAGGTATTCATACCCGATATTCTCCTGAATCAATTCCCGATAACTCTCTATCTCTGTGAATGACATCGCATCCCTTCCTTTCCGTTCCGGCAGACAATCTGCCGCGCAATCCCGGAAGGGAATGGAATCGGTACTTGATCCATAAATATTTTGTTTTTGAGTATTAGATTTCTCTATATTTAATTCTGCGGGCTTTTCCGTATCCGGTTTATCCATATCCGGGTTTTCCGTATCTGGTGAATCCGTATCCGGTTTTCTAAGCTGTGGCTGCTCGTATATGACATACTCTGTATCGCTGATGCGTCCCTGCCGGTCACGCAGCTTGTGCCGCACAATGTAACCAGCAGCCTCCAATTCCCGCAACGCAGCGCCTATGGCATCCACGCCCTCCTTACAGATCTTTGCAAGACCACGGGTGGTGTAATTCCAGTCCTCTGGCAAAGATAACATCATGGAAAGCAGTCCCTTGGCTTTTAACGACAGGTTTGCATTTCGTAAATGATGATTGCTCATCACGGTATAATCACGGGTCCGTTCAATGCGAAAAACGGCCATCGACCTCACTCCTTCCGATTTTTGGGTACAAAAAAAACGCAATCCTCATTCCAAAGAATTGCGGTGTTCAACACTTTTCAAATTTTCTTGCATAGAACCAAAGCAGCGGCTTTCGAGGAAGCGCCTCTGTAAATGGCTCCTCCTGGGCGAAAGGAAGTGTTTGCATCACTCGGTCAATATCCGTTGAATCCATGTCATGCTGAGATTTGCAATCTTCCCGGATTGCTTCTTGAATTTCCTTTACCGTACACATAGTCATTCCTTTCCTTTCGTTGTATGGGTTTATGAGCGGCGGCGTTTTCCCGGTTTGAAATCGAGGATATGTCCCTCAATCACACGAGCGTAACGCTTGATCTTGATTTCCCGGCGCTGCTGGCTTTGCAGGGCAGCCTGATACCCGTCCTCGGTCAAAAACAGCCGCATTTCCTCTCCGGGGCTGCCGTAAGCTGTGCTGGGACGCAGGACGGAAAACTCAATCATCCAGCATGTGTTATCCCAAAACCTCTCCACGGCGAGAATGTTGTGTCCTTTCAGCTCACGGGCTGAAATATCCATCATAGGCGGCTCCTTTCATCGTTCCTGGTCTCTCTGACGCTTTTTCTGCCATGCCTCCAGCAGCTTGATGATGGTTTCCTGCATCCGCTGGGGCGTATAGCTTTTAGGGAAATACTTCCGCAAGGTGTCAGAGGTAAATGTCACTCGGTCCAGATCGCTTTTCTTTTCCTCACCCATGATGACACGCATCATATCGAGGGTCAGATGCCCCTCCTGACTGTATTTCTTGAGCCGCTGGGCTTGAGAAAGAGAAGGGGTAGCCTGTTCGCTGTCCATCGCGTCCAACAGGTCTACCTGTTCCCCCTTTTTGAGAAAGGACAGCTCATAGGCAGGGTTCAGGGCAATCTTCTTTTCATCCACCATATCTATCAATTCGGGAATCAGCTCTGTCAGACGGATATAACGAAAAATCTGGTTTTTACTCTGACCTACTTGCTCTGCCAAAATCTCACTGGACTTCTTGCCCTCTAACTTGTTCCCAACTTGGGAACAAGTTAAATCCACTCGCTCTCCTTGATGTTTCATGGCATCCAGTTTCATTTTATAAGCAAATGCCCTTTCACTGGGGAGTAGACTTTCTCGTTGCAGATTGCTGTCAACCATAATGATCGTGGCGGCATCATCATCCAAATCCCGAACAATGACCGGCATGGTCTCCTTGCCTGCCAGCTCACTGGCTCTGTGCCGCCTGTGTCCGGCTACCAGCTCATAACCGCCCTCTGGGTCCGGCCGGGCAATCGCAGGAACCAGCACACCATACTGCTTGATACTGTCTGCGGTTTCCATCATTGCTTCGTCATCCTTGACTTTGAATGGATGCCCTTTGAACGGGTGCAGTTCCGACAGCGGGATTTCTACTACTTTTTCTCTCTGAGCATCGGCACGGCTCTCCTCCGTAGAAAACAGATCATCTACCGATGCCAGCTCTACTTTTTTCGCGCTGCTTTTCAAGTTTCAACACCTCCTTCGTCAGATTTCGATACCCCTCTGCCACCTTACCGCCAGGGTCATGGGCGAAAATGCTTTTTCCCTCTGCGCTAATTTCCTTTGCACGGACAGAGTGTGGAATCTCCGTTCCAAAGACTTTGATTTTACTTCCATAGGTGTCCCGCAGCAAAGCAGCAATCTCTTTGGCAAAGTTGGTGCGGTTATCCACCATCGTCAGCAGGATACCGTCAATCTGGAGCTTTGGATTGATCTGCCGTTTTACCTTGCTGACCGTAGATAAAAGCTGTTCCAGTCCTTTGGCGGGCAGATACTCTGCCTGAACGGGAATTATGATCCTGTTCGCAGCCGCCAGCGCATTGACCGTAAGCATCCCCAACGAGGGCTGACAGTCAATCAGGATATGGGAATATTGTCCCTTCAGTGTGTCCAGATATTGCCGTAAAACCGTTTCACGGCTCATGGCGTTTACCAGAGAAACCTCCATACCGGAAAGCTGAATATCCGCAGGCATCAGGTCAACGCCTTCTGCATGATGCAGAATACCTTCTCCGGGGCGTATAGGCTGATCCATCAGAATTTTGCCCATTGCATCCGACAGTGTAAATGGCAGCTTGTCTGGTTGCGGATTTCCCAAGCTGATTGTCAGGCTTCCTTGCGGGTCCCCGTCGATCAGCAGGACTTTCTTTCCGGCCTGCGCCAGCCCGATTCCCAAGTTCGCACAGGTTGTTGTTTTGCCAACGCCGCCTTTCTGGTTTGCGATGGCGATGATTTGCGTGTTCAAATAAACCTCCTCCTTCTACAAAAAATATCCCTATTCCGAAAAATAGGGATGAAAAAAGCCGCTTACTCAAATAAATGAATAAACGGCTATGTAAGAAATATTCGATTGTAAGTAAAGTTTTATATCACTGCAAAATACCGAAGTGCATCTTTGATTGCTTCTACCTTTTCTGGTGTCGGATGCTTCCTCGGCTGTTTCAATTCTTCTACCGCATTAGGAGCATCGTACATTGGCAAGCCTAAATCTCTCTTTACCTCTGCGATATATGCGGTATGTACTTTGAAGCCGTATTTCGCTTCTATGTACTCCTTAATCATTTTGTAGGTCACTTTTTCTTTGGGCTTGTACGCTTCGGCTCTTTTAGCAATACTATCTACCGGAATCTTGCCCTCGCCCTCTCCAAACTCCACATCAATGTGGATATAACTGTCGGCTTTTTTGTGGGATAAAAGAACTACCGTCTCCACCCGCGCAGTCTCCTGGGACAAATCCAAAAGCTGCTTCAGGAATTCGATGCTGGTGATGATCCCCTGTTCATACTGCATGCGCAGATTCTCCAGTTTTTCTCCGAGCTTGACATATCCCGCTTCCTTGCTGTGCTCCAAAATCGTTGCGGCCAGATGGATTTCCACCTGTTTAGCAGCC
This sequence comes from Anaerotruncus sp. AF02-27, assembly GCF_003465835.1. Lineage (NCBI taxonomy): Bacteria > Bacillati > Bacillota > Clostridia > Eubacteriales > Oscillospiraceae > Anaerotruncus > Anaerotruncus sp. AF02-27. The sequence continues at coordinate 64,260 of NZ_QSBX01000019.1, read as the reverse complement.
CGTTTCACATCCTTCTGCTTCGCAATGAAGTCATCGATCATACCGGCGTCCAGCGACAGGATTTCCGTGTCGTCATGGATCTGGCCGACCGACAGGTTCTCATGTACCAGTTCCATTGTTTTGGCGCCCAGCGCCGCCCAGATCAAAGCGCCGCTGCCGTCGGCCGGTTTGACCGACTCATAGACACGGGAAAGCCACCGGTAATCCGCCCGGTACGGGCGCAGGAACAGATCCGGTGACAGCGCGTCCCAGGCGCGGTTGAGCACGCGGTAATCGGCGGCGAAGGCGTCTTTTTCTCTGCTGGCCGGCAAGCATTCCTGCGCCGCCATCAGGCCTTCCCAGCCTTCGGCCGTCCGGTCGACACCCATAAAATAGCTGAGGCATTTTTTCAGCAGGGCCGGGAACTGTTTTTTGACCTCTTCAAGGTTGGTGATAATCCGCTTCATACTGCTTTCATCGAAATCCAGCGTCTTTGCAGCGTTATCAAAGATCCCGATATAATCGACGACCAGCCCATAGGTTTTTCCCATGTCATAGGTACGGTTGGTGCGGCAGACTGCCTGGAGCAGACTGTGATCCTTCATGGGTTTATCAAGGTACATCGCCTGCAGGATCGGCGCGTCAAACCCGGTCAGCAGCTTTGCGGTTACAATAACCAGCTTGAGCGGGCTGGATGGTTCCCGGAAGTAGTCCAGCAGCTTTCCTTCGCCTTCCCGGTCGCGGCGGTAGGCTTTATATTTATCCCCTTTGTCGTTGTTGGTGTCCATGACGATGGTGGTCGCGTCAGGCCCCAGCAGCCGGTCCAGTTCCTGTTTATAAAGCAGGCAGCAGTCCCGGTCATAGCAGACGACCTGCCCTTTGTAACCGTTCGGTTCTATTTTGGTCTTATAATGGTTTGCAATATGTTCACAGACCTTGCGCACACGATCCGGGTTATACATGATCGCCTTCATATTGACCCGTTTTGAAAGCTCGGCGCGCTGCGCGTCGGACAAATCGGCGGTCATTGCTTCAAATTCCGCGTCCAGCTTGTCCCGGTCAATATGCAGGTCCACCGGCACCGGCTCAAAATGCAGCGGCAGAGTCGCTTTGTCCCGGATCGAATCGGAGAAGGAATAACGGCTCATATACCCGCTCTCATCCTCGTTTGCGCCGAATGTCTGGAACGTGTTCCGGTCGGACCGGTTGATCGGGGTGCCGGTCAAGCCGAAGAAAAAGGCGTTCGGCAGAGCGGTGCGCATTTTTTCGCCCAGGTTGCCTTCCTGGGTCCGGTGGGCTTCATCAACCATGACGATGATATTTTCCCGCGGGTTGAGCACGCAGTCGACCTCGCCGAACTTAAAGATGGTGGTGATCAGGATTTTGCGCATATCCCCCCGGAAGAAATCCATCAATTCCTCCTTGGAGGACGCGCTGGCCAGGTTCGGGATATCCGAAGCGTTGAAGGTGGCTGTGATCTGGGTTTCCAGATCGATCCTGTCGTCGACAATCACAACGGTCGGATTTTTCAGCCGCGGGATCATGCGCAGTTTCTGCGCCGCAAAAACCATGAGCAGCGATTTCCCCGAGCCCTGGAAATGCCAAAGCAGCCCTTTCTTCGGATACCCGGCGACAACGCGTTCCACGATCAGGTTTGCCCCTTCGTACTGCTGATAGCGGCAGATGATCTTATATTTCCGATGTTTTTTATCGGTGGCAAAAAGGGTAAAAAACTGGAAGATATCCATCACCTTGGCCGGTGTGATCATATCCTCCAGGCTGATTTTCACATCGGACAGGCTGCCTTCAGCCTTATGGCCCAAAGCATGCCATGGTCCCCACAGGTTTGCCGGCATATTGACGGCGCCGTACCGGTAACATTTGCCCTCGGACGCGAAATTGAAGATATTCGTAACAAACATCTGCGGGATGCTTTTTTCATACGCCAGGATATCCTCCGCAGCGTCCAGCCAGGTGATGGCGTTACGGACGGGAGTTTTCAGTTCGCCGGCCGCCACAGGAAAGCCGTTTATCAAAAGGACGATATCCAGCCGTTTGCCGCCCTCTTTTTTCGGGAATACCCATTGATTGGTTACCACATATTCATTCTGAGCCAGCTCTTCCGGACTCATGGTGCCGAAAAATCGGATTGGAACCATCCTGCCGTTCTTGCCGAACGGAAAAGTATTCTCTTCAAAGACCAGCTTCTTGAACTGTTCATTCTGTGGCACCAGACTATTCGGCTGTACGGAAGAAATCAGCCTGCGCAGCCGGTAAATAACCTCGTTTGCACGGGAAGGTTCCTCTGCAATCTCCGGGTTCAGGCGAATCAGCGCCGCTTTCACCATCGGCTCCACCATGACATCCGAATACTGCCGTTCAAGCCGCTCCGCGGGTATGTAGTTCCATCCGTTCCCCTGCAGGGCGGACAGGGTCATCTGTTCAATGGTATTTTCTTCGTTAAACATTTAAACGCCTCCATTCCGTCCAGCTTTGCCGCTCAGCCGAGATTTTCCGCGAGAAGCCTCCGGTATGCCGCATCTAGATCCGAAGCCGCCTGCTGCAGTTCGGCTTTCGACCGGACGCTCTGCCGCATAAAATCTGCGAACCGCTCCTGCAGATCAATCGGCGGCAGGGTGATCGCATAGTCCGCGAGGTATGAGATGGGAACCCTCCGCTGGCCCCCGGTCCCGGTCATGACCTTCTCCGCGTCCCGCCTGAATTTTTCAAAAATAGTGATTGCGTACAGCCAGTACGGGTCCGAAACCCCCGGGATGGGCCGCAGGACATGAAATTCCGTGGAACCGAAGCCCAGCCTGTTGCAGAGCCCCTTTGCCACAGCGCCCTTCCCATTTTCCATACAGGGAGTGATCTTTGCGAACAGGACGTCGTTTTCCGCAAAATAGGTGAACCCTTTGCAGACTTCACTGTACGGTCTTATGATTGAGGCGTCCAGCTCCCCTTTTTCTCCGACCGACGGCATCGCCACAAAGGAGCACCGCGTTTCGGGCGGGATCTTTTTGAACTTTTTGGGCTTTTGGGGGTTCAGCAGGCAGCAGTCCTTCAGCGTTTTGAGCCCCCAGCCGTGCGTGTCGCTCCCCGGGACGCCAAACAGCTCGATAAAGCGGGCCTTGACCAGTTCATCGGTGCTTTGCAGCAGCCTTTTATAAGCTTTCCTGACGCGGTCGACCGACCAGAACATCTGCGCCAGCCTCTTTTGTTTTTCCATCTCCGGCAGCTCGAACCGGTAGTTTTGCAGATGTTCCCATTTCACCCTTGGCGAAAGGGACCCCGCCGATCCCCCGACTGCAAAGTCAAACAGCGCGTCGTTCTGAATAACAAACGGCAGCAAATCCGGATCGATTCTCCCTGGGATCGCTTCGATGACCGTGATATCCCCGGAACAGATCCCATCGAACGGCGCGGCCGCGGCCTTTTTCAAATAGGCGCGCCGTCGTCCGAAGAGGATGTCCCCCTTGCGGAACATTTTGGTGAAGGTGTTTTCCGTTCCTTCTTCCCAGGCGGCCAGCGTGACTTCCCCAGGCGCCAGATGTTCCAGCCCCACGCGCGCAAGGCCCTCCCCGCCTGTCCGGCAGGTCTCTCTGCGTTCTCTGGCAACATCCCCCAGACATACCTTACCCATCGCCTTCAGCCCCTTTATCCAGCAGCTGATTCAGCTGCGCGTAGCTTTCCCGCATACGTTTTGCCGAGCCGAGCCAGCATTCATAATGCTCCTGCGCCGGGCGCGTATCCAATGCGGCCCCTTCCGCCGGCGCTTTGACGTACAGCGGGATACTCAGTGAAAATTTGTTCGCCTCAATTTCCGGGATCGTTGCCAGCTTTGCAAAACCTTCCTGGTCCGTATAATCCTGGTAGGCACCGGAAATCCGCTCGATATGCCCATCCTCCAGAAAGCTCTGGGCATTTTTGCGTTTTACCTCCCGCACCGCATTGATAAATAAAATCCTCCCGCGCCGTTTTTTCTTTTTGTTCGTACGGCAGATCACGATACAAGCTTCCATGGGGGAATTGTAAAACAGGTTTGGTCCCAGCCCGATCACACACTCCAGCAGGTCGCTACGGACAAGCTGCTCACGCATCTCTTTTTCTTCTTTGCGAAACAGGACGCCGTGCGGGAACAGGACGGCGCATCTGCCAGTCTTTGGGTCCAGGCTTTTGAGGATATGCTGCAGAAACGCATAATCCGCGCGGCCCTGCGGGGGCAGGCCCAGAAAATTCCTTCCATATTTGTCCTTGCGGAAAGCCTCCCGGTCCCATTGATTGATGGAATAGGGGGGATTTGCAAGAATCAGGTCAAAGCATTTGAGCTCTTCGCCTTCCAGAAAAGCCGGTGCGGCCAGGGTATCGCCGTTTACGATTTCAAAATCCTTTATGCCGTGCAAAAACAGGTTCATCCTGCCGATGGCGGAGGTCAGCGCGTTGATCTCCTGGCCGTACACGGCCACGCTGCGCCATTCCTTCTTCTGTTCCTTGAGATAAGCGATTGCGGAAATCAGCATCCCCGCGCTCCCACAGGTCGGGTCGTAGATCGATTCGTCGGGGGCGGGCCTGAGCATTTCGGTCATCAGGTGCACAACGGTACGGTTCGTATAGAATTCCTGCGCCGTGTGTCCGCTGTCATCCGCGAACTTTTTGATGAGATATTCGTACCCCTGCCCGAGTTCATCCTCCGGGCAGTTCTGGAGCGAAAGCGTCCGGGAGCTGAAATGCTCCATCAGCTCTTTGAGCAGGCGGTCCGGCAGGCGCTGTTTATTGGTCCATGCGCCGTCTCCAAAGATCCCCTGTAATTTAGCCGGGTTGGCCTCCTCCACCCGCCGGAACGCCTCGGTGATCGCTACGCCCACATTTTCCGAAACCACGCGGACATCTCTCCAGTGGGCGCCCTCCGGCACAAAAAAGGTGTGGATCTCCTTTTGTTCCGGCGCCTGTTTTTTGGATTTCCTGCGAGCGGCCCGCGCGCACTCCTCATCATACACGTCACAGATCCGCTTAAAAAAAAGCAGCGGAAAGATATACTGTTTGTAGGCTCCTGCGTCGATGTTTGAGCGCAGGAGCACAGCGGAATTCCACAGGTAGGTCTGCAGCTGTTCAAGCGTGATCCGCTGGTTCATGCACATATCCCCCTTCCACCAGGAGCTTTTTCAACGCGTCCTCCGCCGCGCGGACCTCTTCAAATGCCGCAAAATACTGCTCGCGCACCTCTTCGGGAGGGACTGTCTCCGGTTCCTTCCGGTCAATATAGGTCTGGATTGCCAGAGTGTATCCTTTGGAACGGATCTTATCCAATTCCACCACTTTCACTCGCTCTACCACGTCCGTATAGCTGGTATACAGCGAAAAGATTTCCTGAATATCCGTTTGAGACATAACGTTCTGCGCCCGCTGCGGGGTGTAGATTCCGGAGGCATCGATCATGCAGATTTTTCCACGGTGCGCGGGAACTTTTTGATTATTCAAAAGCAGGATGCACGCGGAGACGTTGGTGGAATAAAAAATCCCGCCCACCAGCGTGATGATGCATTCAAGCTTGTCGGATTCCACCATCTGCTTTCTGATTTCCGCCTCCTTGCCGCCGCGGAAAAGGATTCCCTGCGGAAGCACAACGGCACAGCGCCCTGTATCGGGGTCCATGGATTTTACCATGTGCTGAAGCCAGGCAAAATCGCCACTGGCATCGGTCGGGCAACCCCAGATGTTGCGGCCGTACAGATCCGAAGCAAACTGCTGCGCGCCCCAGTTTTTCAGCGAAAACGGAGGATTCGCAAGTACGCAGTCGAAGGTTTTCAGGCAGCCGTCCTCCAGGTAGCCCGGGGCGCGCAGCGTATCCCCCTGGGTGATATGGAAATCCCGCGCGCCGTGCAGGAACAGGTTCATCCGCGCCATGGCGGAGGTGGCAAGGTTTTTTTCCTGGCCGAAGATTTTCCCATAGGTGCGTTTATCGTCCTTCATATAGTGGATCGCACCGATGAGCATTCCGCCCGTCCCTGCGGCCGGGTCGTATACCGACTCCCCAATTTGGGGAGCCAGCAGCATAACCATCAGCTTTACAATGGGGCGGGGGGTATAGAATTCCCCGGCATTTTTTTTGGACAGGTCCGCGAACTTCTTGATCAGGTATTCATAGCTGTCGCCCATAACATCGGCGGGATAAGCCTTGTTGCTGACCTTGATTTTTGACATGTGTTCCACCAGGTCTTTCAGGCGCTCATCGGACAATTTTTCCTGATCCGTCCAGTTGGCGTCGTCAAAACTGCTGAATACTCCGCTCAGCGTGTCGGGGTTCGCCCGCTCTATGCCGTTCATCGCCTTTACGATGGCCTGTCCAATATCCGCAGACTTAACCTGAACGTCTTTCCAATGGCATCCGTCCGGAATGATAAAATCGTGGTTTTCCGCGAATCTGGCATATTCTTCGTCTCCACCGGAATGTTTCAGCAAGGCCTCCATTTCTTCATCATACACATCGGACAACCGTTTGAAGAATAAAATGGGGGTGACATAGCTTTTATACTCGTCCTGGTTGATCGGACCCCGCAGGATATTGCACGCCTCGAACAGGTGCGCGAACAGCTTTTGGCTTGTCGTTTCTTCCGGCTGTTTTTTCCCAATCCCGTCCGCGCCGGGGCCATCCGTGTTTTCAATATTGGTATCCCGCATCGAATCACTTCACATCCTTTATCTCAGTCTTTCCACTTTTTTCAGTAAATTTTTACCCGGAGCCCGGACTGCGCGTTTTGCCAGGCTTCCTCCGCTGCCGCTACGGTTTTCTGGTACAGCGACAGCCCGGCATTGTATTCCCGGACGATCCCGTCCTGTGTTTCCAGTGGCGGAACCGGCACCGTAAGCCCGTACAGATCGTTAAAATTGATGTTCATAATCCCCGATCCGCGCTGTAGGCCCCGGAGCATTTTTTCGCCGGCCGGCGTATCCAGGAAGAGCTTCAGATATTCGCCGCGCAGGCCCTTGTGGGGGCGGATCACATTTAAATTCGCGGAAGGGATACAGATAAACGGCTGCCGCTCGAACACGGCCGCTTTGATGGTGGTCCCGCGCGATGTGACCAGCACGTCCCCGTCCTCCAGGATATACCGCGCCACTTTCCGTTCTTCCTCATCGATAAAATCAAGCGCCGCGTAGTCAATGCCGGTATCGGTGATATTAGATATATTGATGACGCCAATTTTCCCGGTTTCAGACTTCCCTTTGACCGCTTTGCCGCGGAACACAGCGGCTACATCCCTGAGCGACGCTTTTCTGACCGGGGAAGCCCTAAAAAGGCGCAGGTCGTCGTCATCTTCGGAAAACGCCATATCAAGATTCCAGCCATTCAACTCGTCGAATTCATCCCGAAACAGGAGGACTTCCTTATCCAGAATCAGTTCTCCGCAGGACGAACCCTTCCGGACGGGCTTATCAGAGATATACCGCTTTAAAACGACATCGTCTGTCACACCGGTTGAAAAGGTAAAGAGAAACGCGTTCATCGTGGTGTATGGAAAAAACAGCCCCGAGGGCAGTTCTGCGATTTCTTTGATCCTGTAGTTGTTCTCGATATAGGTCCGCAATATTTCCGTATTGCCGCCCGCGAAGGTGATCCTTGCGGGAAGGGAAATGACCAGTTCGCCCTCAAAATTCAGATGATAAAGCAGATTCTGTGTGGCGGCCAGATCCAGTTCCCGGCAGATGAAATCCTGGCCATCCGCTAAATCGCGGACACCGAACGCGGGGACGGCAAAGATCAGGTCGAATTTCTGATCTGTGAAACCATCGGAATAAATATCGGCGGTGAGGAAGGAAACATTGAAAAAGGCTTCATAGGCGCAGCGCAGGACCCGGGAGATCTGCTCATCCTGACAGGACAATGTAAAATGGATGTCGCTGTGTTTGCGTATCATATCAAAGATGGCGTCCCCATACTTTTCACACTCTGCAATCAGGACGCGGCGCACCATATGGCGATCGAGATGTTTTTGGAATTCAGCCGACAGCACCTTCGGCACATACAGTTCCTTCCCATTGGAAATATTTTTCAAATAAGCGGGTATTTCTTCCGCCCGGATGTCCCGCAGCGCCTGATATAGACGATAAAACAACGCGGCATCTCCAGGAAAGCGGCGATCCAGATCAGCGGTCACCGACTGCATCGTTTCATAGATGGTATCCGGGTCCGCCTCCCGTCCTTTCAAAGCCGCCTTTGTTTTCCACACCCGGTACAGGTTGGCGTAGGACTCGCCGGAACTTGCATAGTCAAACGCCTGCGCTTCCTGGAAGCCTCTGTTCATAGCCGCGTCTCCTTTTAAAGTTTCCTCAGAATAATGATATTATATCATCTATATTTTAGTATTTCAATACTAAAATTATATTTTTAAAAACCATCTCTAAAAATCATTATACCATCCGAACACTGAGGCCTCTTTCCGTTTCAGCTTTCCTCTGCATATGCGAACCGACCGGCCTGTTCCGAAAAAGTCCGAAGGCAGCCTGTCCCCCCAACCTCTAAAATCTTTCCTTTTGCTTGCTTCAATAAAGAAATATTACTCCGCCTTCAAGGATCAGGATGACCTCATCTCGATCGGCACCATTGGGCTGATCAAGGCTGTCTCAACCTTCAAATCCGAAAAAGGGACCCGCTTTGCCACCTATGCTTCCAGATGCATTGAAAACGAAGTCCTGATGCATTTCCGCAACAAGAAAAAATCCGCTCAGGACGTATACATAAGCGACCCCATCGACACCGATAAAGACGGCAATTCTCTCACTTTGCAGGACATCATGGCCGAGGACGACAATATCATTGACTGCATTGATTTGCATATCAAATCCGAACAGCTCCACACCTTCATCGCTGACGCGCTCGATGAAAGGGAACAGCAAATCATCATTATGCGTTATGGGCTTGGCGGCACCTGTCCGCTTACCCAGCGTGAAGTTGCCAAAAAATTGGATATCTCCCGTTCCTATGTATCGCGCATTGAAAAAAAAGCCATCAACGTTCTGCGCACCAAATTTGAAAAGGAAGGCGCATTCTCCTGAACAGCCCTGATTTCCGGGCGTCAAGAATTGATGGAAACACAAAATAAAAAGGGGCCGCCGTTGGCAGCCCCTTTCATCTATTCCTTGATGTGAATGACCAGTTCTCGCTCCCGTTCTATTGCGTCCGTTTCCTTCCTGTCAGCCCAACCGGGAAAGCCACCCGACAACTGACTGATATTCTTTGCTGATTCGCGCAAAATTCTCCTGCACCGCCTGGTCGCGGTCGGCACGCAGATCTTCCACCATTTTGGAGCAGTCTGCGTAAAGCATTTGAAGGCCGAGGTTTGCGGTAACCCCTTTTAGCGTGTGAGCGGCCCGCAGAATTTCTTCCGCATCATTGGCATCCACCGCCGCGCACAGTTCCATATAAGTCTTATCTTCCGGAAACTTTCGGATAAACCGCTCCATCAGCGCGCGGTTTCCCGAAAAGCGCTCCAATACCGCATTTTCATCTAGGTTGATGTGTCCGATAACCTCTTTAAACTCCATGGATCGGATCACTCCTTATCTATTTTTCAGTTTTGTCTATTATATCCCCCACGCCGGCAAAAAGCAATGCGTCCCGCCCAATTTCGTGGTTGCCCCATGGAACTCCCAATCATTTTCCTCTCCAAAAACAGCGGCCTTTCTTTTGCGAAAGGCCGCTGTTTTTATCTGCCTGCCCCAAGCCGTATTGCCGCGCCCAAAGCCGCGGCTGAAAGAATTCCCCAAGCCGCCTGGCCCGTAAACCGCAGCAAAATCAGATCCTGCCTGGTCTTTTGCGCCGCCAGAAATTCCACTGCCTGAACCCGTATGACGGAGACGGTCTCGCTCCAAAAGGAAAAATCCGACCAGCGTGAAGGAATCCATTCAACCGGAAGCACCTGAAAAATTCCCAGCATCAGGAGCGTCACCGCCGCTGCGGACAAGAAAAACAAAAGCGCCCAGCGCGCCGGATAGTCCCGCTGCCGCCGGACTGTGCGCAAAAGCCCCTGGAGCGTCCAGGCCGCCAGCAGCACAACCGGCGTAAGGCACAGAAATTTCGCGGCATAAGCATAAACCTTATGTGAAATCCAAAGATCCGGCGACAGGCCGTGCCGCGTCAAAAAAGCCTGCCTTTGCGCGCCGTCCGCAATGGTCAGGCTGGTAAGCGCCGTGCTGTCCGGCGCACGCAGAATCATCGTCCCAGCCGGGGCTCCGAACACCCCACGCACCATATAGTTTTTCTGTGCGTAGGCGATTTCATTCCCCACAGCGTTTTCGCTGCCAAAAAGCTGACGAGCTGTCTCGCGGTCAATGAGGCAGCCCGTCTGGTCAGCATTAGAAAGCGCCTGCGCCACCGGAAGCGCCTGCCGGGAATCCCCGCGAAAAAAGAGCACCGCAGCTTTGCTTTCCCGTCCGGTGAGCGGGCTCTGCACCCGCTGGCCGTTCAGTTGGCTCCACGCGGCAAGCACAGCCGGGTTTTCAGCGCGCTGTTCAAGCTTTTGAAACGCCGGGAAATCCTCCGCCAAAAGCGGCGCGCTTTCGCAGCAAAATGTTGCGCCGCCGCCCAGCAGCGCCGCCTGCCGGTATCCGTCCGCGCCGAGAAGCCCGCAGAACAGCGAAACCAGAAGCAACGCCAGCGTCACTCCCCGGCGAAAGCCGCTGCGCAGACCTTTGCAAAAAACCCGCGCGTTCATGCCGTCCCCTGCGGGCGGACACGATCGCCCGACGAAAGCGGTTTATCCGTATCGGTTACGACAAGGTCATCGGACGAAACCGCGCCTGATACCGCCGCCTGCGATTCATTTTGTTCAAGTACAGTTACATCCACCCGTTCGGCGGTCTGTTCAAGTCCCAGTGCCGTTTCCCGCTCCCGCACCAAAAGGAGGTAGGTCTGCGGACCGTCGGCATAGAGGGCCGACAGCGGCACCAGCAGATCATAGTTCTGCGATTTCTGGCGCACCTTGGCCGAACCGGCCATATCGAGCGCACCCTGCCCATCCGGCAGATCCACCGTGAAGGAAAACCGCCCGTTGTTTTCACCGCTCAGCGGCTTCACCGCCGAAACCTTGAGTCCGTCCAGCGGCTGGCGCAGATCTGGCAGGCTCAGGATCACGGGGTCCCCTTTGGACAGGTATTTTTTCTCGTCCGCGGAGATTTCCCCGCAAAAACGCAGTCCGCCCGTACCGGTGAGATAGACGGCCGCTTCGCCGGTGGCACGCTTTCCGACGGCGGCAGAAAGCCCGCTGACAATCCCATCCGCCGGGGAAAGCACCTCTCCGTTCGCCGCGAGCGACTCCTGGATATCCGAAATTTCCAGTTGCTTTAGCTGGCAGTCGAGCGCGAGCTGGCGCGCCTGGGTGTCGGGCTCGGCCCTTTCCGCGTCCTCCAGAGCGCGCTGCGCCGTGAGGAGCAGCTCCTCCTTGTCGTGGCGGGCCTGATCGTACTGGCGCTTCTTCTCACGGTAACTGTCACGCAAGGCGATGTAGGTCGGGTCCTCATCCTCATCATATTCGTCCTCGTCATAGTCCGCATCATCCTCGACTGAGCCGTTATAGTCCCGCAGCTCCTTGCGCGCACGACGCATCTCCTCCGCCGTCTGCCGCACGTTGAGGTCCGCTTTCTCCTGCGCGAGTTTCAAATCCTCTTCAGCCCGTTCGCGTTTCGTTTCGCCTTCCGTTTCAGCCAGTGCATCCTTCTCCTGCTGCTCTTGCAGCCCAAGCTGCAATTTTTGCAGTTCAAGGCGCTTTTGCGCGAGTTGTTTTTCAAGCTCCGCAGTGTCGAACGTGAAAAGCAAATCGCCCGTTTTGACCCGGTCGCCCTCGGCCACCGCCACGCTTTTTACAAGCGCCTCCGGCGCTGTCACAGCGAGCTGGTTCGCCGCCTCGAGCCTCCCGTCAGCCTCTACCGTATGGGTGATCGCGCCGCGGCTGGGTTTTTGCGCCTGCACCCGCGCGACGGTCATCGAATCCGCCGCGCGCGAAACAACGGTACAGCAGAGCATCACCGTAAAGAAAACGAAAAGCGACCGCAGCGACCGCGCCTTGACCGTTTTCATGCTGTCCGGCGAGGGGCGGTGGTTCCAGATGCGTTTGAGAAATTCCATAAATTCAATCTCCCTGTGGGTTTACTCTTTGACCGACGCCGCGATGATCCCCTGCTCAAGATAGCTCTGCCCATAGAGGAACACCAGGATCGCGGGCAGCAGCGTCACCACCGAAGCCGCCAGCGCGAGTCCCGCCTTTCCCGCCGTGATCTGCGGCAGGTAGAGCGAAAGCGGCCAAAGGCTTTTCGTCTCAAGGAAGGTCATCGGCTGTTCGATCAGGTTCCAGAGCTCGAGAAAACCGAGCACCAACGCCGACGCGATCCCCGCTTTGCCAAGCGGCAGCCCAATATGCCAAAATACCTGGAAGGCGTTCGCGCCGTCGATTTCGGCGGATTCAATCACTGCGCGCGGGATCGCTCTGAAAAAACGGTAGATGAGAAAGACCGGAAAGGTCGAGAACGCCGCGGGCAGCAGAATACTCCAGTGCGTGTCCAAAAGCCCCACCGCGTTCAGCACAAGGTAGCTCGAAACCATCGTCACCTGGAACGGCATCAGCATCAGCACGATATAGACGGTGAACAGCCCCCGGTTCACGCGGCCGCGGTACTGTGCAAACCACCATGCGGCCGGCACGGCGGTCACAAGCTGCCCGAGCAGCGCGCCGCATGCGAGCTTGACCGAATTCCAGAACATCACGAAGAACTGCGGCGAATCGAACAGCAGCTCGACATAAGGCCGCAAAGTCGGATAACGCGGAAGAAGATCCCATGCGGCGTACCCTTCCCCGTCCGAAAGCACCGGCGCGAGGTTTTCCGAAAGCTCCAGCGAACCCATCAGCGACCCGCCCGCCAGAAATACAAGCGGCAGCCACACCGCCAGCGAAAGCGCAAACGGCAGGGAAAGCGGCAGATATCTTCGAAGCTTCGCCATCACGCGTCCTCCTCCCAGGCCCTCTGCAAAAGCAGGATGAGTATGAGCACCGCGGCCGCCACCAGCACGGCGGCCGCCGCCAGCTTATCCATCGACAGTTCCCGAAACCAGTTGTTGAAAAGGTGCTGCAGCAGATAGATCGTGTCCGCCGGGTAGTCGCCCGCCACAAGATAAGCTTCCCGAAAAACCTTGAAGGCGTTTAAAAGCGACAGTACCAGAATGGTGTAAAGCGACGGCAGAAGGTTCGGCAGCGTGATCCGCCAAAAGACGGTGAAACTGCCCGCCCCATCCACCCGGGCAGCCTCGAACAGAGAAGGGTTGATCCCCGCAAGCCCCGCCATCCACAGCACCACATCATAACCGAGGTTTTTCCAGATATAACTGCCAACCAGCACCCAGAAGGCCCGCATGTCCTGCATCCAGTCAGCCGGAAGCCCGCCCAGGGAAACAATCCAGCCGTTGAGCAGTCCGTGCCGGTCGAACAGCACCTGCCAGAGCAGCGCCACCGAAGCCACCGGCACTGCCATCGGGATGAGAAACGCTGTCTTGAACGGCCCGGCCTTCTCCGGCGCGCCGTAGAGGATGAGCGCCACCAGAAGCGAAAGTCCCAGCAGCAGCGGCATGCAGACCGCCAGGAATTTCGCGGTGTTGCCCGCCGCGAGCAAAAACGCCTTGTTCCCGAGCACAGTGCGGTAGTTTTGCAGTCCGACGAAATTGCCGCCGAGCGCAGAGGTAAACGAGCGCCGCACAACATCCATAAATGGGATTAATACAAATATCATTACGCCCAGAAGGCTTGGCAGCAGAAAGAGGACCCCACAGCGCCTGCGGGTACTGCAAAAGCTTTTAGAGTTCCTTTCGCGCGGTTTCATTCGGCCAAGTAAAGGCTTACCTTCTGTTCGAAGGCCGAAACCGCCTCATCAAGGGTCATTTCCCCGGTAAAATAAGGCGCGGTCTCATCGATCAGGATCTGCCGTATCACCAGGTTCACGGGAGAAGCGGTTTCGATCGCCGCGAACTGTGCGAGCATCCCATCCATAAAATTCTCCTCCGGCCAGAGTACCCGCATCTCCACCATCACTTGTTCGGTTTCAATCCCTTCCTCATTGGTGGTCGAGGTGACTGTGGAATAATACATCCCATCGTCCATTTCGGAATAGGGGTTCTCGGCGTTCTTTTTGAGCGCCGCCGCATTCACCGGTATTCCATCGTCGAAATTGAAGCTGAGCACCTCTTCCGAAAGGACAAACCGCAAAAAGTCCTGCGCCAGTTCAGGCTGCTTGCCCGCCGCGTTCACCCCGAGCACGGTGCGCGGCATGAATACCGGCCCGTTTTCGCTTGGGAAAAGCCCAATTCCGCCCTCCCCACGCTCTTTAATCGCTGCGTCGGGCGGCGCCAGATCCTTGACCGCGTTCAGTGTGCCAACATTGAGCGAAAGCATCTTCGCTTTCCACCAGATTGCACTGAACACCAGGTCGTCCGTATAACTTTCGTCGTACTGCATTCGTTCGTTCCACGCGCCCGGGATCTTCGAAAGCCGCCCCAGCGCTTCGAGATCGCGGGAGAAGGCCGCCGTGTCAAGCGTGCCGTCTTGGCCGAACCATCCCGGCGCGAGCTGCGGATAATACTGGCGGAGCAAAAACTGCGGCACGGTGCATTCGAGCTGCCGGTTCTCCTGCTTTTCCACCCAATCCACCATATCCACAAAGTTCTTCACCGAGGCCATCGCGCCGTCGTCCCCCTGCAGCATCAGCGTAGAAAACCGCGCCGGCACCGCATAGAGCCCGCTGTCCTGGCGGTAGGTTTCCGCCACATTGCGAAGCAGGCTGCCGTCCGCGATGAGCGGGTCCGCGAGCGCGGAAAGGTCGGCCAGCACGCCTTTTTCAATATAGCTTGTGACCGGGATGCCATCGAGCACCAGCAGATCGGGCCCATCCCCGGCGAGCAGGGCATTTGAAAGTGTGCGCAGCGCGTCGGAAACAGCGATCCCTTCGCCGCCGGAAAGCCCTATCTGGTAATTTACGCGCACATCCGGGTTCCTGCGCTGGAACATGCCGATCGCCTGCCGGATTGTTTTGTTATCCTCAAGTGAATAGACCTTGAGTTCTGTCGACGGGACCGTGGGAATTTCCGCGTCAAAACGGTAGCGCAGCAGTAAATTCTCGCCGCTGTCATCTCCCGCCCAGATGAGGAAGCTTTCGTCCGCGTTGCGGAAAATCCCCCTCGCCCAGACCGACGGCATTCCGAGCGAGAGCAGCTCGCCGTCAGCCAGCCGTTCCACCGAGCTTCCGTCCACAAACGCGCGGTAGATGCCGCCTCGGTCGCAATAATAAAAGGTTTCACCATCCGGCGCCGCGGTCAGTACCCGCGCCGGGCGGCTCCAGTTGAGATCGCTGTCCTCCACGCCGCTTTCTTTCGGCGCGGAAAGCTCCGACAGCCGCTCCCCGGTCGCAAGGTCGTATGCCTGCACCTTATCCGCGCCGGCAATCAGCAACTTTTCACCCGCGATGGCAAAATTGCCCTCCGCGACCACGCCCAGCCCCTCGTAAACGTTCTTCACTTCACCGGTCGCGGCGTCCGCCTGGTGGATCGAAAAATAGGTGCCGAACAGCAGGTCACCATCCGGCGTGACCTTG
This sequence comes from Anaerotruncus sp. AF02-27, assembly GCF_003465835.1. Taxonomy (NCBI): domain Bacteria; kingdom Bacillati; phylum Bacillota; class Clostridia; order Eubacteriales; family Oscillospiraceae; genus Anaerotruncus; species Anaerotruncus sp. AF02-27. The sequence goes on along the minus strand of NZ_QSBX01000019.1, from coordinate 48,654 downwards.
ACCGCGTTGGTACCTGAACCGTTTTCATCGGCTGGCAGCGGGATATCAAGCCGGGTGGGCTCGGCCGCATCCGGATCGGCATAGGCAAAAATCTCCTCCGGATATTCGGTGATGGATTCCGGATCGTTTATCGCCTGTTCCATGAATTCCGGCGTGATGATCGAATAGCTCGCATAGAGCCGTCCGTCCGGCGCAAAATAGGCAAAGCTGATTGATGCCTGTTCAAACGCCGCGAGATACGGCGCATCCACCGGCTGCCAGCTTGCGCCATTATCGGCGCTGCCCCAGATTTTCCATGGGCCGAGATTGTTGTCTGCGTTCTCGTTTGCAACCATACGATAGCTTCCATCCGCAAGCTGATTGATCGTACGGATGGTCCCCACACCTTCCGGAAGCGCGATCTGCTCCTCGATATATCTCCCTTTGGCTGTTTGCGCGGCGTCCCCGCCGCTTTCCGGAGCAGAGCCAGACGGGTCTGCGGTTCCCCCGCAGGCAGTAAGCGCGAGCATGGCGCAGGCGAGCATCCCGGACGCCAGGCGTTTCAGAATCTGTTTCATTGTCGTTACCTCCAAAAATCAGGCTGGCGCAAGTTTCCGCGCCCGCCCTGCTTTAACGATACCACGCGAATCTCTAAACTTTCTGGAAAAAAGATTTCCGGTTTCGGGGATGCTTTAAAGAAACTTTCCAGAAAGCTGTGGTATACTTACCTTTAGAATGCAATGGAATTTCTGGAGGACGGCATGCGGATTTTACTGATTGAAGACGACGAAAAGCTCTGCGAGGCTGTTTCATTCGCACTGACGGCGGACGGCTATACGGTGGATGCCTGCCGCGAAGGGGACGACGGCCTCAGATGGATGCGCGAACGCGCCCATGACCTTGTGCTGCTCGACCGGATGCTGCCGAAGCTCGACGGCGTGTCGCTTCTGAAAAAGGCGCGCGCCGAAGGCATCGGCACGCCGGTGCTGCTCGTGACCGCGCTGGGCGGCGTGGGCGAGCGGGTCGAAGGACTCGACGCGGGTGCGGACGACTATCTCGTCAAGCCGTTCGCCATCGAAGAGCTGCGCGCGCGGGTACGGGCAATGTGCCGGCGCCCGCGCGGATGGGAGCAGAGCGGGACGCTCTCTTACGCGGGCGTGGACTTTGACCCAATGCAGAAGCTCCTGCGCGGTCGGGAGGGCGAATGTTCTCTCTCGAAGCGCGAAAGCGACCTGCTGGAAACATTTTTTAAAAATCCCGGGCAGACGCTGCCGCGCGGCGTGCTGCTGGCCCGTGTCTGGGGTCCTGACGCGGGTGTGGAGGAAGGCAACCTCGACAATTATATCCATTTCCTGCGCCGCCGCCTGCGCTCGGTTGGCAGCGGGCTTCAGATCGCAACCGTGCGCGGTGTCGGATACCGTCTGGAGGAAGACGATGTTTGAAAAACTGCGGCGGCGGCTCACCCTTGTCTGCACCGCTGTGACCGGGCTGGTGCTGCTCGTCATGGCGCTGGCCTCACTGCATTTCTCAGTACAGCAGCTCTCCCAGCGTGCCGACGAGGCGTTCCAGGGCAACCTGAACGCGATCTTTTTCTATCTGCGAGGCCAGACCGCCATCGACCACACCTGGCTTTCTCAAACCGAAGCAGCGGGCGGCCTGTTGATCCGTGTGGAAGATAACGGCCGCCCCTTCCTTTATACCTACCAGGACCCGCAGCGCGAAGCGCTCACCAGCCTGGCGCAGCAACAGGCGCTTGCGCTTTACGGCTTCGACTGCACAAAGCCCCCTTCCACAAGCCTCATGCCGGACAAGGTGCTTTTCACACTCGATACGGGCGGGGTCCGTTACCATGCGGCGGTCTGTACCGTACCCGTGGCAAAAGGCTGGCTCGGCGTGACGGTGCTCAAATCCGCAACACAGGAACAGCTTCAGATCCAAAACCTCTGCTGGATTTTCGCCGGCTTCACCGCGGCCGCAATCCTTTGCCTCGGCCTGTTCGCCTGGGTATTCACCGCCCGGGCGATCCGACCGGTGGAGGAGAACCGCCGCAGGCAGGACGAATTTGTTTCCGCCGCCTCGCACGAGCTGCGCTCTCCGCTCGCGGTGATGCAGGCGAGCGCAGGCGCGATCCAGTCGGCGCCGCTCGAGGAAGCGCGCCGGTTTGCGCGCACCATCGAAAGCGAATGCACCCGCCTCTCCCGGCTGACCGGCGACCTGCTCACCCTGGCGGGAGCGGATATCCATCGCTGGACGATTGAGACCGCCCCTGTCGAACCGGAAACCCTGCTGCTTTCGGTGAGCGAACGGTTCGAGCCCGTCGCGCGGCAGCACGGGCTCTCAATTACCGCCATGCTGCCGGACGAACCGCTCCCACGCTGCCGGTGGGACGCCAGCCGGATTGAACAGGTGCTGTCGATCCTCATAGACAACGCCGTCAGCTATACCCCGTCAGGCGGGAAAATTCAGCTTGCGGCCGTGCGCTGCGGGCGGGCAGTCTGCCTGACCGTCACCGACAATGGGCCGGGCATCCCGGATGAACAGAAAGCGCGGGTCTTTGAACGGTTCTACCGGGCGGATGCGTCGCGCAGCAAACGGGAGCACTATGGGCTTGGGCTTTCGATCGCAAAAGAGATCGCGCATCTGCACAAGGGCAGTCTCATCTTAGAGGATGCGCCCGGAGGCGGCGCGCGTTTCGTCCTGACGCTGCCGCAGCGGATTCTTTAAGGAACTCTTTTTCACAGTTCGCGGCAGCGCTGATCCGCCCTTGGCGTATGCACAACACTTATTCCACCATGCAGGAGGACAAATCCAATGGCAGGTGTTACACTGCAAAATATCTGCAAGGTCTATCCCGGAGGGGTGGCCGCTGTGCAGGACTTTAATCTTGATATCGAAGACCGGGAGTTCATCATCCTGGTCGGGCCGTCCGGCTGCGGCAAATCCACCACCCTGCGGATGATCGCCGGACTGGAGGAGATCTCGGGCGGCGAGCTTGCAATCGGTGGCAGACGGATGAATGAAACGCCGCCGCGCGACCGGGATATTGCCATGGTCTTTCAAAATTACGCACTCTATCCGCACATGACTGTCTACGACAATATGGCCTTTGGTCTCAAAATGCGTAAAATCCCCAAAGCCGAGATCCACAGGCGGGTCGAGGATGCCGCGCGCCAGCTTGAGATCACGGAACTGCTCCCGCGCAAACCAAAGGCGCTTTCCGGCGGCCAGCGCCAGCGGGTCGCGCTTGGGCGCGCGATGGTGCGCGACCCAGCGGTCTTTTTGCTTGACGAACCGCTCAGCAACCTCGATGCGAAACTGCGCGCCGCGATGCGCGCGGAGATCTCACGGCTGCACCAGCGGCTGGGAAGCACTTTCGTCTACGTCACCCACGACCAGACCGAAGCGATGACCATGGGCGACCGGATTGTCGTGATGAAGGACGGCTTCATCCAGCAGGTCGATTCTCCGCAGGCGCTTTACGACCATCCCTGTAACCTGTTTGTAGCGGGCTTCATCGGTTCGCCCCAGATGAATTTCCTTCCCGCGGCGCTCAAACAGCGGGAAGGAGAATTCTACGCAGTCTTTGGGGAAAACGCTCTCCCGATCCCTGCAAAACGCTTTTCACCACACGTACTGGAAAACGCCGGATGCAGAAAACTTATCCTTGGCATCCGGCCGGAAGATTTACATAGCAGCGCGGCGTTTCCGGGCGAAAGCGCGCCACATCCGGTAAACGCGGTCATCGAGCTGGTTGAACCGATGGGAAGCGAAAAACATCTGCACCTCTCCTGCGGCGGCGAAAAGCTGGTCGCCCGGGTGTCTCCGCGCGAAGCCGCCCAGCCGGGCGATTTCTTCCGCATCTTTTTCGACTGTGTCAAACTGCATCTTTTCGACCCTGAAACCGGCTGCGCACTCCCGTCCGGCATCTGAACCGGGCGGGTATTTTTTTGTTGCTGTCGCGATTCCCGCGGTTGCGATCCCAGTCGAAAAATGGTATCCTTAAACCAGGAAAGCTAAAGGAGGGATTCCATGCCTGATATGCCCGCCGGTTCAGCGGATCTTCTGCTTGAATCCGCCGCAATGCTCGAATCGGTGCATGCGGTCATCAGCCGGATGATCCATCGGAGCGACTCCGATTTTATGCTCACCACCGCCGGACTGCTCCAGACGCCGCCCGGCACACAGCGGCTGAACCCCGTTCCGGGGAGAACGGACGAGACGTTCGTCCCCTTCCCGATCACCTGTGTGACCGGGACCTCCCGCTTCGCGGCCGACGCTGCCCTCCTGAGCCCGCCGTTCGGTCCAATCTCCGGATTTGAGAATCCTCCGGCCAACCCTTACGGCGCGAAACGCCTGGAGTCCCTCTTTCTTTACGACACGATTTCACGGCTTCCCATTGGGGGGCGCTGCGCGGCCATCGTGCCGGATGGTCTGCTCTCCCGCGCAATGGATAAAGCCCTGCGCCGCGAACTGGTCGAACACCAACGGCTCGAAGCGGTCATCCTGCTGCCGCTGCACACCTATCAGCCGTATGCCAACGTCTACACCGCCGTCCTGTCCTTTGTCAAAACCGGCGAGGGGACGTCCGGCCCGGTTTGGATGTATGACGCGCGTTCCCTTCCGCTCGACGATCGGTTTACCCAGACCGTCCTCCGGGCGTTTGCAGCACGGCTCCTGGAGGATACCGCCGATCCGAACGCGCTGTGGCTTTCGCCCGAAACGCTTGCGAAAAAACAGTTCTGCCTTGACCCGGCGCGTTATATCCGCCAGGGGAAACCGACCGGCGCAATCTCAGAAACAGAGCTGTACGCGCAAATCCGTGCATTGCAGCAGATATCTCCCCAAGCGGCGCAGCAGGACAATGTCCAGCTCAGCTTTTTTGGCGATCCGCCCGTGCCCGATAAGCATCTCAAGGAACGGCGCGCGCAGCTGCGGAAGCTCTGCCGCGACTGCCAGGCGCTGATGGAACAGATCTTCTGTGAAATGTTTGAAGGCAAAACCGAATGGCCCACCGCCGAGGGGCATATGCTGTTCAGCCTGCGTTCCGGCCGCCGCCTGCCCAAAGACAGCCCCGGCAGGGATTTTCCGGTCTATGGTGGAAACGGTGTCAAAGGCTGGATCGGCAGCGCTTTCGCGGGACCCGAATCCGCCCTGTTCATCATCGGGCGGGTCGGCACCTACTGCGGGTCGGTGCGCCGGGTCAGCGAGCCCTGCTGGATCGATGAAAACGCCTTTTATCTTGATACGCTCAAGCAGGAGATCGATCGGACTTTCCTGCTCTGCCTGATGCGGCATATGGATTTTAACAGCCTCAAGTACGGTTCCTGTTCGCCGCAGATTTCCCAGGCCGATCTGCTTGAACTCTCCTATATTCTTCCGCCGCTCAAATTGCAGCGGGAATTTGCAGAACGTGTGCGCGGTCTGCTCGCCAGTCAGGAGGAGCTTGAATACGCGCTGCGCCCGGAACGAAAATAACATGAAATTCCCCATACATCTGTTATTTACGCAACAAAAAATACCATCTGTAAAAAACAGATGGTATTTTTTAAGTTTTATTCAGTTTCTTCGACCGGCTCCACATGGATCTCTTTGAGCAACGGCGACCGCGCCTGAGAAACGGTGATGAGCAGGATACCCAGAATGATCAGGATACACCCCGCCAGCTTTGCCCAGGAGAGTTCCTCATGCAGGATCAAAACCCCCAGGATCACGCTGGTGATCGGCTCTAAAGTGGAAAGGATTCCCGCGGTCGAGGCCCCGATATACCGGATACCCAACTGGAAAAGCGCCAACGCGCCGATCGATACGAAAATGGACACCAAAAAGCTGTAAAACCAGGCAAGCGGCGTCATCTCGAACAGGGTCAGGCTGCCGGTTGCCAAGCCGAACAGTCCCGCGCTGGCGCCGGTACAGATGCACAGATAAAATGACAGCTTAAAATAATACATGTCCTTGAGGCCGGTCTTATCAACCCCCACGACATAAAAGGCATAGGCAAAACCGGAAACCACTGCCAAAACGATCCCAATAAACGCGGCGGAGGACGAGCGGTCCATGAAGAAAAGCACGCCGGCCGTGGCCAGTATAAGCGCCAGCGCCTTCCATTTGTCGATCCGCTCTTTGAAAAACAGAATGCAGCTCAATGCGGTCAGCACCGGGTAGATGAAATGGATGGTGGTGGCCATTCCGACCGAAATGAAGCTGTAGGAAGCGTAAAGGGTGATCGTCGTGAGCGCGGAACCGAGTATCCCCACTAGCGCAAGGCTTTTGAACTCCCGCTCATTCACCGCGACCGGTACCTTCTTCATGCGCAGGATCACATACAGGATCGGCAGCGACAGGGCCGCCCGCAGGAAGGTCACAGTGATGCCGTTCGCGCCGCCGTCGTAGGCAAGCCTGGCAAAAATCGGTGTGAAACCAAAAATAATTGCGGAAAGCGCCGTATAGACTGCACCTTTATATCGATCCATTCGTTCAATCTCCCATGATTCATTCAGCTGGAATCCGCATACCGGTCCCTTCCCCTGGGCTTTTATAAACTATTTTGCCAGTTCCGGCAGCCCCTTCTGCGGCTGCGGATAGAACAGAACCTTCGGATCTTCCTTGCCGCAGAGCTGATAGGCTGTTTCCATCAGCTTTTCGGGGTCCTTGCAGGGAACCATATACATCTTCGAGATAACATCGTCCGAAACATTCGGGGAGTAGACCACAATCTTCACATGCTTTTTGAAGATCTTGGAAAGCAGCAGTGCGTGATCCATCTGAATCTCGTAATTCTCCAGCAGATATTTTTCCATATCCGCCAGGTTATCGGTGTTCTCAAATGGACGCAGCATATCCACCGACTGCACGCCTTCCGGGCAGTCACTATAAAGCACAACGGTGATATCCTCATCCAGTACGTCTGTCAGCGCGATGAGCGGCTTCATAGACTGATAAAAATCGAGGTTCAGAGGCACTCCCGGCGTGGTGACAATGATGTCCGGCTTTGTCTCGAGCCGCACGTTGCAGAACTGCCGGATATAGGCCACCGCAGCCGCGTGTGATTCCTCCAGACCGCCCGCAAACCCCGCGGAGGGCTCAAGCTTGTCGTTTACAACAAAGTTGACGGTGAAATCCATCCGGAACATCTTGGCCGTTTCCAGCATATCAAGATGGGTCGGATTGCCTTCCAGCACGCCCGGCACCGCGCATTCGGAATAGAGGTGCTCCGGCTTGTGGTTGATGACGATGGTGCGTTCGGACGAGATCCCTGGTAGCACCGATTTACGCCCGCCGGAAAAACCCGCGAATTCATGCGGTTCACATTTACCGACCGAGATATGCAGGTCACATTCATAAGCGCGGCGATTCACCTCCACAGGGGTGCCGTAGGAAGTGTCCCCCAGATAGACGAAACTGTCCTTGTCAAACGGCGTATGGTTCTCAATGCGCACCTTGCCATAGAATTCCTCACCCACGAAGGAGCGCATCTCCGCCTCGGTCGCCGGGCGGTGCACACCGATTGCAACGATAAAAAGAATCCCCTCAAGCGGGACGCCCGCCTCCGTCAGCTCCCGGATGAGATGCCCGGAAACCTTATCGGTTGGGACGCGGCGGGAGGAATCCGATACGATGATGCAGGCGCTTTTGGCGCCCCGCTCCCGGGCAATCTCCGAAAGCCGTTTTCCGGAAACCGGGTTCTGGATAATCTGTTCATAGACCGCCGGGTCGGTGATGGGCGGAATCGGCTTGATGGCTGCCATCCCAAGGCAGTTCTTTGCGGGAACCGAAAGCGAAATCCCCTCCACATCGTCCAGATAACGGGCCATTCCATCCTTCACTTGAATCTCATACATAGTTGATCTCCTCCTTGCATTTCAATCTGTCGCAGACGACTTTCCACTTTCATTTTATCAGAGCTGTCCGCCGTCTGCAATGAAATGCTCTGGAAACCCGCGAATCGCACCAGGCCGCTTTCCAATTTGTTCTCACTTCGCTTCAATCGAATCATTTTGAGAAAACACGTGAATCTTTCAACCCGCCTTCCTGTTTCATTCTATCATAAATTAAAAGAAAAATCCTCCCAAAGCGAAATTCGCTTTGGGAGGATTTTATGTTGGTTTTGTCAGGCTTCCGCTTTTTTGCTCTTGATGTCCGCCCAGAGGTTGCGAACCTCATAGAAAGCCATCAGTCCAAAGGAAATCGGGACGGCGGAATAGCCAATGCCGATCGGCCAACGCAAAGCCGGGGTGGTCTGTCCTGCGGTTTTAATCAGCAGGACGATTCCCACAATGCAAACCAGAATCGAGGCGGCCAGCATTAAAAACTGGGAGAAATATTCACACATTTTCTGGATCTTTTTCGGCATCATTTCCTTAAAGATAACGATTCCGATATGTTCCCTGCTCTGGGAAATAACGGTCGCGCTCAGCATGCAGAACCACACCAGCGTGATCTTCAGGAACTCCTCCGACCAGGTCAGCGAGCTTCCAAGCACATACCGGCAAAAAACGTGTGTCCAGGAAACCACCAGCATAACACAGCCGATCGCTGTGATAATGGCAAGGATGAACTTGCCAATCTTGTTGACAATAGGATCTAATTTCGTCACCATACAAACCCCTCCTATCCGCGCGGGAGTACCGAAATTGGTCTTCCTTGCGATTAATTATTCAACGCCCAGCAGGATTTCCGCTTTCGCGGCATTCATGGCATCCATGAACTTGTTGACATAATCCTCACCGATTTCCGCTTTGACCTTATCCGAAACGGTGGTCTGGGAGATCGAAACCATCTCAGCTTTCGCTTCCGGAGAGAGCTCATTGAATTCCATGCCAAGATCAGTCAGCTTCGCAATGATCGCTTCTTCACGGGCAGCATTGACAAAGCGGCTGTAGTTCTGGCCCAACAGAGCGCCTTCGGAAATAACAGTCTGATATTCGCTCGGCAGCTTGTTGTACCACTCAAGGTTGGTAACCAGCGGCATCGAGTCATACAGATGTTTGGAAAGAGTGACATACTTCTGGACTTCGTTCATCTTGAGGTCCCAGATGTTGGCGAGCGGGTTCTCCTGGCCGTCAACGATCTTCTGGCTCATCGCCATGTAGAGTTCGGAGAACGGAACCGGAGTCGGGTTTGCGCCGAGCGCCTGGAAGTTGGCCATGTGCATCGGAGCTTCCATGGTACGGATCTTCAGGCCTTTGAAATCTGCGACCGAGTTGATCGGTTTCACCGAGTTGGTGACATGGCGGAAGCCGTTTTCCATCCAGGCAAGGCCCTTCAGGTTTTCAGCCTCAAGCTGATTGAACAGATCCCAGCCAGCCTGGCTGTCAAGAACCATCCAAGCTTCTTCATAGCTGTCGAACATGAACGGGATATCCAGAACCATGAACTTATCGCAGAAAGTCGTGATCGGGCCGATCGAAGCGGTCGCCATTTCCAGCGTGCCGTTCTTAACCTGCTCAACAGACTCGCGCTCCGCGCCCAGCTGAGAGTTCGGGAAAACTTCAACCGAAACGTTGCCGCCGGTCTTGGATTCAACATAATCTTTCATAACCAGCAGGCCCAGGGTCTGGGGATGCTCGAGGGAGTTACACGCGGAAATACGGATGCTGACCTTTCCAAGGTCCGGAGTGGTGGAAGGAGCAGCGGAATCACCCGCAGGAGCAGCCGACGACGCATTCTCACTGCCGCCGCAGCCGGCCAGGAGCGCCAGCGCAAGGCACATGGTCAGGCAGAGAACCCGAACGAACATTTTTTTACCCTTCAACATGAAGCAACCTCCTTAAATTTACATCGGAATTTGGTGGACTCTTGAATATTGGGGGTTTATGCATACCCTGTCAGGCGCGGCAGGAAGAGGCAGATATCCGGAACGAACGTGACCAAGAGCAATGATCCGATCGTTACGACCAGGAAAGGAATCGCTTCCTTTACCGTCTCCTCCAGTTTTACGCCCGCAATCGGGCTGGTGACAAAGAGCGTGATGCCGAACGGCGGCGTCGCAAGACCAACCACCAGGTTGATGCAGACGATGACCGCAATGTGCAGCGGGTGGATGCCAAGCTGCCATGCAACCGGCGCGATGATCGGGGCCAGGATGACGATGGACGCATAGTCATCCATGAAGCATCCGCAGATCAAAAGCACAACGTTGACCAGCAGCAGGAATACCCACGGAGGCATCTGGGAAAGCGGTCCAATGATGTAATCGAGCACGCGCTCGCTCGCGATTGCCCAGGACATAACGCTTCCGGCGCCCGCCAAAAGCAGGACCAGGCCGGAGGTAAGCGCCGCCTCGCGGAAAATTTCCGGGATATCATGAAGCTTTGCAGCTTTGTTGACGAAGAACGCCAAGAAACCACTGTACAGCGCCGCAACCGCCGAAGCTTCGGTGATGCTGAACACGCCGCCGAAGATACCGCCAAGGATGATGACCGGCAGCAGCAGCGAAGGCAGCGCTTTCCAGGTTGCCTGCATCTTCTCTTTGCCGGTGGTCTTGTGGTAGCTCGGGTAATTACGTTTCTTGGAAATGAACCATGCGATGATCATTTCGCCGCCGGCAATCATGATCGCCGGGACGATCGCGGTCATAAAGACGCCTGCGATGGACGTTCTTCCGACCGCCATGCAGTACATGATCATCAAAACGCTCGGCGGCATGATCGGGCCGAGCAGGGAAGCTGAGGACATGACCGCAGCGGAGAACGCGGGGCTGTATTTTTCCTTGATCATCATCGGGATCAGGAAAACACCCAGCGAAGCTGCCGACGCAACTGCAAGTCCAACGATCGAACCCATCAGCAGGCTCGCGCCGATGGTGACGATCGCAATCGCGCCTTTGGCGCGTCCGAAAAACACATTGACGAAATCAATCAGCGCTTCCAGCAGCCTGCCCTTCAGCATAAACTGCCCGGTCAAAACAAAGAACGGGACAGCCAGGAAAGAGAAGCTGCTCATACCCTCGTACATACGCTGGACGATCAGGATGATCGGCAGGTTTGATACGAGCAGGTACGCAAGACAGCTGATAATCAGGTTGTAAGCGATTGGAAGTCCAATGATCATGAGGAAAAAGAAGCAACAAATCAGGACGGTCAATTCCATGAAAACACCTCCATATTTTTTCTACACCCCGTAATTGCCGGTACGCCCTCGGAAGCACAAGCCCCTCCGGTTTCCGGCCAAGCACGCGAACCTGCACCTAATTTCAGACTTCAGGCCCAAGCGGCCTTCCGCCTTCCTGTGCGTTCGCGCGGCAAGGAGCGGCCGCATACCGTCGGCCAGATTTTTTGGATGCACTGCGCGCCCATCCCCGTTCGCTTTATTGGCGTTCCGCTCCCGAACTGCCGGGCCGGCGGACACAAAAACGAATTGAAATCTAGTCCCTCCTCTCCGGAATTGGATGGGATCTCCCGACGGGCGTAGCCGCCGGACGCGCAAGATCTTAAGCGGATGCTGATATCGGAAAACCGCCGCCCCACGCCGGTACGTTATTGGGGGACGGGGATTTCTTCGGAAATCAAGGATACCGTTTCGTTGCCATCAGCAGCTGTGGATTCGTGCATGGTTTCCTACAGTTTTGTATTTTTGTATCATACGCTACAAAACAAACCTGCATTCCTCACAAAAAACTTTCCGCTTTCAACAACGATATTATATAAAATGCAGCCAGCCATTTGCAATCGTCAATCCTAAATCTGGCAAAATTCCGATTTACCCTTCTGAAATCTTTCGGATTTGAAATGACCATATCATTTTGATACAACCGTGCACAGCGACCTGTACAAATCCATATGCCCAATGCAGGCACTATATACAAAGAAAGGCGTTATGATAAAATTCCCCCATCATAGCGCCTTTGCCAATCCATTTCATTTTCTCTGTACAATTGTTTTCATCAGGCCCACCCTTGAGAGTCAACAAGACTCCCAGACATTGTATCGGTTCCTGCTTTTGGATTTAGCTAAATTATAATACAAATGTGATGAAAAAGCAACCAGCATCTTACATTTTTGCTAAAAGACTGCGGTTTTCATAAAATGGCTCCACACCGCTTTCCACAAATTGTTTCATACAGAGGATTTCATGAAAGAACAGATGTCCTCCATCCGCGCTCACTTTTTGAGGAAATTGGTCGCCACCACAAACCGCAGCTGCTCCGGAAGATGACTGTCGTCCCCGCAGTAAAGCAGCTCCGGTTCCTCCGGCCGCTCATAGCAAAGCTTGCTCACCGCCGTGTTGCCCACAATAAACCGGCGGAAAGTTTCAAACGGTTCCCTGCGGGCGTAGCTGATATAGGTCTGGATGACAAACCCGTGCGCAACCACCGCCAATGTTCCGCCCGGGTTCTCCGCCACGATCCCAGTGATTGCGGCGACCACCCGGTCATAGACCTGCCGCGCGCTTTCCCCCTGCGGCGCCGCGAAGCGCGACGGCCGGTCGCGCAGCGCGGCTATCTCCAGTGGGAAGCGCCGAAGATTCTCCTCGCCGGTACGGCCCTCAAGCAAACCGCCGTCGATCTCCCTGAGTCCCTCGCACAGGATTGGGGAAAGGGCGTGGTGCGCACAGATTCCTTCCGCCGTCCGCAGCGCCCGGCAAAGCGGGCTCGAATAAACCGCGTCGAGCGGAACCTCCCGGAAGCGAACGCCCAGGTACCGGGCCTGTTCGAGCCCCAACGCGTTGAGCGGCACATCCATCGAGCCCTGGAATTTCCCGTATACATTGAAGTCCGTCGTCCCATGGCGAACCAGATAAACCGTTGTCAATCGTCGTTCCCCCGATAAAATGGATTCCCGCTATTCAAACAGTGTGTTCTGCTGGATGCGGTACTGCTTGAGCTTGCGGTAAAGGGTCGCGTTGGAAATACCCAGCTCCTTGGCCACCCGTGATTTTGAGCGTGAGGAGTTTCCGAAGTCGTTGAGCGCTTTGAGGATCAGTTCCTTCTCTGCGTTTGCAAGGTTGTAGGCGTCTTTCTTGTCGTCGCGCAGCCGCTGCAGGATCAGTGGCGGCATATTCTCCGCCGTCACTTCGGTGGCCTGGCTGTCCATCTGTTCCACGACATAGGACACCACGTTTTCGATCTCACGGATATTCCCTTTCCAGGAGTAATCGAGGAACATCCCGCGCACTTCCTTGGAAAAGGTGATCCGCTTGTTCGCGTCCGCATTGCATTTTTCAAGATAGTAGTCCACAAACAGCAGGATATCCCGGCCGCGGGTGCGCATCGGCGGGATCTGGACGGTGTAAACCTCCAGCGCGTAAAAAAGTTCTGGCTTGAATTCGCCCTTTTGGGACATCTGCCGCAGATCCTTAGAGGAGCCGCAGATGACCTTGGTGTTGTTGAATTTGCTGTTCTGGATAACGGTGAGCAGGATCACCTGATTGGCAAGGCTCAGGTCTCCGACCTCATCTATATATAAGGTATTGCCCTCAAGCAATTCATTTTTCACCTGCACGTCGCCCGCCTGAACCTGTTCCCGGTCAAAGACCGCTTTCTCAATCAGCTCCTCGACCGCCGATCCATGCGTCAGACGGATAAACTGGTTGTTGCGGCGGATGCTTTCATTGTGGATGGCGCGGGCGTACATCTCCTTGCCGGACCCCGGCTCGCCCATCAGCAGCACCGGATTCGGGCTGTAGGCGGTCGCCTTGCAGGCGGAAACCGCTTCGAGGAAGGACGGACTTTCCCCGATCAGGTAATCAAAATTATACTGCTGCTGCATATCGCTCTGAGTAAGGTTTTCATGCAGCGTCTTGATATCTGTGAAGATGAATACCTTATTGATCTCCCCTTCGTTCACACCGTTTACATTATGTATGACGCCGGTCAGACGGATCCGTTTTGCACGGATACGCACCATGAAATCAGCCGAATCGGTTTTGTGTCCGCTTTTTTCGACAATCGCAAACTGCTTGATCTTGGTCAGGTACTGAATCTGCGCCAGATTGCAGTCGAGGATCTTCTCACAGCGGTTGTTCATATATAAAATCTTATTCTTGTCGTTTAAAATCATGACACCGTCACTGATGAGGTTGATCAGTTTCTCCCGCAGTTTGGTGTTGTAGACCTGCAGCCGCTGATCCTGGTATTCCCGCGCTTTCAGGGCAATCAGGTCGGTGATATTCTCCATGAAAAGGGTCAGCTTGTCGGCGCTGCGCATGATCGTCTCATACTGATCCGGGGAGGAGGACGCGATGCTGATCACGCCGAGCACTTCGCCGTCAAGCTTGATTGGGAAGCCCATTTCACACTGCCCCTTGCAGACCGGGCGGTTGATGCAGTCGCGGCAGATCTGGTCGGTTTCCGGGTCCTTGACAAAGATCCGTTCGCCGGTCTCCATGCATTTGGTGAAAAGGTTGCCATTATGCAGCATCGGGCTGCCGATCATGCGGTTGAAACGTCCGGTGCCCGCCACGCGCAGCAGGCGGTTGTCCGAGATATCCACATGCACATCGAACACAGTGGTGACCATTTCCACATATTTCGAGACATGTTCCTGAATGCTCATCAGCAATGATTCCATGGCTTCCTCCTTTTTTGGCACATCAGTTTCCGGGATGGGCCGGTCCTTTGCGCATCCCGCCAATCATATTTATTTTACCATCAGGAATTTAAAAATTGATTCCCTGCCGGAAAAATGACATTCAAAATGACATCATGGTTTCATTTTGATATTTTCCCACAGAGCGAAAAATGTGCTCGGCACACGTATCAAGCGGGCGATCCCGGGCAAAATTTTCTTGAAGCTTTAAAAACTGGAGGAATTTTCATGAAACTTTCATTCCGGTGGTACGGCGCGGACGACCCGGTGAAAATCGAATACATCCGCCAGATCCCCACTATGCACAGCATCGTCACCGCAATTTATGACGTGCCGGTCGGCGAGGCCTGGCCGGCTGCGAAGATCCGGGCGCTTAAAGCGGAGGTCGAGAATGCCGGCCTTCATTTTGAAGTTATAGAAAGTGTGCCCGTGCATGAGGATATCAAGCTCGGCAAGCCCTCCCGCGACAGGTACATCGAAGCCTACCGGGAAAACATCCGCCAACTTGGGAAGGCAGGCGTCCGGTGCATCTGCTATAACTTTATGCCGGTCTTTGACTGGACCCGTTCCCGCCTTGACCAGCAGCTTGCGGACGGTTCGAACGCCCTGGTCTACTATAAGGAGGATGTGGATAAAATGGACCCCACAAAGCTGGCCCTGCCCGGCTGGGATTCCTCCTATTCCACCGGCGAGATGAGCGGGCTTATCGCCGCCTACCAGGCGCTCGGCGAGGAAGGGCTCTGGGCCAACCTGAAGTATTTCCTCGAGGCAATTATCCCGGTTGCCGCCGAATGCGGCGTCAATATGGCGATCCATCCGGATGACCCGCCGTGGCCGATTTTCGGCCTGCCGCGCATCATCACCGGCGAAGCGGGGCTCGACCGCTTGCTCAAACTGGCCGACAGGCCTCAGAACGGGCTGACTCTCTGCACCGGTTCGCTCGGATCTTCCCCACAAAACGATGTGGTCCGCCTGGTGGATAAATATTCCTCCATGGGCCGCATCCACTTCATGCATGTGCGGAATGTAAAACTGGTCGGCGAAGGAAGCTTTGAGGAATCCGCCCACTATACCGAAGCTGGTTCACTGGACATCTACGGGGTCATGAAGGCGCTGCACAAAAACCGGTTTGACGGCTATCTGCGGCCCGACCACGGGCGTATGATCTGGGGCGAAACCGGCCGCCCGGGCTACGGGCTTTATGACCGTGCGCTGGGCGCGAGCTATCTGACCGGTATCTGGGAAGCGCTCGAAAAAGGCTGAAAGCAGTGATGTTCCGCTTCCATCCCCGAAAAAGGGCCTCTTGAAGGAGGCCCTTTTTCTCTGCCCAGAAATGCGCCGTCCCCTTCAGCACATTGCCCTATTTAAATGCAGAAATCTTTTCTTTCGTTCTGATTTCAGGCTGTTTTCATGAAAATAATGTTAATATTGTGCAAACGCCAGCATGTATTTTAGTCAATTTATCAATTTATTTGAAAATACCTCAAAAATAAATCGTAAAAATCGCCACAAGTTTTGAAATGTGCAGTGTGCACATGATTTTCAAAAAATTCCTTGCCCAGTGAATATGGAAAAATCGCAAGCGAACGTGTAAGATTAATTTAAAGATTTTGAGATGTCCCCGGCCGGACAGCATCCCTTGAAATGGAGGAATCAAAATTTGGTCCTGGAAGAAAGCCCAGAAACCTATACTGTACTGGAAACGCCGGATATCAAACGAAAGTTTTTGGATATCCGCTACGCCGACCGAAACGAAGACGAGGCCCTGGATCTTTACCTTCCCGAGGAAGGCGACGGGCCGTTCCCGGTCATCATCGATCTGCATGGCGGCGGCTGGTATTACGGTGTGAAAAGTTCGCTCAAGGTCGCGCCTGTTCTCACCGGGCTGAAACGCGGTTACGCGGTTGTTTCCCTCGCTTACACCCTGAGCGTCCACGCGCCCTTCCCAGCGCAGATCTATGACGTCAAAGCCGCGATCCGCTTTCTGCGGGCGCACGCAAAAGAATATCACCTCAATCCCCAGCGGATCGGCCTGTGGGGGCTCTCCGCAGGCGCGCACCTCGCCGCGCTGGCTGGCACCTCTGCAAACGTCCGGGAGTTGGAGGATCTCACAATGGGCAACGCCCAATACACCTCGGACGTCCAGTGCGTGGTTGCCCTCTACGGCATCATGGATATCGGTAAGCTGGAGCGCCAGCACGCCGAATACGGCGTGGATCCCAACGAAGCCTGCAGCAACGACCGGTCGATGGGCGGCATGCTGCTTGGCAAGGCTCCCTGCAAAGTGCCGGAGCTGGTGCGCTTCGCAAACCCCGAGACTTACATAACCGCCAAGGCCCCTCCCTTTTTCCTGCAGCATGGGCTCGCCGACACCGTTGTCCCATTCCAGCAGAGCATCCTGTTTGCAGACAAGCTGGAGCAGGCCATCGGCACTGAAAAGGTAACCCTGGAACTCTGCCCCGGCATCAATCATGCGGAAAGCTTTTTCCGCACTCCGGAAAACACCGAAAAGATTTTCGCATTCCTTGATCAGTATCTGAAACAATAAACCAAAAAAGAATTAGGAGGCATTCCCTGTGAAAAAAACTCATTCGGTTAAACGCTGTGCAATCGCACTCCTTCTCACCGCCGCAATGCTCGCAACCGGCTGCTCTTCCGGTTCCTCCGCTCCGTCCTCCTCCGCGCCTGCCGCACCTGCCGCATCCGCCGCGGATTCTTCCGCGCCCGCCGCTGACGAACAGGAGGAAGTCACCCTCCAGTACAGCACCACCTCCACCCCCGGCACCACCTTTGTGGAAGCTTTCGAAATGATGGGCAAGCTCATGGAGGAGCGCACCGGCGGCAAGGTTCATATCGAAGTGTTCCACTCGAGCCAGCTCGGCAACGAAACCGATGTGACCAGCAATGTCATCGACGGCGCGATCGATATGTGCAACTCCGGTTCCGGCGAGCTCGGAAAGCGGATGGAAAGCTTCAACGTTTTCCAGACCCCATACCTGTTCCGGGATTATGACCACTTCTCGAAATTCGTCGGCAGCGACGCGGAGGCCGGCCTGTTTGCAAAGGCGCAGGACGAGCTTGGCGCCGTGGTGGCCGGCACCCAGACGATGGGCGCCCGTTATGTGATCAACACCAAAGCCGCCGCTTCCAATCCGGAAGAAATGAAGGGTCTCAAGATCCGCTGCCCGGACATGCCCGCGATCATCTCGATCATCCGCGGCCTTGGCGCGGAACCCGCCCCGATGGCCCCGACCGAGCAGTACCTTGCGATGCAGCAGGGCGTCATCGACGGCGCGGAGCACACACCGTCCGGCATGGCAGCCTGGAATATCCAGGAGGTCTGCAAATACTTCTCCCTCACCGGCCACGCGCGTGAAGTCACCTTCACTGTCATTTCCCAGGCCGCGCTCGACAAGCTCACCCCGGAAAACCAGAAGATCCTCCTCGAAGTTGTAAACGAAGCCGCCGCATGGGGCAATCAGAAGACTGAAGACGACGAAGCGAAACTCATCCAGAGCTTCCATGACGACTTTGGCATCGAGCTGGTCGACGTGGATGCGGACGCCTTCCGCGCTTCCCTGCAGAGCGTCATCGATGAGCTCAGCGCCGCAGACCCCGATCTTTACGCTGCCGTCCAGGGGATCTGATCCCCTGGGGCCCGGCATGGCATCTATTATCCGGGTAGTACCGGACTGGAGGTTTTTATGTGAATCGTTTGATACAAGGGCTCGAACGGGTCGAACGCTGGGTGCTCATCGTCCTGTTCTCCACCATGCTCATTATGCTGACCATCCAGATCATTCTGCGCTACTTTTTCAATACCCCCTTGGTGTGGAGTGAGGAATTCTCCCGTTATATCTATGTGTGGCTCGTCTTTCTGGGGATGGGCTACTGCGTGACGCAGGATAAACACGTCGCGGTGACGCTCGCGGTTGACCGCATGCCGCCGGCTGTGCAGAAAATCCTGAAAGTGGCCGGAAACCTCCTGGTGATTGCGGCGATGCTCTACCTGCTGCCTCACTCTTTTCGGTACGCGCTTTCCCAGCACAAGCTGCTCTCGGGCTGCATGGAGATGCCCATGAGCTTTCTTTTCCTTGCCATGCCGGTCTGCTGTCTGCTGACCAGCATACATATGGCGCTTTCCACCGCTTGTATGCTGAGAGGCACCAATAGGGATGTTCCCGGAGAGGAGGCGCTGTCATGATCGCAATGGTCGTTTCCCTTGTGATTCTCATTTTCTGTGGCATGCCGATCGCGTTTTCCCTCTTCCTCAGCTGCCTTTCGTATTTCTTAACGACCGGTGTCTCGCTCAACATCGTCACCCAACGGATGATCATGTCGATCGGCGACTCCTTCACCCTGCTGGCGGTGCCGTTCTTCATGTTCGCTGGCGCGGTCATGAATTCCGGCGGCATCACCCAGCGTATCTTCAAATTCGCCGATATGCTCGTCGGACACATCACCGGCGGTATGGGCCACGCCAACATCCTTGCCAGCGTTATCTTCTCCGGCATGTCCGGCAGCGCGATCGCCGACACCGGCGGCCTCGGCGCAATCGAACTCAAAGCGATGAAGGACGCGGGCTATGACGACGGCTTCTCGCTCGCTGTCACCGGCGCGTCCTCCTGCATCGGCCCGGTCATTCCGCCGAGCGTCCCGTTCGTCATGTACGGCGTCATCGCGGGCGTCTCGATCGGCAAGCTATTTCTGGCGGGCGTAGTCCCCGGACTTGTCATGGCGTTTGCCATGGCCATTGTGGTCTATGTGCAGGCCAAGCGGCGCGGTTACGTTAAAAAACCGCGCGCGAAGCTTTCCGCCATGTGGAAATGCTTCAAGGAATCCTTCTTTGCGCTGCTCGCGCCGGTCATCCTGATCGGCGGCATTGTGGGCGGCGTGTTCACCCCGACCGAAGCGGCCATCGTGGCGTCGGTTTACGCGCTCATCCTGGCGTTTGCCACCCGTTCGATCAAGGTAACGGAACTGCCGGCTCTCATTGACGACACGGTGAAAACCACCGCGATGGTCATGGCGATCGCTGCCTCCTCGGTGCTGTTCGGCTGGATTCTCACCAAGGAGCAGATCCCCAAAATGGCGGCGGAGTTCATCTCCTCGGTCGTGCCGAACAAGATCTTCGCAATCCTGCTGGTGAACCTGCTGTTTCTGATCGTCGGGATGTTCATGGACGGCACCGCCTCGCTCATCATCCTGACTCCGATTCTCGTGCCGCTGATGGCAAGCTACGGCATGGATCTGGTCCATTTCGGCGTGCTCATGACCATCAACCTGATGATCGGCCTGCTGACCCCGCCGGTCGGGATGGTGCTGTATGTCCTTTCCGGCATCTCCGGCGTCAGTGTTGAGCGAATATCCAAGTGTATGGTACCTTATATATTCACGCTGATCGCGGTTGTGTTGTTTTTGTCCTTTGTCCCGCAGATCACCCTATTCCTGCCTAGCCTGCTCAGCGCATAGGAACTCATAAACGGATGCACGCACGGGGAAACCCGTGCGTGCATCCGTTTTCAATCCTCGGTGTTCTTGTAATAGTAAAGCAGCTGCTGGAAAAATTCCCGGCCGATCTCATCGTTCACCGGATCGATACAAAACAGTTCCTTCATCCGGTTAATCCAGGCAATCAAGGTGTTCCTGTGCTGAAAAAGGGCCTTTGCGCTTGCGGAAACATTCATGTTCCGCTGGTAGAGCATCCCCATATTATCAAGGAAACGCTGCCGTTCCCCGCCCTTGAGCACATCCTTGAAAACGTTGAAGATCATGCTGAACTCCTCCATCGGCACCTGGCTTTGCAGGTATGGAAGGACGCTGTCATAAAAATAATAGATCCGCGTTTCGTCGTCGCCGATAACATCCGCCGAATTGTTCGAAACCCACAGGCTGTGATGGTATCCTTTCTGATAGTTGATCAGCTTGTTCTGCAAAGTCCCCACGTTGCAGATAAACGGGCGCCCGCCGTTGATATTGAGGGCCTGCATCCCTTCGACATACTGCTCAACCACCTCGCGGTAGCGGCCGACCGCCTCCGCAGGGTTTGTTGAAACCGCTTTGAACACGACCGCATTCTGCCCGCGGGTGATGCAGATGATATCCTGCTTGTCATGGTAGGGGTTGCGTTCAAACTCGGAAATCTGCCGGTCCTCCCGGTAGTAGCTGTACCGCAGGATAAACAATAGCGGTATCCGCACCATGTCGGTGTCGTATCCGTATTTGTCCGCGATGTTGTAGGCCTCCGCCGGATAGGGATCTTCCGAATAGTAGAGCAGCACCTTGGTGAAGATGTTGCGCTGATCGAGCTTGCCCCAGTAGGAGGCTTTGTAGCTCTCGAGGTCATAAACCGACTGGGCGGTCAGCGCAGCCATGCCCGCATATTTTGCGAGAAGTTCCGGGTCTCCGACCAGCAGGATCACCCCGACCGCTTCTTTTTCATGAAAAAAAGGCACATACACCCCCTGCTGGCTTGCCACAAACAGGAATTCGTTTGTCCTGTCCACCACAACCGGGCGTCCGGTCTGAATCGCCTTATAGGCCGGTTCGGAAAATTTCCCCGCGCTGGAAGGATCGGTGAAAATCACCACAATCCCCTGATTGTCGGCGATCCCCACCTTCACCGTTTCATGTCCCAGGACCGCTTCCAGCTTTTCCTGTACCGCCTTTACCGTGGCAAACGATTCGTTTGTGTTTTTATCCAACCATACCACCCCTTTCCGTCCGGAGGGCCCCGCCGCCCGCGCCGGTTTGTTTTTGTGTAGTATAGCACAGTTTTTCCCGTCTGAAAAGCGGCAAAAAGGGCCGCGCTTTTAGCGCGGCCCTTTCCATGGAAACACCATTTTACGCGTTCACGTATTTTTGCAGGGTCGTGCGCACCGCGCCCGGACCCGCAATGAGCTCCTTGAACATGCCTTCGACCTTCCCGCCGAGACCTGCCTCATAGAGATCCACGGCGAAGAGCGCCGGATTCGAGAGGATTGGCTGAAGCGCGCTGCCGACGCTTGCGGGCTCGCCGACCTTAACCCCAGCGAGCATCTTCTGCAGATCCGCCAGCATCGGGTCGCTGCTCACCTGCATCGGTTCGCATTTGTCGTCCACGCCGAGCAGATAGCGGCACCAGCCGGCCAGTGCCAGCGGAATGCAGACGAGATCCTGCACATCGAGATCCGGACGCGAGAGATAGGATTTGATCGTTTCGCCAAAGCGGATCGGCAGCTTTTGGCTCGTGTCGGTAGCGATACGCTGCGGCGCATCCGGGATGAACGGATTGGGCAGGCGCTGATCGATGACCTCGTGGATGAAGTCCATCGGGCTCAGGATTTTCGGGTCCACCACGACCGGCATGCCTTCATCGTAGCCGATGCGTTCAACCAGCTTTTTGAGGTCGGCGTCCTGCATCTCAGCCGCAATGCTCGTGTAGCCGAGCAGACAGCCGTAAACCGCCAGCGCGGTGTGCAGCGGGTTGAGGCAGGTGGTGACCTTCATGCGCTCGGTGTTGTTGACCGTGTCGCGGTCGGTGAAGTAGACGCCCGCTTCCTCAAGAGGCGGGCGGCCGTTCGGGAAGCGATCCTCCACAACAAGGTACTGCGGGACCTCGGCGTTGACAAACGGCGCGATAAAGGTATTCTTCGCGGTGACGACCGGCGCCATATCTTCAATGCCGGCCGCGGCGAGCTGTTTTTCCACGATTTCAGATGGGCGCGGGGTGATCTTGTCAATCATGCTCCACGGGAAGGATACCTTCGACGCGTCCTTGAGGTAGGCGACAAATCCTTCGTCCACAAAGCCGTTTTTCTGCCAGGCTTCGGCGACCGTAAGGACCGAATCCTGCAGCTTCTGGCCGTTGTGGCTGCAGTTATCCATGCTGCAAAGCGCAAACGGATAACCGCCGGCCTTGTAGCGGCGGAACATCAGCGCGGTTACAATGCTCATTGCATGGCGCGCATGGTCCGGGCCGTTTTTCATGTCCTCCTGCACGACCGGGAAGAAATTTCCCGCAAGGTCGGTTAGGGCATAGCCTTTTTCGGTGATGGTGAAGCTGGCCATCTGCAATTCCGGATTGGTGAAAAGCTCGTTGAGACGCGCCATCTGTTTTTCATCCGCGCCGTCCGCTTTGATGCCTTCCGCGATACTTGCGACGATCTCCTTGTCGGTGGAGCCGTCCGGCTTCAGGCTGACAAGCATGGTGAGGTTGTCATGCGGGGCATAGATCTGGTCAATGATCCCGAAATCAAAGGTATCTGCGGCAATCACGCCGCTCTTGGCCTTGCCGGAGTTCAGCAGCTCCTGCTGCAGGCGGGCGATGAACCCGCGGAAAATGTTGCCCGCGCCGAAGTGCACCCAGACAGGATGCTCCTTGGTGTGCGCACACATGGCGGCGTAATCGAATCCGGGCAGCTTGACGCCGGCGGCTTCCCACGCCTTGCGGTCCTGTAGGCTTTGTGCTGTCAGTTTTAACACCAGAATCCCTCTTTCCTGTTTTCTTTTCCGTACCGCCGCGCAGCTTTTTAAATGGGCGCCGCGGTTTATTGTCAGCAGTTTTCCAAAGTCCCAGAAGATAGTTTGCCCCGCGCCGCACAGCCATATAAGCGGGCGAAACGCGGGCAGATCTTTCCCACGCGGGATTTTACCGGAGGGAATCGATCCTATGCCTAAATTTTACCACTGGCATGCTAGCGTGTCAACAGAAGAAATGGCTAAATTTCCACTTTTCCCACCCGTTTTGCGGCAAATGGTGTTTTCACGAACATTGACAAACTTTTCCGCCTGTGTTAAAATCTGAACGAATTGAATAGCACGGGGAGCTTGTGACGCAGGCTGAGAGGAAGTCATCCAACTTCGACCCGCACACCTGATTTGGATAATGCCAACGTAGGGATCGTATGCAGAAATGAAAGTTTCAGCGGGACGCGCCGGTTGGCGCGTCCCGCTGTTTTTTATTCCATCAAGAAAGAAGTTGTCAAGTATGAACCAAAATGTCAAAAAACTCACCACCGCAGGCCTGCTGATTGCGTTGGGCGTCGTCTGTTCCGCCTTTTACATCCCGATCGGCGCCTCCAAATGCTTCCCGATCCAACACATGGTCAACGTCATCGCGGGTGTGCTGCTCGGGCCGGGCTACGCGGTCAGCATGGCTTTCGGCACCTCGCTCATCCGCAACCTCATGGGCACCGGCAGCCTGCTCGCCTTCCCGGGCAGCATGATCGGCGCGTTCTGCTGTGGCATGCTCTACAAACACACCCGCCGCCTGCCGCTGGCCTATCTCGGCGAAGTGGCTGGCACCGGAATCCTCGGCGGCCTCGCCTGCTATCCGGTCGCGACTCTGCTGATGGGCAAGGAGGCGGCGCTGTTCGCCTATGTGCTGCCGTTCCTGGTCAGCACGCTCGGCGGCGCGACCATCTCGGTGCTCGCGCTCGGGGCGTTGCAGAAGACCCATGTCTTCGGCGATGTCAAGGTTGCGCTCGGCAGCAAATAAGCTTTACAACAAACTGGAAAAACGATAGAATGGAGAAAGATTATGGATAACAAGACTTCCAGCCTTGGACAAGGCCTGCTCTGGTTCGGCGCGGCGGTGTCGATCGCGGAAATCCTCACCGGCGCGCTGCTCGCGCCGCTCGGCTTCTGGAGGGCGGTGTGGGCCATCCTCATTGGGCACCTGATCGGCTGTGCTGTGCTCTTCTTCACCGGCTTTATCGGCGCGAAGAGCGGCCTCTCCGCCATCGAATCCACCCGCATCTCGTTCGGAAAATACGGCTCCTTCTGGTTTTCGCTGCTGAATGTCGTCCAGCTGCTCGGCTGGACCGCCGTCATGATCATAAACGGCGCCAAGGCGCTGAACGTTGTCACCCCGAATGTCCAGAACGAAGCCATTTGGTGCCTGGTGATCGGCGGGCTCATCTGCGTCTGGATCCTGGTCGGGCTCAAAAATCTCTCGAAGCTGAACGCCTTCGTCGTCTCCGCGCTTTTCCTCTTTACGCTGGTGCTCGGCTGGGTGGTCTTTCGAAATTTCTCGTTCGGCGCGCCGGGCGATCCAAACGCCATGCGTTTCGGCGCAGCGGTGGAACTCAGCGTCACCATGCCGCTCTCCTGGCTGCCGCTCATTTCCGATTACACCCGCAGCGCGAAGAACCCCAAAATGGGCACTGTCATGAGCGCGGCGGGGTATTTCCTGGGCAGCTGCCTGATGTATGTGATCGGGCTGGGCGCGGCGATCTACACCGGCACCGACGACATCGCGCAGATCCTAGTCGCGGCGGGGCTGGGCGCGGTCGCTCTTTTGATCGTCATCCTCTCGACCGTCACCACAACCTTTCTTGACGCGTGGTCGGGCGGCGTGAGCATCGTCAACCTCAACCACAAATGGAACGAAAAAGCCGCGGCGCTTGTCGTCTGCGCGGCGGGCACCCTGATGGCCATCTTCATCAACATCAACCAGTATGAAAACTTCCTCTATTTCATCGGCTCGGTCTTTGCCCCGCTCTTCGCCGTGCTGATCACCGATTATTTCATCCTCAGGAACACCAGGGTGGAAGAAGCGCAGCTTCTGAACATCAAAAACATCCTCATCTGGGCGGTCGGCTTCGCCGGCTACCGTCTGCTGATGCGGATTGATTTCCCGCTCGGCACCTCCCTGCCGATCATGCTGTTTACCGGCCTTCTCTGTGTCGTAGTCCACAAGGTCACCTGCAAACACCCCGCGCCGCAGGGCGCAAACTGACAGGAGTGATCCCTATGTTTGAAAAAATCCTCTCGAACGTCGCGGCAAAAACGCCGCTCGTCCACTGCATCACCAACTACGTCACGGTCAACGACGTGGCGAACATCCTGCTCGCCTGCGGCGGCAGCCCGATCATGGCGGATGATGAAAACGAAGCGGAGGAGATCACCTCCATCTGCGATGCGCTCGCCCTCAACATCGGGACGCTCAACAGCCGCACCGTCCAGTCGATGTTAAAAGCCGGGCGCCGGGCGAACGCGCTCGGGCACCCGGTCGTGCTCGACCCGGTTGGCGCGGGCGCGTCGAAGCTGCGCACCGACACCACCGTCCAGTTGCTGCGGCAGGTAAAATTCACCGTTATCCGCGGCAATTCCTCCGAGATCAAAACGGTCGCCGCGGGCAGCGGCGAAACCCGCGGCGTCGACGCGAATGCCGCCGACGCCACCACCGACGAAAATCTGCCGTCGGTCATTTCCTACGCGAAAGCGCTCTCCGAAAAGACCGGCGCAATCATCGCAATCACCGGCGCGATCGACGTGGCAGCGGACGCGAAGGACGCCTATATCATCCGAAACGGACATCCGATGATGTCCCGCATCACCGGCACAGGCTGCATGCTCACCGGTGTGATCGCCGCCTTTGTTGCCGCGAATCCGCAAAACCCGCTTGACGCGGCGGCCACCGCTGTCGCCGCGATGGGAATCTGCGGGGAAACTGCTTATACCCGGATGCGCAAAGACGGCGGCGGTACCGCTTCCCTGCGCATGGGGCTCATCGACGCAATGAGCCGGCTCGATGCCAAAACCTTGAAGGAGGCCGCAAAGCTTGAACATTTCTAAAAAGGACATGCTCCTTTATGTCGTGACCGACCGTTCCTGGCTCGGGAAAAACGACCTGGCCGCGCAGGTGGAGGACACCCTGCGCGCGGGAGCGACTTTTGTGCAGCTGCGGGAAAAACAGCTCGATGACGCGGCTTTCCTGGCCGAAGCCCGCCGCATCAAGGCGGTCACCGACCGTTACGGGGTTCCGTTCGTCATCAACGACAATGTGCGTGTGGCGCTCGCCTGCGGCGCGGACGGCGTGCACGTCGGACAGGAGGACATGGAGGCCGGCGATGTGCGAAAACTGCTCGGCCCGGACAAGATCCTCGGCGTTTCCGCGCACACAATGGAGGAGGCCAGGCTTGCCGAGGCGCGCGGCGCGGACTATCTCGGCGTCGGGGCGGTTTTTTCCACCTCCACCAAACTGGACGTGAATACCCTCCCGTTTGAAACGCTGCGGGAGATCTGCGGGGCTGTTTCGATCCCGGTGGTAGCCATCGGCGGCATCAGCCGGGACAATATCAGAAAGCTCAAGGGCTCCGGCATCGGCGGTGTGGCGGTGATCTCCGCGATCTTCGCCCAGCCGGATATCTATGCTGCGGCCAGGGAGCTTTACAATCTTTCGAAAGAGGTTACAACAGCATGATAAAAGGCGCGATCTTTGACCTGGACGGCACCCTGACCGACTCGATGTGGATCTGGGACACGGTGGCCATCGACTTCATGAAGCAGCATGGATTTCCGGTGCCGCCCGGCCTGCGGGAAGCTGTCAAGCCGCTCAGCTTTCTGCAGATGGTCGCCTATTATCAGCACGACCTTGGGATTCCCCTTTCCGCCGAGGAGATCATGAATGGCACCAACCAGCTTGTCGAGCACCGGTATTTTTATGAGATTCCGCTCAAGGCGCACGCCGGAGAATTTCTCCAAAAGCTGCGCGAGGCGGACGTTCGATGCGGTGTGGCGACCGCTTCGGAAAAATACATGGTCGAAGCCGCGCTCACGCGGCTCGGCATACGGGATTATTTCGAATTCGTCCTCACCTGCACCGAGCTCGGTTCGGGCAAGGATGAGCCTGCCATTTTTGAGGAGGCTCTGCGAAGGCTCGGCACCGCGAAGGATGAAACCGTGGTATTCGAGGACGCTGTCCATGCCATCCGCACCGCCAAGAAAGCGGGTTTTCGGGTGGTCGCGCTGTATGACGACTCCGCCGCCGAGGACGCGGAGGAGATCAAAGAAATCGCGGACCGGTATTGCCGCTCGTTCGCGGAATGTGAGGTAGAATCGTTATGAAAAAATGTCTGACCATCGCCGGCAGCGACTGCAGCGGCGGCGCGGGAATCCAGGCGGATCTCAAAACTTTTTCAGCACACGGCGTTTTTGGCATGAGCGCGATCGTTTCGGTCGTGGCGGAAAACACCGCCCGCGTGATCGATATCATGGACGTGACCCCGGACATGATCAGAAAACAGATTGACGCGGTCTTTGAGGACATTGTGCCGGACGCGGTCAAGGTGGGGATGCTCTCCCAGCCGGAATGCATGGCCGCTGTGGCGGAGAAACTGCGGGAATATCATCCGGCCAATGTTGTCATTGACCCGGTCATGTACGCCAAAAACGGCTGCCCGCTGATGGATCCCGGTTCAATCGGCGCGCTCATTGAAACGGTCATCCCGCTGGCCGATCTGCTCACCCCGAATATCCCTGAGGCGGAAAAAATTTCGGGCGTGGCGATCCATGACATTCACGATATGGAGGAGGCCGCGAAAAAAATCCACGCCATGGGCTGCAAAAATGTGCTGGTCAAGGGCGGGCATGCAATCGGAGACGCAGTGGACGTACTCTACGATGGCAAACAGTTCCACCGCTTTGCCACCGAACGGATCAATACCAAAAACACCCATGGCACCGGATGTACCTATTCCTCCGCGATCGCCTCGAACCTGGCGTTGGGACTCGCCATGCCTGAAGCGGTCAAAAAAGCGAAGGATTACGTCACCACCGCCATCCGGCATTCGCTTGCTATTGGCAACGGCTGCGGCCCAACCCATCATTTCTGGGATCTCTATCGGAATGGTCTTGCGGGAGACGTGGATCTGCTCGATTGACGGCTCCCGGCACGGCTTGCTTTTTGTGCGCTTCGCCGTCAGGCGAGCAGGCTGCCAAGCGCGGCGCCCCGCGCTCCTTATCCCAAATCCACCGCCAAAGGCGGCGGGTCGTCGCAGACGACTCTTTGCCGGGGGACACGGGGGCGGAAAGCCCCCGTGAGCAGCCGTCGCGCGTATGCGCGCTTCGCCGTCAGGCGAGCAGGCTGCCAAACGCGGGACATATTTTCGCAATCTTGCGAAAATGCGCTGCGCGCAAAACGGACAAACCAATAAAAAACACGCGGCCCTGCGGGCCGCGCGTTTTCTTTTCTTCCGTTCTCACCTGACGGTATTTTTCAGCGTGCCGATTCCATCGATCTCACATTCGACCACATCGCCCGGTTTCAGGTATTTGGGCGGATCGAAACCCATACCGACGCCCGCTGGGGTCCCCATCGAGATAACCGTCCCAGCACGCAGGGTCATCCCCTGCGAAAGCTCATGGATCACATGGGCCACGTCGAAGATGAGAAGTCCGGTGCTGCTCTGCTGGCGCAATTCGCCGTTCACACGGGAACGGATGCCGAGCTCCGGCGGCGCTTCGATCTCGTCCGCGGTCACGATCCACGGACCCATGGGACAAAAGCCGTCCATGCTTTTGCCAAAATACCATTGTTTGTGGCGGTTTTGGATGGTACGCGCGCTCACATCATTGAATATGGTATAGCCGAATACATAGTCGAACGCACACTCCCGCGAAACGTTCTTCGCGTCCCTGCCGATGATAACGGCCAGTTCCGCCTCATAATCGAGGCTGTCGACGATATCGCTGTGGCTGGGGATCCCCCCGCCGCAGGGAACCGCTTCGTCCACACGCTTTGAGAAATAGACCGCATATGGACGTTCGCCGTCGAATTTTTCCTTTTTGAAGCGGGCCGATTCCGCCGCATGGTCCATATAATTCACACCCAGGCAGATGATATCCTGCTTGGGATGCGGGATGGGCGCGAGCAGCTTTACCGCCTCGAACGGGATCCCGCCCATTTTAGCTTCAGCCACGCGGCGCAGCTCGTTCATCGAAACGGTATCGATCACCTGGTTCATGTCGTCATAGCCTTCCACTGGATAAACGGTTTTTCCATCCTCTGAAAGCACGCCCACCTGGGTGCCGGTGTAATACTGATAGGTCAGCAGTTTCAATTGTCATCCCTCCGTTTGTTCCAGTATAAAGCGTCCGGGAAATCCCGTCAAGGGACCGGTTCACAGGTTTTTAAAAAAATCCGGCCTGAAAAATCCGGATTTCCCGATTTCCCGGTATCGGTTCGGAAAGTTATGCCCATACTGAAATCTGCGGGGCGGCTGCGTCGTTTTATAAACAGGACGGCTCTTGCAGGAATTTTCTTCCACAGAAAGCCCGGATTCATGTTGACACTGTGACGGCTGTCCTTTACAATGGATACGGGCCTTTCGGCGCTATCCGCTTTTGGCCGGCGGCCTTATTCGCCCGGACATCTCATGAAAGAGGGAAAAACTTTGACAACCGAACGCAAACGCGCCTTTATTATCAACTGCATGTTCTTCGCGTGCCTCGTTGCGATTGCCTACATTGCCTTTAAGTATCTGCTTGCGTGGATGCTGCCCTTCGTAATCGGTCTCATCGCGGCCGCCTGCCTGCAGCCGCCAATCAATTGGATCTGCAAAAAAACAAAACTCAAAAAAAAGCTCATTTCGCCGATCCTTGCTTTCATTCTGGTTTCGGTGGTGGCCTGTTTTGTGGTCATGGGCACCTACAATGCGATCGGTGAACTCGGCGACCTGATTTCGCGCCTGCCCAGCTGGTACAAAAACTCCGCGCCGGTGGTCAGCGAGGCGATCAACACCCAATTTGAATCGCTGCTTGCCAATCTCCCGGATGAGGTGGAACAGCAGGTCATTTCGATTTCCAACGACCTGATCCAGTACATCCAGTCAAAGCTCATCTCCTTCTCCTCCACGGCGCTTTCGTGGGTCGCCAACAAGGCCTCCCAGCTTCCGTCGCTGCTCATTTCGATCATCATCACTGTGGTCGCCACCTTCTTTATGAGCGTGGAGTTCGACAATATCAAGAAATTTATCAAGCTGCAGATCCCGGAAAAGTACCGGGTCCTGGTGCTCAACTCCTGGGAAACCTTTGGCCGGACGGTGGTGCGGATGCTCACCTCCTACCTGTTCATCATGTTTTGCACCTTCTGCGAGCTGGCCCTTGGCCTGACCTTCCTGCAGGTGAACTATTCTGTTCTGATCGCGGCGCTCATCTCGGTGGTCGATATCCTGCCGGTCCTCGGAACCGGAACCATCCTGATCCCCTGGGGCCTCATCTGCCTGCTCATCGGCAGGACCGGGCTCGGCGCCGGGATTCTGGCGCTTTATGTCCTCATCACCATCATCCGCAACATCCTCGAACCGAAGATCATCGGCAACCGTATCGGGCTGCATCCGCTGGTCACGCTGGTCTTTATGTATCTTGGCCTGCACATCATGGGGATTTTCGGCATGTTCCTTTTCCCGCTGACCCTCATCCTCATCAAAGAGCTGCAGGACCGCGGGCTGATCAAAATCTGGAATTCCTGATCCCGCCAAATCAGCAAGGCCGCCGGAAAATTTTCCGGCGGCCTTTTTTTCTTTCAGTGCAGGTTGCGGGTGAAGATGTCGCTTTGCTCCAGGAGCTGCTCGACCGTATCAATCCCCAGCCGGTGCAGAAGCTCGATCACATAGGGATTGTCGATCGGGGTAGGCGCGGCAGCCGCCTCACCGTAGGCGTCGACATTGCGCGTGCCCTCCTCCACCGGGATCAGCCGTTTCGGCCCGCCGACGCAGCCGCCGGCGCAGCCCATGCCTTCAAAAAAGTTGGCGTCGGCCTTTCCCGCAATAAGTTCGTTCAGCATCGCTTTGCAGGCGGGCACGCCATCCGCCTGCCTCGCACGGATTTCGACCTTCCGGTGTGGGTTCAGGCGTTCGACCGTACTGCGCACCGCCTCGCTCACGCCGCCGGTACGGGCGTATAGCCTTCCGGCGCGGGAGGAATGATCCTTTTGCCTGTCCTCCTGTTTTGTAAGGTCAATCCCGGCGGCCTCAAAGATATCGCGCATCTCCTGAAAGGTGAGCACATAGTCGATCGCGCCGAGCAGGTCGGTTTCACGCGCTTCCGCTTTTTTGGCCAGGCACGGGCCGATAAATACGGTTACCGCGTCCGGATGCAGTTCCTTGACCGCGCGGCCGCAGGCCACCATTGGGGAAACTGAGCCAGGCACGTGCGGCATGAGCTGGCTGTAGATTTTGCGGATCATGGCGATCCACATCGGGCAGCAGCAGCTTGTGAGCTGATAGTCGTCCGCATGCTGGATGTTCTGATCAAATTCAAAGGCTTCCTTCAGAGTGAGGATGTCCGCGAAGAGCGCCACTTCGACCATGCCGTCGAATCCAAGCTGTGAAAAGGCGCTTCGCAGCATGCCCGGCGTGACCGCATCACTGAACTGCCCCTGGAACGCGGGGGCGATCAGCGCATAGACCAGTCCCTTGTGGTTGCGGAGCATCTCGGTGACCGGCAGCACATCCTTGCTGGCGATCAATTTATGGCCGCGGCAGGCCTCGATGCAGGCCGAACAGCCGACGCACCGGGTCAGGTCAATCGCGACCCGCTTGCCCTGGGCATCCGGGCCGATCGCGCCGAATTCACAGGCGTCGGCGCAAGCGCCTTTGCCGTCCGGGCAGTCGCATTCCGCAATCCGCCAGACAACCGGATATTTCTTTGGATTGAGCAGGCAGTCAAGCTGCTTCGGATCGTAGTCCTCCTGCGAACGGATCATTTTGACCGCTTCGGGCAGATTGCGGCGCACCGACGCCGCTAGCAGAGTCTGATAGAGTTCCTCAAAGGTCGCCATCGTTCGTCCATCCTTTACACTGGCATTATCAAATTCTAGCATTCCCATTTTCAGCGGAGTTAAAAGCCTGATAAAAAAATACCCGCGGCTTTTCTGGCGTTTTGCGGCTCATCGGATTTTGATCTTTCCCGTTTGGAAATCCTCCCGGTTCAGCTCCCGACCGCCGGGCAGGGAAATGATAAGGATGTTCCATTCATTTTTGTTCTTTTTACGGTTGACCGTTTCGTGCGAATAACCCGCCCGCACCCGCTCGATCTCGCAGAGCGGGTGCAGCTCGCTCCAGGCGGCGAGCGCCCGGTCCGCCAGCTTTTCCCTCATTTCGGCCTGCGATGGAAGCGGCGTGTCCGCGCTCTCCAAAAGATCCACGTGCAGGGTGCTTTTCAACGTGCCGAAATCGGATAGGTGCGCGCAATGGTAAAGTCCGATCCAGTTTCCCGCATTCCGCGCGTTCAGCATCCTCAATTTATCGGAGAGCCCAGTCTGCGCCTCGTAAGCCTCCGACCGTTTCGGGTCCTGGATCGTCCCGTCGATCAGGTCAAATTCCAGATTGACCGATTCCCCGGAAACGGCAAACACAGCGCCGTACCGCCCGCTGACCGGGTTATAGTTTGCCAGCCAGCCGCTTTGGCGCGTTGCGCCGGGATAGATTTCGTCGGCATAGCGGCCCAGCGCCACCGACGCCGCCAGGTTCCCGGCAAGCGGCAGGAGAAGCAGCAGAGGCAAAAGGAACAGCACCCGCTTCCAAAGCTTTGTCCGCCGGGCATTCGCTTTTTTCTTGTCCATGGCTCAGTCTTTTGCCCAGCCGAGGCTCCTGCCAACCGCCTTGCGCCAGCCGTCTAAAAGCTGTCCGCGGCGATCTTCGTCCATATCCGGCTGAAACGAAGTGTCGCAGCTCCAGAGTTTCCGGATCTCGTCCTGGCTTTTCCAGACGCCGGTCGCGAGCCCCGCGAGATATGCCGCGCCAAGCGCCGTCGTTTCACGGATCATCGGGCGGCGCACCCGTTTCCCCAGGATATCCGCCTGGAACTGCATCAGAAACCGGTCGCGGCTCGCTCCGCCGTCCACCTTGAGCTCCTGCATCGGAATGCCGGTATCCTTCTCCATCGCCTCCACAAGTTCGAGGCTCTGATAGGCGATCGATTCCTGCGCCGCGCGGATGATATGCTCCCGGCGGGTCCCACGGGTGATCCCCACAATGCAGCCGCGCGCATACATATCCCAGTGCGGCGCGCCAAGGCCGGTAAACGCCGGAACCAGATAGACTCCGCCGGTGCCGTCCACCTTTTGGGCGTAGTATTCCGCGTCGCGGCTTTCAGTGATGAAGCGCATTTCGTCGCGCAGCCATTGGATCACCGCGCCGCCCACAAACACACTACCCTCAAGCGCATACTGCACCTTGCCGCCAAGCCCGACCGCAATGGTGGTGAGCAAGCCGTTCTTGCTTTCACAGGGCGTTTGGCCGGTATTCATGAGCAGAAAACAGCCGGTGCCGTAAGTATTCTTCGCCTCGCCCTTTTCAAAGCAGCACTGCCCGAACAGCGCCGCCTGCTGGTCACCCGCGATCCCCGCGATTGGGATCTGCACGTCCTGCACGGTGGCATAGCCGTAAACCTCGCTCGAATCGCGCACCGCGGGCAGCATTTGCGCCGGGATATCGAGCGCCCGAAGCAGCGTTTCGTCCCAGCAGAGCTTTTTGATATTGTAGAGCATGGTGCGCGACGCGTTCGTGTAGTCGGTGACATGCGCCCGCCCGCCTGTCAGCTTCCAGATCAGCCAGCTGTCCACCGTGCCGAACAGCACTTCTCCGCGCGCGGCGCGTTCCCGCGCCCCGGGCACCTTGTCCAGAATCCATTTGATCTTGGTCGCGGAAAAGTACGCGTCCGGAACCAGGCCGGTCGCTTCCCGGATATAATCCCCGAGTCCGTCCTTTACGAGCGCGTCCACAAGATCGGCCGTGCGGCGGCACTGCCAGACGATCGCATTGTGGATCGGGCGGCCGGTTTCGCGATCCCACAGGACGGTCGTTTCCCGCTGGTTGGTCACGCCGATCGCCGCGATTTCCCGCACGTTTACACCGCTTTTCGCAATCACTTCCATCATGACCGCGTACTGCGACGAATAGATCTCCATCGGGTCATGTTCGACCCATCCTTCCTTCGGATAGATCTGCGTAAATTCCTTCTGCGCCATCTCCACGATGTTCTGTTCCCGGTCAAACAGGATCGCCCGCGAGCTGGTCGTCCCCTGGTCGAGCGCCAGGACATATTCCGCCATCTGCAACACTCCTTTTTCCCATTTTAACATGTCCTTTACTTGCGGACAAGGCGCAATTATGTTAAGATATCATCAGGGAAACAATTTGTCCGAAAGGCGGGTCTTTATGCAGGAATCCGGTGAGAATTATCTCGAAACAATCCTCTTGCTCGAGGATAAAAACGGCACCGTCCGTTCGATCGATATCGCAAATGAGCTGGACTACACCAAGCCGAGCGTCAGCCGCGCCATGCGCATCCTGCGGGAAAGCGGCTTGATCACAATGGACGAAAACGGCCGGATCCTGCTGACCGCCGCGGGACGGGAAAAAGCAAACGCCATCTACGAACGGCACCGTTGTCTCACCCGCTACCTCACCATCACCCTCGGCATCGATGAGGCGCTCGCCGCGCGGGATGCCTGCCGGATTGAGCATGTGATCAGCGAGGAAACCTTCGCCAAAGTCAAAGAATTTGTGAAAAATGCAATTTAAGAAATAGAAAAGGGCCGGGATGCGTCAGCCTGACGCGCCCCGGCCTTTTTTCGCTCTATACAAAGCTCTGTTCCACGCGGATAACCGCGTAATATTTCTCACTGAGGAACTGCACGCCGTCGCGCACCCTGTCTGCCACCTGCTTATCCGAGAGATGGAAACGGTGCGGCACCGACACATCAAAAATGAGATTTGTGTGGGTCATCCCCTGCACCATCCGGAAATCGTGAATGGAAAGCGCCGGGTCGATCCGCTTGACCATCTCCTCAACCTGACCGCGCACCGCAGCCGTGACCTTGTCGTCGGTCGCAACCGGGTCCATGTGGATGGTGACGTCACAGTTGAATTTGTGGCGCAATTCCAGTTCAATCAAGTCGATCGCGTCGTGCATGGCGAGGATATCCATATTGCAGGGCACCTCCGCATGCAGCGAAACGATCCGCCGGCCCGGGCCATAGTCATGGATGATCAGGTCGTGCACACCGATCACCTCCGGATGAGAGCGGACCGTGTCTTCAATTTCCCGTACCAAAGCGGTGTCCGGCGCCTGCCCCAGAAGCGGCGACAGGCTGTCGCGCGCGGTGGTAAAACCAGAATAGAGAATGAAAGCCGCCACCAGCATGCCGCTCCAGCCATCAATATTGATGCCGGTGAAGCGGGTGAACAGTACGCCGAGCGCAACGGCCGCGGTCGCGACCGCGTCGGTGAGGCTGTCGGCGGAGGTGGCCTTCATCGCGGTGGAATTGATCATATTGCCGAGCGTGCGGTTAAAATAACACATCCAGACTTTCACCAGGATCGACACAACGAGGATTGCGAACGAAAGCGGCCGGAACAGCACTTCTTCCGGCCGCAGGATCTTGCCAAACGAACTGCGCAGCAGCTCGAACCCGACCAGCAGAATGGCCATTGAGATCGCAAGGCCGGTCAGGTATTCGATCCGTCCGTGGCCGAACGGATGCTCGCTGTCAGCCGGCATTCCCGCCATTTTAAGGCCGACCAGCGTCACCACCGATGAGCCCGCGTCCGAAAGGTTATTGAACGCGTCGGCCATGATTGCAATCGACGCGGTCAGCATGCCCGCGGCAAATTTCGCGCCAAACAGGCACAGGTTTAAAAAAATCCCCACGCCGCCAGCCAACACGCCGAACGCCCCCCGCACAGCGGGGTCCTCCGTCCTGTTGGAATCCTTGATAAAAAGCCGTACCAATAATCGAATCATCTGCAGCGTCCCTATCTTCCAAAATCAGTCTTCCCAGAGGCTTTCGAGCTTCTTTTCAATCCGCTCACGGCGGGCGGCGGTCTCATCCTCGTCGATCCGCCACATGCCGTATTCGAGGATCAGCACGTCGCCCTCGCGCACCTCCTCCGGGAGCAGCAAAAGCGGCACCTCCCGCTGGACGTTCTCCTCGTTCAGGCAGACCGCGAATCCGCCCTCAAAACGGTCAACCGTGTACCGGTTTGCAAAATCGCCTGTGATCATATTTCTCCACGCTCCATAAAATCCGGGGCGAGGCAAGGCCACGTCCCGGACTGATTTTCAAGCTTTCTCTTCTTCAACGGGCGTCCTGGCGCATCCCGGCAAACTGTTTGATCAGTTCAACCGCGTTGTCCCCACCGATTACGCTACTGTCGATGGCAAGATGGTAGTTGGCCGTTTCACCCCATTTTTTGTCCGAATAGGCATTGTAATAGGCCGCGCGCTTTTTGTCTGTTTTGACAATGAGATCCTTCGCCTCGTTCGAAGAAAGCTCGTGCAGCTCTTTGATCCGCGCCACCCGGTATCCCAGCGGCGCATGGATGAACACGTTGATGCAGTCCGGGTCGCCGCGCAGAGCATAGTCGGCGCACCGGCCCACGATGACGCAGTCGGATTTCTTCGCCAGCTTCTGGATTGTTTCGAACTGGGCGAGGAACAGTTTCTGGGTAAGCGGGATGTTGGACGCACCCGCGATGTTTCCGACCGAATAGGGATTGACCGACAACGAGTAGAGCAGGCTGCTGACCGGTTTTTCATCGTTGCTTTCAAACAGTTCCCTGCAGATGCCGCTTTCCTGCGCGGCGATTTCCAGCAGCTCCTTGTCATAGAACGCGATTCCCAGCTCATCCGCCAGCTTTTTGCCGATCTCGCGGCCGCCGCTGCCGAACTCCCTTCCGATGGTGATGACCGTCCGTTTTGCCATGATAACCGCTCCTTTCGTATTGGCCGTTCAATGGCTCCCCTGTGATATAATTATACATCAAACTTTTCACTTTGTATAGTCGGATTCATCCGATCCCCTGATAGATGACGCTGAACGCCACCACCGCCGCCGCGAGCAAAACATACAGATATTTCGCACAGAAATCGAACGCTTTCCCGAGGGGCTTACTACGCCCGCGCATCAGTTCCGCCCGAATTTTCGGCAGGCCCAGCACCCAGTAGATCATCACCGCGCCGAGTACCGCGCCCGCGGGCACCACATAGATCGTGATCATATCCATCCATCTGCCCATGTACGGCTCATATTCAATAAAGACGCCGACCGCGAAGGCCACCGCGCCCACCAGCAGCATCGCCGGGACACGCGCCAAACGCAGATGACGCTGCACCGCTTCCCCGACCACCTCGAACATATTGACGAGCGAAGTGATCCCCGCGAACAGCACCGACAAAAAGAACAGCACCGCGAACAGCCGCCCCGCAGGCATCTGTGCAAACACTTTGGGAAGGGTGATGAAGAGCAGCGGCGGTCCCTTCTGCGGGTCGAGCCCAAACGCAAAAACCGCCGGAATGATCGCAAATCCCGCAATCAGCGCCGCGACCGTGTCGAGCGCCGCCGTAAGGCCGGACGAATGGACAATGTCCTCCTTTTTGGAAAGGTAGCTGCCGTAGATGATCATGCCGGAACCGGTGATCGAAAGGGAGAAGAACGCCTGCCCCATCGCCATGATCCAGGTCTCAGGCCGCAGCAGTTGTTCCCAGTGCGGGATGAGCAGATAGGCGTAGCCCTCCGCCGCGCCGGGCAGGAACGCCACCCGTACCGCGATGATCAAAAACAGGATGAAGAAGGAAGGCATCATGACCTTGTTGACCTTTTCGATCCCCTCCACCGCGCCGCAGGCAAGCACCAGCACGGTGATCACGATCACCGCCAGATGCCACGGGACACTGCCAAAAGGGCCGGTCATCTGGGCAAAAAATTCACCCGCGTCGGAATCGAGCATCGCGCCGGTCAGCGATCCGAACATCGAACGCAGGACCCAGCCTACCACGATCGAATACCCGATCGCGATACCGAGCGAGCCGAACAGTGGAATCGCCCCTAAAAATTTGCCGCCGCGCTTGCCGCGGGACTTCATCGCATAGTCGTACGAACCGATCGGTCCGGTTCCCGTGAGCCGTCCAAGGCCGAATTCGCCCGAGAGCCCCACCCAGCCGAACAGCGCCACAAACAGAAAATAGGGAATCAGGAACGCCGCGCCGCCATACTGCCCGACCCGGTATGGGAACATCCAGATGTTGCCCATGCCGACTGCCGACCCCACCGACGCCATGACAAAGCCGATCTTGGTTGCAAATTCACCGCTGTTTTTCATTTCCGCCATTGTCCTTCTCCTCGCCACGCGCTTTTCAGATAACCATATCATACAGGATTCCCCAGGAAAAGTCCAATCAAACATAAAAACCTCCGGACCGGCAAATACCGTTTGTCGGTCCGGAGGCCACTTTTTTTACACGTCCGCGCTTTCTTCATCCGCCTCTTCGGCATCTTCCTCATCGTCGAAATCCGCCAGTTCCAACTCAAACCAGAACCGGACCCCGGTTTCGGTGTTCTCCACGCCGTAGGCCTGATGATGCGCTTCCATAATCACTTTAACGATCGCAAGCCCCAGCCCGTAGCTGTCGCCCGTCGTGCGGGACTTGTCCGCGCGGTAGAAACTGTCGAACAGGCTGCCGATATCCTCCTCACTGATCGGATTCCCACTGTTTTCCACCGCGACGCGGCAGCGGTTTTCGATTCTCTTTGCCGTCACCAGGACCCGGCCGCCGTCCGGCACGTATTTGGCCGCATTTTCAAACAGGTTGGTCACCACCTGTTCGATTTTAGCAAAGTCCGCCGTGACAATGAAGGCGTCCTCCAGTTCCTGCCGGACTTCGATGCCGCGCTTTTCAGTGAGGATCGTGTGGTTATAGATGACCGCATCCACCACTTCGCTCAGGCAGAAAAAGGAATATTCCACCTTATCGATGCCGCTTTCAAGTTTCGACAGCCCAAGCAGTTTGCCCACCATCCGCGAGAGCTTGTTGCCTTCGCTGACGATGATCTCACAGTATTCCCGGTCGGCATCCGAAAGGTTCTCATCCTCCCGCAGCGCCTCCGCATAGCTGATCATCAGGGTGAGCGGGGTCTTGAAATCGTGAGAGACGTTCGCCACAAACTGCTGGCGCATCCGGTCTGTCTGCTGCTGGCGGACAAGGTCGCTTTGCAGCACCGCGTTTGCTTCCCGCATCTGGTCGACCGCCTGCTGCAAGTCGTCCGACATCCGGTTGATGCTCGCCGCGAGCATGGAAATCTCATCTCCGCCGCGCGCTTCGCATTTCTGGGAGAAATCGAGTTTGGAAATCTGGCCCGCAACCTCCTGAATCCGGCTGAGCGGCTTTGTAATCCGCCCAACTACAAAATAGATCACCACCGAACCGCACAGCAGAATCGCAATCGAAAGCAGCGCGGTATATTTCACCGCGAGGTCGGCGGTCGATTTGATATATCCGCGCGGCGTCTGGATGTAAAGAAAAACATTGTCGTCCAGTCTGACCGACAAACTCAGTGAATCCTCTTTATACTTGTCATCCTGGCCTTCTGTTTTTTTCCCTTCCCAGCCCGTTCTCTTACCGTTTTCACCGCCCGTTTCGATCAGAAAATCCGTCCCGGTGCGCTTGATCCGTTCGAGCAGCATCGTTTCCCGCTCCTGGATCTTTTTTTCAATCTCCGGCGGCAGCGGCACGCCAAGCGGCGGATTGTCCCACTGGTTGCGGGAATGGTAATCGATCTGAAGCTTGCCGTCCCCACTGAGCGAAAGCAGCATCACCTCGGTGTTTTTGCTTTCCGTCCGGCTGAGCACCTCATAAATTTCATCGCTGTTCTTCTGATAAGCCGTCTGGATATCCCGTGCATTCTCCCGCAGCTCATAGAGCTTGTTGGTCTGGTAAAACCCTTCAAACAGCGAAGACCCCATCACAAGAAGAATGATAACATTTAAAATCAAAATGAGCAAAATGACCGAGAAAAGCTTACGTTTGACGCTCCATTTATTCCAGCCACTCAAATTTGTAACCAACCTTTCGTACGGTCACGATATTTTTGGCGTACTTTCCGAGCTTTGCGCGCAGGCATTTGATATGTGTGTCAACCGTGCGGTCGTCTCCGTTGTAATCCATATCCCATACTGTACACAGGATCTGATCCCGCGTAAGGACAATATTCACATTTTTCAGCAGGTAATAAAGCAGGTCAAATTCCTTCGGTGTGGTGATAATTTTCTCCCCGTCGACCGTCACAGTACGTTCCCGGTACAGGATCTTTACCCCGCCGGCCTCCACATCGCTCATGTCGTTGACCGTGGTGCGCTTTAACAGGTTTTTTACCCTTGTCACCAGAATGGTCGGGGAAAACGGCTTGGAGATATATTCATCCGCACCCATCCGGAAACCCTGTACTTCGTCATGTTCGCTGTCACGGGCAGTCAGCATGAGGATCGGCACGTCCGACCGGCCCCGAATCTCCCGGCAGGCGTCATAGCCGTCCTTTTTCGGCATCATAACGTCCAGCATGACCAGCACAACATCCTCATTGTTCTCGAACTTTTCAATCGCCTGTTCCCCGTCCGCGGCTTCAATTACCTTGAAACCCTCCCGCACCAGGTAGCTCGCCACGAGCTGGCGGATTTTCGCTTCGTCTTCTGCAATCAAAATTTTGCTGTCCATACGCGCACCTCATCTTTTTTGTTTCTGTTTTTCAGTATGCGATGGAAATGTGTTCCCAATGTGTGCAAATTTCGGCTTTTCTGAAAAACCTGCAAACATTCACGCGTGTCGCCGCGCGGGCGGGAATCAAGCGGCTTTGCCGCTTGAGAATCACGAGCGCCCTCCGCGCGCCCGGGCCCCATTTCTTGCCCGTGCAAGAAGCGGGAATCAAGCGGCTTTGCCGCTTGAGAATCACCGGCGCCCTCCGCGCGCCCGGGCCCCATTTCTTGCCCGGGCAAGAAGCGGGAATCAAGCGGCTTTGCCGCTTGAGAATCACCGGCGCCCTCCGCGCGCCCGGGCCCCATTTCTTGCCCGGGCAAGAAGCGGGAATCAAGCGGCTTTGCCGCTTGAGAATCACTGGCGCCCTCCGCGCGCCCGGGCCCCATTTCTTGCCCGTGCAAGAAGCGGGAATCAAGCGGCTTTGCCGCTTGAGAATCACTGGCGCCCTCCGCGCGCCCGGGCCCCATTTCTTGCCCGTGCAAGAAGCGGGAATCAAGCGGCTTTGCCGCTTGAGAATCACTGGCGCCCTCCGCGCGCCCGGGCCCCATTTCTTGCCCGTGCAAGAAATGGGGGAAAGAACACGCCAAGGGGGAACCCCTTGGAACCC
This sequence comes from Anaerotruncus sp. AF02-27, assembly GCF_003465835.1. Lineage (NCBI taxonomy): Bacteria > Bacillati > Bacillota > Clostridia > Eubacteriales > Oscillospiraceae > Anaerotruncus > Anaerotruncus sp. AF02-27. Next base: position 7,245 of record NZ_QSBX01000019.1, on the reverse strand, counting down.
CACCGCCGCTGATTGCTTCGCAAAGGCGGCGGCCGCGTCCTTAGACTTCGAGACTTGCATCGCAAGCGCTCCCAATGAAACGGTCAGCTCAGGACTGATGGAAACGTATTGTGCTCCCAGGTTATGGGCAGGCTGCAAAATCCGGGCGGATCACGCGATCAATCGATGCCGGTAACATTCCCGTTGTTGGCATTGGCGCGAAAAGCGCCATCGCCGCCGCAGGGCGGCGATTTCTTAATCAGCGCTTATCTGTACGTCCTACCAAATAATCCAATGAAACCTTGTAAAAGTCACAAATTCGGATCAACTGCTCAATTGGCACATTGATATTTCCATTCTCGTAATCAGAATATGTGCTCTGCGTTACGTTCAAATACTCCGCAAGCTCTTTTTGTTTCATGTCTGAATCGACTCGTAAATCTTTGATTCGTCTAATTAGCATAATTATCACCTCAACTTTAGTATAAAATATCGGCATTACCCATATTTACAAATATAGGTACTGCCGATATAATTATTTTAGAGGTGATTGTCATGATTTATCCACGAGTCAAAGAATTACGATTGGAGAAAGGGCTGACGCAAAGGCAGGCTGCCAGCGCGACCGGCGTTTCGCTGTCCGCGTACCGCAGAATGGAAACCACGGGGCACATTTACGACTATGAGCTGGTGCAGCTTTCGATTTTTTACGATGTTCCCACAGATTACATCCTTAACAGAACCGACCAACGGGAAATTCATCGAGCGCGGAGCGCAATTTAAAATCGGCTTGTCCGCTTTGCGCGCAGCGCATTTTTGCGCCGGGCGCAAAAATATGTCCCGCGTGCTTTTCATCACGCGGGACACAACGTTTTGTCTCAGCAGATTGCGCGCGATCTTTGCCGCAGGCAACGAAATCGCGCGCACGGGGCCGCGGGGTGTCCCCGCGTGTCTTCTTTCGTCCATTTCTTGGACAAGCAAGAAATGGACCCCGGGCGCGCGGAGGGCGCAATGCCAACGCTCACAGAGCGCAAAGCCGCGGCGCATGCAAGGCGCCAATTATCTTACGATTTCGCCCCAGACTTCGCCAGCGCAGCCAGCGGCATTGGCCTCGTCGGTATCGATGTGCATTGCCGGAGAGAATTTCTCGCTGACACGCACGACGACATCTCCGAAAACGAGCGGGCGGGAAGCCGGATCAACCTTGACCGAAACGATCTCCTTGTCCTTGACGCCAAGTTCGGTGGCAGCTTCCGGAGTGAGATGAATGTGGCGTTTGGCCGCGATCAGGCCCTCTTTGAGCTCGACCTCGCCGCACGGGCCGACCAACTTGCAGCCAGCGCTTCCGGCAATATCGCCCGATTCACGAACCGGCGCGCTCACACCGAGGGTTCTGGCATCGGTGAGGGAAACTTCGATCTGGGTTGCCGGGCGGGTCGGTCCGAGGATCGAAACGCCGGAGATGGTTTTCTTGGGGCCAACCACATCAACGCGCTCGACGCACGCATACTGTCCAGGCTGGGAAAGATCCTTTTTCGGGGTCAATTTGGCTCCTTTGCCGAACAGAGTTTCCAGATCCTGCTCTGTCACGTGAACATGCCGCGCGGAAGTTTCAACAATAAATTTTCCTGCCATTTAGGTATTCCTCCATATGATAAAATTTGCTAGGTTTCTTTGTTTATTTTACGATGTTAGAGGGCCATTTGCAAGTATTGTTAAACTATTAACAATACTTTATTCCTGCCCTGCGTATGGTATAATAACCGCAGAGCAGTTATTATACCTTTTTATGCGCAGGACGATCCGCGCCTTTGGCGCTGCTGTCCCAATGCGCCATTATCCCACCGCGCGCTTCGCGCTTGTGGTATAATAAAAGACAACAAGTTTTAACTCGGATAAAGGAGCAGATTATGATAGAAGATTTTGAAGCCCTGCGACAGACCGTTCTTTCCTGCAAAAACTGCAAGCTCTGCGAGACCCGTCACAACGTCGTCTTTGGCGTGGGCAATCCGCAGTCAAAGGTGATGTTCATTGGGGAAGGCCCGGGCGAAAATGAGGATTTGCAGGGCGAGCCGTTTGTCGGCCGCGGCGGACAGCTGCTCGACAAGATGCTCACCCATGTCGGCCTCTCACGCAATGAAAACGTCTATATTGCCAACATGGTCAAATGCCGCCCGCCCAAAAACCGCGACCCGGAAAAGGACGAGCTCGAAGCCTGCATCGGCTATCTGCGCAACCAGGTGCATCTGATCCGCCCGAAAATCATCGTCTGCCTGGGCCGGATCGCGGCCTGCGCGATCATCGACCCAGGCTTCAAGGTCACCAAGCAGCACGGCGAGTTCTACGACCGAAACGGTACTCTGATGATGGGCACCTTCCACCCGGCGGCCCTGCTGCGAAACCCGGGCAGCAAGCCCGCCGCACTTGAAGATTTTCTGAAACTGCGCGAAAAACTGGACAGCCTGCCAGACTGAGCTTTCTAAAAAAACGCCGGATTCCTTATGGTTTAGGCAGTTTTTCAATTCTTTTCACCAAACGCCTCCCAAACGAATACCATGTGGTAACAATCGTTTTGGGAGGATTTTTCTATGAATAACAGCACAAAACCTTACCACTTCTTCCTGGGCGCGAATACGCCGCAGGGATTTGTTTCCCGCTTTGACCAGCTTGCCGATGCGAATGACGGCTGGCGTGAATTTGTCATCAAAGGCGGGCCCGGCACCGGCAAATCTTCCTTGATGAAAAAGGTCGCCGAACATGCCGGCGGACGCTGTTCCCATGTGGAACTCATCCACTGCTCCTCCGACGTTGATTCGCTTGACGGCGTGATCCTCGGAGATATCAAAACCTCAATTGCGGATGGTACCGCGCCCCATGACGGGAGGACCGTTCTCAAAAACCCGCATACGCGGGATTGTCCAGCGCATAAGGATACGCTGAGGTGATCCAGCATGAAACAACCAGACTTGATCCTCCGGGAAGAATTCCGTTCCGAGAAAGAAGCCGAACGCGCCCAGAATTTACAGCAGCTCCTGGAGACCTGCCTCGCCCTGATGCTTGAAGCCCAGTCGGATGCGGAAAGCAGGCGGGACAGATGACCTGCGCCGTCTATTGCCGCCTGAGCCGCGAGGACGAGGGGCGCGGCGCGGCGGAAAGCGAAAGCATTCAGAACCAGAAGGCCCTGCTCATCGCCTATGCCGAGAAGCAGGGCTGGGAGATCTGCCGGATTTACAGCGACGAGGACTATTCCGGCGCGGACCGCGCCCGGCCCGCTTTCAACGAACTGCTCCGGGATGCCCAAGCGGGAAAATTCCAAGTGGTGCTCTGCAAAAACCAATCCCGTTTCACCCGTGACATGGAACTGGTGGAAAAATATCTGCACGGTCTGTTCCCGCTCTGGGGCGTCCGGTTCGTCGCGGTGGTGGACAACGCGGACACCGCGGCGCGCGGCAACAAAAAAGCCCGCCAGATCAACGGGCTGGTCAACGAATGGTACCTGGAAGACCTTTCAGAAAACATCCGGGCAGTCCTTGACCAGAAGCGCCGGGATGGACAGTACATCGGCAGTTTCCCGCTTTACGGCTACCAGAAAGACCCCGCAGACCGGCACCATCTCATCCCGGACCCGACGGCGGCCGCCATCGTGCGGGAGATCTTTTCGCACTGTCTCTCCGGCATGGGCAAGCAGCGGATCGCCGATCTGCTCAACAGCCGCGGCGTCCCGAACCCCACCGCTTATAAGCGGCAGGCCGGGCTCGCCTATCAGAATGGCGCCGATTCCGGCAGCGGACGCTGGAGCCGCACCACTGTGGGTCGGATTTTACATAATGAGGTCTACTGCGGCACGCTGGTGCAGGGGGTCAAACGCAAGCCAAGCTACAAATCCGACCGGTGCTCCGCTGTTCCAAAAGAGGAATGGGTCCGGGTCCCCGGAACGCACGAACCGCTCATTGCGCCGGAAACCTTCGCAGCGGTACAGCGGCTGCTCTGCGCGCGTACCCGCTCGGATGGCAGCGGATCGGTCCATCTGCTGGCAGGACGGGTATTCTGCGCTGATTGCGGCGCGCCGATGATCAAGGTTTCCCATGTCTACAAGGGCCAAAAACACAGCTATCTGCAATGCTCCGCCTATGCAGCGAATCGGGCAATCCCCCACTGCACACGGCATTCGATCCGGCTTGACCGGCTGGAGGACGCGGTGGCTGCACGCATCCGCGGGTATGCCCATTCACTTTGCCGGATGCCGGATGGGCGCCGTCTTTCGCATGTGCGGGACGGGGAAGCGCTGATACTGGAGCGGAACGCCAAATCCCTGCGCGGGCAGATTACGCGGCGGGATGCGGCGGTGCGTTCTCTCTATCTCGACCATGCGCAGGGGCTTGTTCCCCCGGAAACCTTCCGCGAGCTCCTCGGACAGTTCTGTGCCGAACGCGAAACGCTGCAAGCGCGTCTGACGGCGCTTGAATCCCAACGACGCGAACAGCAAAACGCGCCCGGCATCGCCGGGCGCATCGAAAAGCTGTGGGGATTTGATCCCATCCCGCGCGCAGTCATCGGGCTGGTGGTGGGACGGATCGAAATTGGGGAACGCCAAACGGACGCAAGCCAGGAGATCCGCATCCAGTGGAATTTCTAAACCGCTTAAAAATGCAGGTGCGGAACAATTTTTTCGGCATAGCCCGCCGCGTCCCGCAAAAGCTGTTCGGCGCAGCGCTTCTTTCGGTCGTCATAACGAAAGACCGGCATCGCCACGCTGAGCGCGGCGGCCACCCGCCCACCCGATTCGACCGGAACGGCAATGCAGCGGACCGATTCGTTCGACTCTTCATTTTCATACGCGAAACCGGTGGCTTTGATCTCCTGAAGTTGCCGGTAAAGTTCCGAAAAGTCGGTAACTGTATGGGCGGTCAGGGGCCTGAGCCCGTCCGGATAGGTCTCACGAAGCTGCTCAAGGGTAAAATCGCGCAGAAGCGCCTTGCCGATTCCCGTGCCATAGGCCGCCAGCCGCCGCCCGATCATTGAATACATCCGGATGGGTTGCTGCTTGGGATCGACCTTCGCCAGATAAAGCACATCCCCTCTGTCAAGAATCCCAAAATGGCAGGTCTCTCCGCAGCCATCCACAATCTTCCACATCATCTCCACAAGGCTTTCGTAAGCGTTGGTATTTTGGATGCGGCTACCGATTTCAAAAAGGCGGTATCCCAGCGAATATGTCTGGGCCGCCTGGTCGTAATCGAGATATTGATGTTCCCGCAGGGTGCGCACGATTGGAAAAAGGGTGCTCACCGGGATATCCAGGCTTCGGGAAAGCTCGGACAGGGTATATTTTCCCGTGCCCGCCGACACCTGCTCCAGCACCGAAAGTACCCGGAGAGTGGGTTTATGTTCACTGGCCATATGTTCGCAGCCTTTCTCATATACAAATATAGTTTCATATTGTGAGATCATTATAGCCCGCCTGGTTTGGCCTTGTCAATTGCGCCCAATCAAAATTTTTCCGGGAGTCCATCCAAAAGCGCATTGACAACTGCTGAAAACGCTGGTACAATGCGTTTGTAAATGTTATTCGTAAATACGTTTTATTTTCTTATATGCGAAAACGGAGGGACTGTTATGCTGGACCTGGTTACCATTGGCGAAACGATGGTGGTCTTTATTCCAAGGGAAAGCGGCTATCTGCGCTATGTCTCGGAATTTACCAAAAAGACGGCCGGCGCGGAAAGCAACGTAGCGATCGGCCTTGCCAAGCTTGGGCATTCGAGCGGCTGGATCAGCAAGATCGGCAACGACGAATTCGGGGAATTTTTACTGCGTGAACTGCGCGGCGAGGGGGTGGATACCTCCCGGGTGCTCCGCTCGGGCACCAATCCCACTGGCCTCATGTTTAAGCAGTTTCGTTCCGGCGGCGAGACCAGCGTCTTTTATTACCGCCGCGATTCCGCCGCGAGCACCCTCTGTCCGGAGGATCTCGACGCAGATTACATCCGTTCTGCGCGGATCGTCCATCTGAGCGGCATCACCCCAGCGCTTTCCGCATCCTGCGCCGAAACCGTGCCGCACATCATGCGGATTGCCAGGGAGGCAGGCGCGCTGGTCAGCTTCGACCCCAATATCCGTCTGCGGCTCTGGGACGCCGCGCGCGCAAAACAAACCCTCGCGCCGCTGTTCGCCCAAAGCGACATCGTACTCATCGGGCAGGACGAAGGCGAAATGCTGGTGGGGGAAAGGGAACCGGAGGGGATCATCGCGGCGCTGCGCGCGCAAGGCGCGCGGTGGATCGCTGTGAAGATGGGCAAACGCGGCGCGATGGTCGCGGACCAGTCCGAAAGTTTTATGATCCCGATTGTAGACGGGCCGGTCGTCGACAATGTCGGCGCGGGGGACGCGTTTGACGCCGGTTTCCTGTGCGGCATCCTCGAAGGCTGCGGCGTGCGGGAATGCGGCGAAATGGGTTCCATCATGGGCGGCGCGGCGGTTTCCGCCAACGGCGACGTGGAGGGGCTCCCCAACCGGGAGCAGTTTGACCGCATCCGGCAAAAAGCAACCGTGATCTATCGATAAAGGAGGAGATATTTATGGGACAGACGGCATTTGAGCAGATACGCGAAACCGGCGTCGTTTCGATCCTGCGCGGCATCGCGGAAAAGGATCTGGAAGGAACGCTCGCGGCACTTTACGAAGGAGGCGTGCGCGCCGTCGAAATTACGCTGAACACCCCCGGCGCGCTGCGGATGATCGAACGCAGCCGGGAGCTTTATGGCGATCGGATGGCGGTCGGCGCGGGCACCGTGCTCGAAGCGGCCAGCGCACGCGCCGCAATCATCGCGGGCGCGGACTTTGTGCTGGCGCCTACCCTTTCGCTCCCAATGATCGAAATGTGTCTCACCTACGGCTGTCTCGCCATCCCAGGCGCTTTCTCCCCAACCGAAGTGCTCACCGCCTGGCAGGCGGGCGCGCAGATTGTCAAAGTGTTCCCATGCGGCAGCGTTGGGCCTGCCTATATCAAGGATCTGCGCGGACCGCTGCCGCAGATCCGCATGATGCCGGTCGGCGGCGTGACGCTCGATACCACACCCGCATTTTTTGCGGCGGGCGCCTGCTCGGTCGGCGTCGGCTCGAGCCTTTTTGATCCGAAGCTTGCGGCCGAGGGGCGTTTCGACGAGCTGCGGGACCGGGCAGCCAGTTATATCGGACTTGCCAAAGCACGCAAAGTGCGCTAGGTTTTCCAAAAAGCATAAGAGGCGTGCAGCCCAATGGGCTGCA
>NZ_QSBX01000018.1:0-69962 GCF_003465835.1 Anaerotruncus sp. AF02-27 | reverse complement strand
CACAGAGGAATCTGCCTCGCCTTTATTATAGCATATTTATAACATGAACAATCTTTCGACAAGGAGAACCTGCCCTGGTTTGAGCGGGTCATCATCCTCGAGGTCCCCGAGTCCTCCAACCGCGCCTCGATGCTGATGAGCGGAAGTGTTGACGCGGCCACCAAGCTGCTCACCACCGAGCTGCAGCAGATCTCCGGCAACGACAAGGTTAAGGCCATGCACTACGACGGCAACAAGACCTTTATTGTCGGCGTCAACCACGAGGTCGAAGAGTTCCAGAACCCGAAGGTCATCCAGGCGATGTCTTTTGCAATTCCATATCAGGATATCATCGACACCGTTTACCTCGGCCAGGCCAAGCAGCTTAAATCGCTCGTCTGTTCCACCTATCCGCTGTATACCGACCAATATTTCCAGTATACCTACGACCTTGAAAAAGCCAAATCCCTTCTTTCCGAAGCAGGTTATCCGAACGGCTTTTCCTGCAAGATCTCGGTCGACAACACCAACACCCAGGCCGAACAGGTTGCGCTGCTGATGCAGTCGAGCTTCAAACAGATCGGCATCAATATGGAGATCGAGAAGATGCAGGCCGGTGACTACTATAACCACCTCTCGAACAAGAGCTTTGAAAGCCTCTACGCGTTTATCGACTCGGCGGGTGTCCCGGACGCGGGCTTTGCGCTCCAGCTTGGCGCGCTGACCGGTTCGATCAACAACTGCGGCAAATACTCGAACGCCGAGGTCGACGAGCTGATCACCAGGATGATGTCCACCACCGATGCGGCTGTACGTGCCGAATGCGCTGACCGGCTGCAGGAGATCCTCGTCTGGGAGGATCCGTACTGCCTGTACATCGCGGAACCCGGCTTCGACCTGGCTGTCACCAGCGACATCGTGAACCCCCAGTGGGATACCATCCAGCAGATCCACTGGAATCGGATGTCCCGGCAATAACCCCGAAAATTTTGAAGCGCCCAATCACTGTTTGACCGTATCCGGGGAGGGGAGGAAGCGCCTCCCTTCCCCGGAATAAGGAGGGAATTACCTTGAAAATGCTGCGATACCTGGGGAAACGGCTCCTGGTCTTTATTCCGCTTTTTTTCGGCGTCATCTTTGTCGCCTTCGTGCTGATCCGCATGCTTCCGGGCGATCCGGCGCATGTTTTGGCCGGTGCGTTTGCCTATGAGGACACCATCGCCGCGCTGACCGAAAAAATGGGTCTGGACAAACCGGTTCTCCAGCAGTTCTTCATCTACATCGGCGACGTGTTCCGCGGTGATCTCGGCCGGTCGATGTTCACGAGCAGCAATGTGCTCGACGACCTGATCAAACGTTTCCCGGCAACCTTTGAGCTCATCACCCTGAGCATCATGGTTTCCCTGGTGCTCGGAATGTTCCTGGCGGTGTTCTCGGTCACAAAACCGAAGGGTGTCGTCGCAAAGATTTCGAATGTTTACGGCATGCTGGCCGGTTCGTTCGCGGACTTCTGGCTCGCGCTGATCCTCATCTATATTTTCTTTACAGTGCTCGGCATTGCCCCGGCCCCGATCGGCCGGCTTGACGTCATTATGATCCCGCCGCAGAGGATCACAGGCATGTACCTGCTCGACAGTATCCTCACCGGCAACTGTGCCGCCTTCAAGAACGCGGCGCAGCACCTGGCCCTGCCGGTGATCACACTGGGACTGATCAACGGCGCCGCGATCATGAAGATGACCCATTCCACCATGGGCGAGGTGCTTGATTCCGACTTTATCCACCATGCGCGCCTGATGGGGCTTGCGCCGAAGGTGGTGCGCGGATACGCGCTCAAAAATTCACTGCCTGCCGTTCTGATGGTGATCGGCAATATCTACAGCTACCTTCTGGGCGGCGCGGTGCTCATCGAGCAGGTATTCGCCTGGGGGGGCCTGGGGCAGTATGTCACACAGGCGCTTTCCAACAAGGACTACGTGGCCATTCAGGGGTTCATCCTGGTTGCAACTCTGTTCTCGATGGTGCTGTACCTGATTTTGGACCTGATCCAGATGATAATCGACCCGCGGATCAAGTATTAAGGGGTGGATGGCTATGAAAAAAGCAATCAATGACTTTTTTGTCATGCTCAAAAAGAATAAACAGGGGACAATCGGGCTGATCCTGATGCTGGTGATCATCCTGCTGGGCGTTTTGGCCCCGATTGTGGCCCCGTATGACCCGGAGATGACCAACGCGGCGCATGCCCGGCTGGGTCCGAGCCTTGCGCATCTCTTTGGGACCGATGAAACCGGAATGGATGTCTTTTCCCGCTGTATCTACGCAATCCGCATCGACGTGGTCATCGGCGTCTGCGGGACCTTCGTTTCGCTTTTGATCGGCATTCCCATCGGGCTATTGGCCGGTTACTATGAGGGGCTGGTCGGGGAAGTGATCCTGCGCCTTGCGGATCTTATCCAGGCGTTTCCGGCGTTCATCCTCGCAATGGCGCTGGTGGCGGTGCTTGGCAACAGCACCCAGAATATCCTGATGGTGGTAGCCTTTGTGAACGTCCCAATCTATACCCGCTTTGTGCGCGGCGAAGTATTGGCCATGAAAAGCCGCCCGTTTATCGAAGCGGCGCAGGCCGCCGGAATGTCGCCGCTTCGCATCATGTTCAAGGAACTTCTGCCGAACTCGCTGCGTCCGGCGTTGGTGCAGGCTTCTATCAACATCGGCGGCGCAATCCTCCTGACAGCGGGGCTCAGCTATATCGGCGCGGGCGTCAATGTGCCGACCCCTGAATGGGGCTCGATGATTTCGATCGGCGCGCCGCTGATCCTGACCGGACAGTGGTGGGCGGCTTTCTTCCCGGGCGTCTGCATCGGCGTAACGGTGTTCGGCTTCGCGCTGTTCGGGGATTTCCTGCGCATTTATCTGAACCCGGAGAGGAGATAGGAACATGCATAAAATTCTGGAAATCGAAGATCTGCGCGTGGGCTTTCATCTGACGCACGGCACTTCACATATTGTAAACGGGCTGAATATCTCTCTGGAAGAGGGGCATCTGATCGGGCTTGTGGGCGAATCCGGATCGGGAAAATCCGTTTCTGCGTCCGCCGCGCTCGGGTTTGTGCGCAAACCGGGATTCATCGAATCCGGCAGGGTGATCTTCGATGAGAAGGTCGATCTGCTCGCGCTTTCGGAACAGGAACTCCAGCAGTACCGCGGCAGCGCGGTGGGGCTCATTGCGGCGAACGCCCGCGGGCATCTGAATCCGCTGATGACGGTGGGCGAGCAGATTTCCAACGTCTACCGCGCGCACAACAAATGCACCAAAAAGGAGGCGTGGGACGCGACGCTCAAGATGCTCGAGGCGGTGGGGCTCACCGACATCGGGCAGCGCGCGAAATCCTATCCGCACGAACTGAGCGGCGGTATGGCGCAGCGCTGCATGATTGCGATGGCGCTTATCAACTCCCCGCGCGTGCTGATCGCGGACGACGCGACCAACGGGCTCGACGTGACCGTGCAGGCGCAGATCATGGACCTCATCATTACAATGCTGCGCGAACGCGACATGTCCGGTATCTTCATCACCCACGACCTGGGTGTTGTGGCCCAGTGCTGCAACGAGATTGCCATCATGTACTGCGGGCAGATTGTGGAATTCGCGCCGGTTGAACAGTTTTATAAAAACCCGGTACATCCCTACAGCCGGCACCTGCTCTATTCGCTGCCGGAATACCGGAACGCGGCCCACAAGGAGAAGATGTGGGAGAACAACATGGACCCGATGAATCTGCCGGACGGCTGCCTTTTCCATCCGCGCTGCAAATTTGCCTGTGAAGGATGCAGGGTCGGGGATATCGGCATGGCTGAAGTGGAGCCGGGGCATTTTGTGAAATGCTGCAATATCGATGCGGCCTGCAAGACTGCGGCGGCGATTAAGGGAGGTACGCACGATGGACAATCTTCTTGAAGTGAAAAATCTGACGAAATTGTTCCCGGTGGGCTATAAAAAGAACATCACGGCCGTCAATGATATCTCATTTGATATCCGTCCGGGCGAAACCTTTGGACTGATCGGTGAAAGCGGTTCCGGAAAATCCACGGTGGGGCGCTGCCTTCTGAACCTCATCAAGCCGACGAAGGGAAAACTGGTCTATAAAGGCGTGGACTATTCCAGGTTTACGAAAAACCAGAAGGCGCTCATACGCAAGGAGATGCAGATGGTGTTTCAAGACCCGAACTATTCGCTGAACCCGCGCGTCACCGTATGGGATACGGTACAGAACACACTGAAGGTCAGCCGCGAATTTTCCCTGGAACAGCAGGAGCAGCTCACCAAGGAAGCGCTCGATATGGTGCACCTGCGGGAGGACAACTACGGCAAGTACGCCCATCAGCTCAGCGCCGGCCAGCAACAGCGCGTCGGTATTGCCCGCGCGATCGCGGCGCATCCGAACTTTGTGGTGCTCGACGAACCGACCTCCTCGCTGGACGTTTCAATCCGCGCGGAAATTAACGATCTTCTGCGCAGCCTGCAGGACGCAATGGGGGTTTCATACCTCTTCATCTCCCATGACCTGAGCACGATCCAGTATCTCTGCCACCGCGTGGCGGTCATGTATCTGGGCTCGATCATGGAATACGGCACGGTGGAGCAGCTCTTTAAAAATTTTGCGCATCCTTACAGCAAGGCGCTGCTCGCATCGGTCATGGTGCCGGACCCGGACGTGAAACGCAGCCGTTACCGGCTTACCGGCGAGATCCCCAGCGCGATCAACCTGCCGAAGGGCTGTGCGCTGGCTTCCCGCTGCGGAGAAGCGGAGAAACGGTGCTTTACCGAAAATCCAGCGATGGTGGAGATCGAGCCGGGCCATTTCGTCAAATGCCACCATGCGAAATCCTGCCATGACTGCGCCGGATGCGGTGCGGACGCAGCGAAATCAAATGAATAAGGAAGGATCCCAATGAGATTAAAAGGTAAAATTGCGGTGATCACAGGGGCGAGCGCCGGGAAAGGCATGAGCCGCGGCTTCCCGGAGGGTTTTGCCCGGGAAGGCGCCGACCTGGTGCTCAACTATTATGGGCATCCGGCCGCCGAAATGGAAGCTTTTCGGCAGGAGCTGGAACAAAACGGCGTCCGGGTGATCCTGGCGGAAGGGGATATTTCACAGGAGGAGACCGCAAAGGAGCTCATCGATACGGCGATCAGGGAATTTGGAAGGATTGACATTCTCCTAAACAACGCGGGCATCTCAAAGCCGAAACGCCTCACCGACATGAGCTTCACAGACTGGCAGCGGACAATTTCCGTGAATCTGAACAGCGTTTTTCTCACCTGCCGCTATGCTGTGCCGCATATGATTGAACGGAAATTCGGCCGTATCATCAACATTGCGTCACAGGTCGGACAGAAAGGCAGCGTCGAGCATTGTCATTATTCCGCCGCAAAGGCCGGGATGATCGGCTTCACCAAATCGCTCGCGCGGGAAGTGGGTGCGTACGGCATCACTGTGAACTGTGTGGCTCCCGGCCCGATTGTGACCCAGCTGATGGGCGAAGTGAGCGAGGAATGGATCAGGGGCAAGGCGGCGGAACTGGTTCTGCCGCGTTTCGGAGAGGTGGAAGAGGTAGTCCCGTCCGCGATTTTTCTGGCGTCGGAACCGGACGGAAACCTCTATACGGGCCAGACGCTTGGACCGAACCTTGGCGATGTGATGCTTTGAGCATCCGGATGGCGCAAATGAAAGATTGGAAGAGGTGTCTGGAATATGGAAATTAACAAAGCCCGCCTGTGGGACCGGCAGCAGCAGATCGGTTCCATCGGAGCCGACCCGCAGGGGGGGATCAGCAGATTTGCCTGGACTCCGGAATATAAAGAGGCCTGCGAACTACTGATAAAATGGATGGAAGAGGCTGGGCTCGGCGTACGCGTCGACACCGTGGGGAATATCTATGGGCGTATGGAGGGAACGGAAGACCTTCCGGCGATCCTTTCCGGTTCGCATTTCGACACGGTCCCGAACGGTGGGAAATTTGACGGCCTCACGGGTATTATGACCGCGCTAGAAGCGCTGCAGACCATGCGGGACAACGGCTACAAACCACGCCGCCCGATTGAGATGGTCGCCTTTGTGAATGAGGAAGCAAGCCAGTTTTTGGGAGGTACCTTCGGCAGCAAGGCGATGTGCGGCGTATTGCCGCACGACTACCCCGATGTCACCAAGCACCGGTTCACCGGCGAGCCACTGCGGGACGCGATGCGTGAATTTGGCATGGGACTTGACCCGGACAATATCGAGGACAGCATCATTGACCCGAAAAATTATTGCTGCTTCATCGAAGTACATATCGAACAGGGCCGCTATCTGCTTGAACATGATCTGCCGCTCGCGGTCGTGACCGATATCGCCGGGATCAAGCAGTTCTATATCACGCTGAACGGCATCTCATGCCATGCTGGCGGCATGGCGATGGAGGACCGGCATGATACGCTTGCGGCGGCGGCCGCAGTCGCGTGCGAGGTGGAACGGCTGGCAAAGACCCTGAGCCCGAACACCCGCGGCACGGTCGGCTACATCCAGTCCGATCCGGCCGAACATAACATCATTGCGCGCCAGTCGGTCATCCCGGTCGATTACCGGGAGGCCGACGACGAAAAATGGCAGAAGTTCTATGACGATCTGATTGCTTTTGTGGAAAAGCAATGCAGCGAACGCGGGCTGACTTATTCGGTCACAACGACCATCGACGAACGGCCGTCTCACTGCCATCCGCGTCTGATGTCCGCTATCCATAAAGCAGCGGAGGGACACCGTATCCCGCACACTGAAATGATCAGCTTCCCATGCCATGACGCGGTCAACATCGAGCGGATTATGCCGATGGGGATGATCTTCCTACGCAGCTCGAACGAGGGACTCAGCCATTGCCCCGAGGAATATACGACGCCGGAAGACCTGGAGGCTGGCGCGAACACCCTTTTGGGAACGTTTATTGACCTTTGCGAAAACGATTGGGAATAAGGAGCGAAATAAAATGGAACTGAAAAGAATTACAACTGATAAGGCCCCGAATCCGGGCGGCTGGTACTCGCAGGCATTTGTCGTGGGAGATTTTGTCTTTACAGCGGGTGTTACCGCGAACGACCCAGTGACGCAGGAGATGGTCGGCCCAGGCGATATCGTCCTACAGACCCGGCAGGCGATCAAAAATCTGGAGCAGATCCTGATTGCCGCGGGCACCGATCTCAAGCATGTGGTGAAAACGCTGGTCTTTGTCAGTAATATTGATGATTTCGCGGTGTTCAACGAGGAATATAAAAAATTCTTCCCCGTGGACCCGCCCGCGCGCAGCACGATGCAGATTGGGAAATTCAATAACGGCATGGTCATCGAGATCGAAGCGGTGGCCGTCCTGCCAAACTGAATGGATCGAAAGGATAAAAGAATGAGGAACGGCGGTGCCGTTCCTCATTCTTGTTTGTCGGATATCTATCCAGATATGACAATGGGTCAGGACGCGTCGCCAAGACGGATAACGGTCAGAGCGATGTCGTCAAAGAGAAAGCCTGCCTGGCTGGCGACGACCTGCAACGTTGCGGCGCCGTCCACACGGAAAGGCACAGAGAAGGTCATGGTCGCTGCTTCGGTTGAGGCGGTGAAAGTGTGGTTTGCCGTAGCGCCCGCGACTGGAGCCCCATTGAGATAGAGCTGCGCCAGGAGTGTGGAGGGGATCGTTGTATTGGGTTCAGGCGAGGCGGTGCCATGGAATGAGGCCTGATAGATGCCGGGCTGATGGATCTGGATGTCAGGGCTGCCCGCCTGGTGGGTTATGGCATTCCCGGAGATGAGCGGCGTTTCGTTGAATGTCAGCGCAACGCCTGCGGAGGTTGACTGGTCGGTAGAGTCGACCGTGGCAAGCACGTCGGGCGTACCGCCGCCGCCTGGTTCGCCGCGCGGAATAACGAAGTCGAATATCGCGTCGTTTTCATTGCCGGAGTTGATTACCTGTGCATCAGTTCCAGGATCACCGGTGATTACTGTACCGACTCGGATAGTCGCCGCCATTCCGGTTTCTCCTGTCGGCCCAGTGGGTCCAGTGGGCCCGGTTGGCCCAGTCGGTCCGGTCGCGCCAGTCGCACCGGTTGTTCCTATTCCAGTCGCGCCGGTAGCGCCGATCGCGCCAGTGGGTCCGGTGGGCCCAGTAGGCCCGGTTGGCCCAGTCGCACCGGTTGTTCCTATTGCGCCGGTAGCGCCGATCGCGCCAGTGGGTCCGGTGGGCCCAGTCGGTCCGGTCGCGCCAGTCGCACCGGTTGTTCCTATTCCAGTCGCGCCGGTAGCACCGGTTGGGCCGGTGGGACCAGTTGCTCCAGTAGGTCCAATTTCACCACGCGGAATCACGAAGTCGAGCAGATGGACTGGACCTCCGGTCGCGTCATGCACCTGTGCCGGTTCTCCGGGTTCACCGGTGGTGGTGCTGCGTATGACAATGGTGTCAGCTGTTCCATCTGAGCCGGCAGCGCCGGTAGCACCCGTGGCCCCAGTAGCTCCTGTGGCTCCTCTCGGGCCAGCGGGTCCCGGAAATCCCATTGGCCCCTGCGGGCCGGTCACGCCAGTCGGCCCAGTCGGCCCAGTGGGTCCGGTTGGACCTGGCACCGGGATTGGACAGGGAGGCGGACATGGCGGGCAGGGAGGCGGACAGGGTGGTACCGGCGGCGGACAGGGACACGGATTTGGCGGAGTCGGACACGGGCAGGCGGCCTGAGCGGACGAGCCGGTGCTGCCCGCCGGATACCTTGTTGGGTCGTTTGGATTGGGATATAAATTCGTATTCATAATTGAACGCTCCAATATTATTGATGTCAGGGGGATACAGTATCCCATAACAGTATATTTCCATTGGGGTGCTTTGGTGTGCGAAGCTTTTGAACAGCCGGATGCGGTACGGCAAAAGAAAAAGGATAACGCCAATTTTTTTGGCGTTATCCTGAAAGCAGCTGGTGTCAGGGCTCCAGAGGCTTTTTGTTGTCGTAATAGAGGTGGCGGGGCAGGCCGTCGACCATAATGGGGGTCAGTTCGGCTTGGATGAGCGGGCGAACGTAGGTGAGAAAATCATTGGACATATAGGTGCCTTCCGTGTTGATCCATTCGCGCGGAACGACTTTTTCCACGTTTGCAATTTTATGTACGTCGTAGATGTCGGTCGCGCATTGGTAGGGGTCGTTTGAAAGCCGTTTGAGAATGACCATCTTGCCGGACTCGCCCTCAAAAGCCTCCTTGACCGCCGCGCCGCCGACCTGGAACGCTTCGGTGATGTCGACGCGGGAAACAATGTGAGAAGCGCAGCGCTGCAGGGTACTGAATTCGATGGCACGGGTCTTGCAGCCGATTTCCCGCGAAGCCTTGTTCGCAAGGAACCGGGCGGTCCCGGCCAGCTGTTTGTGGCCGAATGCGTCCTCAAAGGTGACGTTGTCGGTCAGCTCGCAGACATATCGCCCGTCGGGAAGCTTGACCCCTTCCGAAACTGCGATCACCACCGATTTTTTGCGTTTTTGCACCTCGTCAACCCGGGAGATGAACCGGTCGATGTCGAACTGGATTTCCGGCAGGAAGATCATATCCGGGCCTTCACAGTCCTCACAACGTGCCAGCGCGGCCGCACCGGTCAGCCAGCCTGCGTTGCGGCCCATGATTTCGACGATGGTGACGTTTTTCTGGTCATAGACCAGCCCGTCACGGATGACTTCCTTGAGGATGGAGGCAATGTATTTTGCCGCGCTTCCGTAGCCGGGGGTGTGGTCGGTGACAGCCAGGTCGTTGTCGATGGTTTTCGGCACGCCCATGAAGCGGATGTCGCTGCCTTTTACCATGCCGTAATCCGAGAGCTTTTTGATGGTGTCCATCGAGTCGTTTCCGCCGATGTAGAAGAAGTATTTTATCCCGAGCTTATCGAGGATTGAAAAGACCTTCCTGTAGATTTCCTCATTCTCCCAGATCTCGGGCAGCTTGTAACGGCAGGAACCGAGATAGGAGGACGGGGTACGCTTGAGCAGCTCGATGTCGAGGTCGTTGCGAATATGTTCGGAAAGATCAACATAGCGTTCTTCCAGAAGCCCCTGGACCCCGTGCAGCATTCCGTAAACTTTTTCGGCGCCGCGGTCGCGCGCGGTTTTATAGACCCCCACAAGGCTGGAATTGATCACTGCGGTCGGTCCTCCGGATTGGCCGACAATAACGTTCCCTTTCATTGTCCTACCTCCTGGAACAGATTTGTTTGGTATTATTGTACTCTATTGGACAGCCACTTGCAAGCAAAATTTGTATAGGATTGTCGGTTCCGGTTTTCGCTTCTTTTCGTTTCTTGTGGAATATCACGAATGAATTTCCTGTTTATCCCAGATCGGCGTGTCGGGATACAAATCTTTGCCATGTGCGGGCCTCTCGTTATCCCATGATTGAAATGGGTCGGGAACACGGGTAAAAAACACAGGACTTTTTCTTCCCGGAAAACCCCTTGACATTTCAGTTTTCTCCTTTATACTGATGGGGATATGAATTATTAGAAGGAAGAAACGGAGCTATCATGGCGCAGACAACACATTGTGAAAACGGGATTACAGAGGGAGCCATCTGGAAACAGCTGCTCGCTTTTTTCTTTCCCATCCTGCTGGGAACATTCTTCCAGCAGCTCTACAATACAGCGGACGCCATCATTGTGGGGCACTTTGTTGGCAAGGAGGCACTCGCGGCGGTTGGCGGCGCGACCAGCGTGCTCATCAACTTTTTGGTGAACCTCTTTATGGGCGTTTCGACCGGCGCCACCGTTGTCATCGCGCAGTATTACGGCGCGCGCAACTTTGAGGAGGTGGAGCGCGCCGTCCATACGGCGGTCGCACTGGCGCTGGCGGCTGGCGTGGGGATCATGGCAATTGGCATTGCCGGAGCAAAACCCGCCCTTGTGGCGATGGCGACGCCGGACGATATCCTGCCGCATGCGCTGACCTATCTGCGGATTTTTTTCCTTGGCACGGTCGCGTCCTTTCTCTATAATATCGGTTCCGGTATTCTGCGCGCGGTTGGAGATACCCGCCGTCCTCTTTATTTCCTGATTGTGGCCTGCCTCACGAATATTCTGCTTGATCTGCTCTTTGTGGTGAAACTGGGGCTGGGGGTGACGGGTGTCGCGGTGGCAACCGTCCTTTCACAAGTCATCAGCGCAGTGCTCACGCTGCTGGCGCTCTGCAAGGAGGGCAGCATCTATCAGCTTATCTTCCGCAAGATCCGGTTCTATCCGGGCATCTTGAAAAATGTTCTGCAGATTGGGCTGCCTGCGGGCATCCAATCGGACATGTATGCCATATCCAATATCCTGTTGCAGGCCTGTATCAATGGGTTCGGCACCAACGTGGTTGCCGCGTGGACCGCATTCGGCAAGGTAGATGGCTTTTACTGGCTGATATCCGCCGCGTACGGCCTTGCAATCACCACTTTTGTGGGACAGAACTTCGGCGCGCAGAAATATGACCGGGTCCGCAAAAGCGTGCGGGTCTGCATGGGAATGATCGTTGCGACCACCGTGGTGGTCAGCATCCTGTTCTGCCTTTTTGCCGAACCGCTGCTGCAGCTCTTCACAAACGATGTGGAGGTGCTGAAATATGGAGTGGAAATGATGCTGATGATGGCGCCCTTTTATCTTGTCTACACCGTTATTGAGATCCTTTCCGCCGCGGTGCGCGGAGCGGGCGAGGCGCTGGTGCCGATGCTGATCGTCTGCGGAGGCGTTTGTGTGCTGCGTGTGCTGTGGATTTTCTTCGTACTGCCGTTTTATCCATTTGTCGAAATGGTGGTGATCAGCTATCCCGTTACCTGGGCGATTACAGCGGTGCTTTTTATCATCTACTATCTGCATGGCGGCTGGCTGCGGCGCTGTATTGCCAAGGCGGGCTTTTCGAAGGAAGGGGAACCGCTGCAGCAGGAATGATCCGGCGGTTCCTTTTACAGAGTGGATGTGATATACTTTTGTGGGGTGATGGAAATGGATTTGCCAATGCTTGATTTTTTACAGGCAAAGAATATTTACACCGGGAGCGTGGGCGATTTCCGTTACCGGTTTCAGCCGGAAGCGGAGACGGTCAAGGTCTGGGCGTATGATACCTACTGCTTTGAATACTGCCGGGAGCATGACGGCAGGATGTTGGGCGAGGCAGAATTTTCGCTTGATGCTGACGGCCTAGCGAAGGCTGGGGAATGGCTCGGGGAGAAATATAACGCCTATTGAGAGGACAAAGGGCGGCTTTCCATCTGGAAAGCCGCCCTTTTTGCTTCAGTCGGTGTGCTGGGCAGCCTCGATCCCAGCGTACTGAAAGTCCCTGCCCTCCGGTTCGAACCGGTCTGCATTTCATATTATATCAGAATGAAACTTGTACTTTAGAAAGCAGGTCCTTCCGCCAAAATGCCGGAAAAGTTGCCTTTCCATGCAACTTTTCCGGCATTTTGGCGGTAAAGGTGAAAGGAGCGTTGCCGATGCATGTAAACGGATACAATCTGCGCATGACACGCGGGGACAGTGAAACCATCCACATCAGCTGTGAGAACGCGGATGGGACGCCGCATCCATTCCAATCCGGGGATACGGTCTATTTTACGGTGAAGAAGGATGTCAACACGGCAGAAATCCTGCTGCAGAAGATCATAACCATTTTTACCGAAACCGGAGCGGCACAGGTGGAGCTTGCGCCGCAGGACACGCGCGGGCTTTCTTATGGCGGGTACAAATACGATGTGCAGCTCAGCTGCGCGGACGGCCAGGTCATGACGATTGTCCCGCCGAACGACTTTCGGATCGGAGGTGAGGTGACTTATGATTAGCGGCAAAATCCCAACAGCGGCAAAACTGAAGGCAACCGTCGTCGCTGCGGGGCCGGCGGGGAAATCCGCTTACCGCTATGCGGTGGAAGGCGGCTATTCCGGGACAGAGGAACAGTTCTACCGGGATCTTTCCGGCACCGGGAGCGGGGTGGCCGGTATCCTCTATGTCAAAAGTTTTTCCGCTTCGGCTTTCCAAAAAAGCGGCCTGCAGTATAGCTGCCTGATTCCCGCGTCGGAGCACGGGCTCGGTCTGAGTGCGATGGTTACGGAGGTGCTTCGGGAAGCGGACGCGGGATACGGGAACGTGTGGTATCAGTATAAAATCCTGCCGAACGGGGACGTTGCGCTTTATTCAGCGGAGCCGTTCGATGGAAAAATTGTGATCGAAAAAATATAGGAGGAATTCATTTGGCATTAACAACCGTAAAGCTTGGCGATTTCATTGAAAACGTCATTAAAACGGTCAACGACAATTTCAGCGATCTGGAAGTCCGAAAGGTGGACGGCGCGAATGTTCCGACCAAAGTGAGCGAACTTTCAAACGACAGCGGCTTTCAAACAGCACAGCAGGTGGCGGAAGCGGTCGCCGCGTTGGCCGCCTCTGCGCCGGAGACGCTCGACACCCTGAAGGAGCTGGCTGACGCGCTTGGCAACGACCCCAATTTTGCAGCTACCATTGCCGGGCAGATTGCCGCGAAGGTGGATAAAGTGGAAGGCAAAGGGCTTTCGGCCAACGATTTTACCGATGCATTGCTCGCGAAACTGAACAGCCTTTCGAACTATACGCTGCCGGTTGGAGGGGAACTGCTCGGCGGCGTCAAAAACGGCGGGAACGTCACCATCAACGCGGACGGCACCATGACCGCGCCCGCCGCCCAACAGGGGGTGAGCGTAACCCGTCTGGATTTCGGTGCGGACGACGCGCGCTGGGGGCCTCTGACGGAAAACAGCTACACCTTGACAGTGGCTTCGTCTGGAAAATCTCCGATCGGGGTCTACCGCAAGGACAAAACGGCATACGGCCTTTCAATGAGTGATCTTGTGATTGACGGCGCAAACATTGCGGTAACAAGCTACGATAAATTTGAGGGGTATCTGCTGCTCATCTGAGCGCGGAAAAAATGGAACGGCCATTGGCCGTTCCATTTTTTAGTCCGGGATTCCCGGTGTTTCGGTCGTCTTTTTGATGTTTTGCAGGCCGCGGTTCACTTTTTCGTGGCTAAGCGGGATATCATAAATTTCACTGTAGGAATCCACTTCGGGCTCGTCGGCTGGGGCCGCGGGGATGAGGCCGGTGCATTCGGTGGCGGAAGCTACCGAAAACAGATCGTCAAACAGATCGCGGCCGTCGTCCGCATCGAACGGATGGGCGGACTTGGGTGTTTTCGGATCGGACATGATAATCAGCTCCTTTTTAAAGTTTCTTTTAGTGTTTCCGCATCCGCGACAACGATACATTGTCAAATTTTTTCACGAAAGATCGCCAAAACGAATATTCTGAGAAAAAACAGTCTCTGAAAGGCGGTCATTCTCATGGTACCAGTTTATCCGTATCTGCGTAAAGAAACGCAGTGCAAAAGTGTTCCCATCGCGTTTCCCCCGCAGGAACAGCTGACACAGCCCGGACTCGAGACGCTGATGAATCCGCGTCCTATTTTTGAAAATCCCTCCTATTGCGGCAGCGGGAAACTTTCGGGCAAAACAGCTGTCGTGACCGGCGGCGACAGCGGCATCGGCCGGGCGGTAGCCTGCGCTTTTGCCAAGGAGGGCGCGGATCTAGTGATCCCGTATCTCTGTGAGGAACGGGACGCGCGCGAAACAAAATGCTGGATCGAAAATCTGGGCCGCAGATGTCTGCTGATCCCAGGGGATCTGGGACAGCGGAGCAACGCGGATGCCGCTGTGGAGAAGGCAGTTGGATGCTTTGGAAAAGTCGATGTGCTGGTCAATAATCAGGCGGTACAGTTTGTACAGGAGAGCATCCTGGACATCTCCGCCGAACAGCTCGAAACAACCTTTCGCACCAATGTTTTTGCAACCTTTTACATGATCCAGGCGGCTTTGCCGCATATGAAGCGCGGAAGCGCGATCATCAACACCACCTCGGTTACGGCCTATCACGGGGAACCCAAACTGATTGACTACAGCGCCACCAAGGGCGCGCTCGCGGCGCTGACCCGTTCGCTGGCACTTTCGCTCGCGCCCTGCGGAATCCGTGTGAATGGGGTGGCGCCCGGGCCCATCTGGACACCCCTCATTCCCTCCTCCTTTTCCGCGCGGGAGGTCGCTGCGTTTGGCACCCAGACTTCGCCGGTGCCGATGCGCCGCGCGGGGCAGCCGTTTGAACTTGCGCCAGCTTATGTCTATCTCGCAAGCGACGACAGTTCGTACATGACTGGGCAGGTACTGCATCCGAACGGCGGTACCATCGTGAACGGCTGATTCGCGCAGAAAAAACCGGTCCGTAAGCACCTGTAACAGGCGTTTACGGACCGGTTTGGGCTATTCAGCGATTTTGAACAGGGTGAGCTGGATCGAAATAACAGACATTCCGTCTACCACGCCGGTTGTCTCGATTGGGGCTGTGTCCTCCTGCGCGATTCGAACAAGCGAAACCATGTCGCCCGCTGAAAGCCGCAGAAGGCTTGTAGCCGCGCAGGGGACGCTGGACGAACCGTCCGCACCGGCCCCGCAGCTTGCATTGCCGCTCGAGTCCGCGCCATTTTTTGAACGGACAACAAAGACGGCGGAATAACCGGGTGCGAGCGCCACCCGGTGGCTCACAAGGTAGACGCCGCTTTCCGCAATGGCAACGGCGTTGCCGGAAAGGATAAATCCGCTGGAGTTCGCGGGATTTGCATATTCCAGCGGCAGTGTTTCACCGGGCAGAATCCGCTGATTTCCGGCTGTGTAGAAACTCGCGTAAGCGGGGGACAGGCCCGGCCCTTTGGGCCCTGTGGGCCCGACGGGTCCCCTGGGCCCCGGAAGTCCGGCAGGCCCCTGCGGGCCCGCCGTGCCGGTTACGCCGCGTGGGATGACAAAATCGAGCAGGTGGTTGGGGCTGCCGGTCGCGTCGGTGACCAATGCGGGGAATCCCGGGTCGGCCGTGGTGGTACTGCGTACTGCGAGCGTTTCAATCCCGCCGAATCCCCCCGCTCCAGCGGGTCCGGCCGGGCCAGTCGCGCCGGTAGGGCCAGTCGCGCCGGTAGGGCCAGTCGCGCCGGTAGGGCCGGTTGGGCCAGTCGCACCGGTTACACCGGCGGGGCCAATGGGCCCCATCGGTCCCGGCATCCCGCACGGCAGAGGCGGCTCCTGCGGGGCGGGCGGCGCCGATGGACATGTGGACTCGGGTTCGTCCACCAGGCAGGATGACGGTTTTGGGGAAGGCGCCTCTGGATTCCGGCTGGGGAATTCCTGATCCAGGGAAGGCGGTTCCGGGCGGGACGCGGGTTCGGATGACGGTTGTGGCGATTTTGTCTGGGGACGGCTGCTGTGTGGGACAGGGATGACATATCGGTTCATAATACGCTCCAATCCGCCGCTGCGCGCGCCGGCATATCCTATGTAAAAATCCCGGAAAACGCATGCGCGCAGAAAAAAGGCCGCGTCTGTCCGGTATTTCTATTTATATTCTATGCAGCGGCGGAAAAATTGTCCGAAATCGAAAAAACTGCTATACGGATTGCTGCCTGTGAAACAAAAGAAGGAATGCTGTCATATAGGACGAAAAACAGAAACAGGGATGCCGCCAAACGGCGGCATCCCTGTTTTATAACGCTGTTAGCACTTCATAAGCCCGCGCCTTTGGCGGATCGTCGAATGCCAAAGAGGTCAGGGGAAACACTTTTTGCAGGGCGCGAGCCCGCGCTCCAGAGCCTGTGAAAGCGGGATTTCGGAAGCGTTTTTGATGTTGCTGCAGCCGGGGTCCGCATGGTATTTCCGGCCGGACGCGGTGATCCAGACTGTTTCTGAAGCCGGGTCAGCCGCGGCTTGAGCGGGTGAGGCTTCGGTGGAAGGCACGCTTTCGGAAACCGCCGCGGTGCCCGGTACAATTGTTTTCCCGTCCGAAGAAAGGACCACCGTTCCGTCGCGGTCGGTTCGGTAAACTGCGGCACCGGCTTCGGAAAGCGCCCGCAGGGTACTGCCGGCCGGATGTCCGTAGGAATTGCCCTCACCGACCGAAATGACCGCATATTTCGGGGATACCCGCTTTAGGAATCCAGCGGAGGTGGAAGTGTCGCTGCCATGGTGGCCGACTTTGAGCACGTCGGACTTCACATCGGTTGTGATCTGCTCCTCTGAAAGTGTTTCCGCGTCGCCGGTGAAGAGGAACGAGGTATCCCCATAGGTGACTTTGAGCACGGCGGAATAGTTGTTGAAATTGTCGTAGCTCTCCTGTACCGGCGCGGCGAATTCGAGCGCATAGCCTTCCGCCGGGATCATCTTTCCAGCCTTTGCGACGTTGATTTTCAGGCCCTTCGCGGCAACCGCGCCGACCATCGCTTCAAAGGTCTTGGAGGTGTGTGTGACCTTTGGCATATAGAACGCACCGACCTCTATGCCGGAGATGATGTCGGCCATTCCGCCGATGTGGTCGGAATGCGGATGGGTCGCAATCACATAGTCAAGCTTTTCGCAGTTCTGCTGTGCGAGATAATCTAGGATAGCCGGGCCGCCGCCAAGGTCGCCTGCGTCGATGAGCATCGTTTTGCCGTCCGGCAGTTCGAGATAGGTGCAGTCGGCCTGGCCGACGTCGAGATAATGTACCCGCAACATTCCGCCGGACGGCTGTGTTTGCACGTCTTTGCCCTGCGCGGCGACGCTGTCGGGCGGATTCTGGCTGCCGGAAGAGGCGGATGCGGCTGGAGTGGGCGCGGCGCACCCGAAAAGCAGAAAAAAAGCAACCGGCAGGGCGAGCCAGCCGGATTTACGAAACCAATTCATCTGAGAGACTCCTTTAGACATCAAAAATATTTTAAAAACTGTCCCATGTCCCTGGCAGGAAATGAAGGATACAGACGATGAGGATAATGAAACCCAAAGCCATCACGACAGTGTTTTCGGTGGTGTTCTGAAACTGGCTTGTCATTGTGAAACCTCCTTTTCCCCAGCTTATGAAGGAAACCGGCTCCGGGTGCCCGCCGTGCCGCCGTGAAAATGTGAAAAACGGCCTGGCCTATTCCATTTCATGGGATTCTAAAGTATACGAAAGGGGGAATCTGGATACGGGCCAAATTTCAGCGAAAGAAGGGGCTCATGGCACGGCCGGATCTGGAAGCGTGCCAGGACGCGCAGACCGTATCTCGGAAACAGACGGTGCGGGCCATGGGGGAAGCCGGGATGCCCATAGAACATCTGCGGATGCCGCTTCGGAAGTTTCGGAAAGCAGCGGAGCGGATGAAAAGCGGGAAAGAAGCGGGCCTTTAAAAAAATCCGCGAATCCGCGGCGGCGGATTTGCGGATTCCTTTTATTTCACGAGTTCGTAGGTTATGATAACCGCCAGAAACAGGATCGCAAAGAAGAGCCACGGACGCTGCGCGTAGTGGTCGATCAGCCGTTTAAAAGGGCTTTTCTGTTTGGTGGTATTGCTGTAATCGATGTTGCTCCGGTAGCCCGTGTTGCCGCCGGCATGCGATTTTCTTTTCTTGTTCGCCAATCTAATCACCTCTTGTATTTAGTATAACAAAAGGCGGACAAGAACACAAGTGCCGCAGGCCTGTGTGAAGAGGAAAAAATCAGCAGAGTTTGCGCAGGGCTTCCTCGAATAATTGCATGTGCAGCGCTTCGTCGAGCGAAATCCGCTCAAGCATCTGTGAAACATACGGGTCGCGAATTCGCTGTGCTGCCCGCAGATAGCCTTCATAAGCGGATTTTTCCCCACGGATGTCGCAATGCAGCCCGGCGCGCAAATCGCTGGTGTAGTCGAGCATCCGCGCGTTCCACATCGGGCAGGCTGGCGGGCAGAGCGCTTGGTATTTTGGGTCGCCGCCAAGCAGTACGATAAGCTGTCCCAGAATATCCAGATGCTTCATCTCCACCATCGAAATCCGCAGGAGCAGCCGCGCCAGCTGCGGGTCCTGCGGACGGAAAACCCAGCTCTGATAAACATATTGGGCAATGGCGCCGAATTCCCCGGCCGAAGAGGCGAGTGAAAGCGAGAGAATCTGCGCGTAATTCTGGTTTGGCGCAGAAACTGCGACCGGCGGGTAAGGCGCCGGATTGGAAACCGAAATCTCGTTGCTCATCAAAAGACACCTCCCAATAGATGACATAGTCATATCTATTCGGGGGACTCTGAAAAGATGTAAACGAAAAATGCGTCCGCATCCGATACGCCCGCAGCCGTGAGCGGATGGAGTCTTTTCTTGTGAAAAGATGATAAAATACCGGTGTGGATTTGTGGCAAAGAGCAAAGATTATGTGTGACGCTTGACAGGAGAACCTTGTCCATGGTATTTTTTAAGTGGAATATAAACGTTTATAAGAGGTTGGGAGATGGTGAGTGATGGCGACAATCAAGGATGTGGCAAAATTGGCGGGCGTTTCGATCTGCACCGTTTCCCGCGCGCTCGCGGATAAAAACAATATCAAGCCCCAGACTCGGGAACGGGTTCTCTCGGCGGCGCGTGAGCTGGACTATAAACCGAATTTTTCGGCGCGCAGCCTAAAAATTGGCAGCACCAACACCCTGGGGTTAATCGTGCCGGATATCACCAACCCCTATTATCCGAAGGTGGCCAAAAGCATTGAGGAATATGCCGGCAGGCAGGGGTACATGATCCTTCTGTGCAATGCAAATGAAGAGCTGGAAAAGGAAAAACGCCTGGTCGAGACGCTTAAAAAGCGCAATGTCGATGGGGTGATTGTGCTGCCCTGTTCACAGCATATCGATCACATTCAGAGCCTTGAAAAGTCCGGCATCCCATATGTGTTTTTTAATCGAAGCTTTTCAGGCGAGCGTCATTGTATTCCGAGTGACAACTATTACGGCGCCTATACAATGACCAAATATGTGATTGAAAACGGCCATAAGAAGATCTGCGCGGCTTTTCTCAGTTTCGACAACCCGATCTATCAGGAACGTTACGAGGGGACGCTGGCGGCTCTGCGGGAGCACGGGCTTCAGGCCTGCGCGGAGCAGTTCCTCTTCAATGTCAGGAGTATCCAGGATTTTTATAAACGGATGCTGGTGCTTTTGGGCCAACCCGACCGGCCGACTGCCTTGGTGGCTGCCAACGATATGCTTTGTATTGGCGCCTACAGCGCGGCGAACGCCTGCGGGCTGCATGTTCCGGAGGATCTTTCGGTCACGGGATACGACAATATCCAGTTTGCCGAGATGATGATGCCGCCGCTGACCAGTTTTTTGCAGTCGGAGGATGAGATGGCGCGGACGGGTGTGGACTATCTGCTGGAACTCATTGCAGGTGAACAGCCCGAACCGCCCAAACAGCTGCGCGGCAGGATCATTGTGCGGCGTTCGGTCTGCGGGCCGAAGGGATGACGAACTGCAAAAGTCTGGTTCCTTTTACTACAAATCGGAGCGAAAGTTTGTAAAAAACAGAAAAGATCCGTAAAATCTGTTGACAGTGAAAATCGGCTGTGGTATCTTTTAGAAAACAAATTATAAACGTTTATATTTTGAAAAAACGACAAAAAGTTTTATAAGTTGCAATTTAACTTGCAGCTTTATTTTTCAAAATGAATTATAAACGTTTATAATTCAAAGGATGCAAGTGAAGAAAGGCGGATGATCAACAATGCTGGAAGGCGTAAAGATCCTCAGTTTCACACATTACCTGCAGGGCCCTTCGGCCGCACAGGCTTTGGCGGACCTCGGCGCGGACGTCGTCAAGGTGGAAGCCTGCAAAGGCGCCTATGAACGCGGCTGGTCCGGCTGCAACACCTACAAAAACGGCGTCAGTGTTTTTTATCTGATGGCCAACCGCAATCAGCGCGGCATCGCGCTCGACCTCAAATCTGAGGAAGGCCGCGAAGCGATCTACACTCTCGTACGGGAAAAAGGTTACGACGTGATCCTTGAAAACTTCCGCCCGGGCGTCATGGATAAGCTCGGACTCGGTTATGAGAAGATGAAGGAGATCAATCCCGGCGTGATCTACTGCTCCTGCACCGGGTACGGTTCAAGCGGGCCAAAAGTCAAAAAACCCGGCCAGGATCTGCTGATCCAAGGTATGAGCGGCCTTGCGGCGCTTGCCGGCCCGAGCGATCATCCGCCCATGCCGACGGGTACCGCGCTGGTCGACCAGCATGGTGCGATCCTCGCGGCGCTTGGCGTTGCGGCGGCGGTTTACGACCGAGACAAGACCGGAAAAGGCCACCGGATTGAAGCGAGCCTGCTCGGCTCAGCACTCGATCTGCAGATCGAACCCATCGGCTATTACCTCAACGGCGGAACCCTCACCCCGCGCACCGATACCGGACTTTCCACCCGTATTCACCAGTCGCCCTACGGTATCTACCGAACGGCGGACAAGTATATCACCCTTTCGCTCACCTCGTTTGAAAACCTTGAAAAGGCATTTACCCCCGGCGCGCTCGCGGGCTTCAGCGCGAAAGACCAGATGGACAACCGGATCGAGTTCGATAAGGTCGTCTGCCAGGAGCTGCTCAAGCGCACAACCGCCGAGTGGATGGAAATTTTTGAGGAGATTGGCATCTGGTACGCGCCTGTAAACGAATACGACGACGTGCTCAAGGATGAACAGGTGATCTACAATCAGGCGTTCATCACGATGGATCATCCGGTTGCCGGGAAGGTAAAAGTGCTTGGCCACGCCAACCACTACGACGGACAGCCGGTCCCGCTGCGCCGCCTGCCTCCCGAACTTGGGGAACACACCGCTGAACTGCTGCGCGAATGCGGATATTCGGACGAAAAAATCCAGGAACTGGTTGCCCAGGGAAAAGCCGTCGCGGCAGAAGGGACCCTTTAAAAATAGTCGTACCCGCTGTATGGACTACTTACAGTGATAAGAAAAGGAGAGAAAGAAAATGAAAAAACTACTTGCAACGCTTCTGACCGGTGCCATGATTCTTGGGACCCTTGCGGGCTGCGGCGGTTCCAGCGAAAGCTCCTCCGCCCCCGCCGGCAGCACTGCGGCTCCGGCTGCTTCAAGCGCCGGCTCGAAAGACACGCCGGCCGCGGATACCATCACCATCAAAATGGGCATGGTCGACCCGGACGGCAGCAACTTCCACAAAGGCGGCCTTGCGATTGCCGAAGAGGTGAAAAAAGCCACCGACGGCCGGATCACAATTGAAGTTTTCGCGGGCGGCCAGCTCGGCAATGAACGCGATATGTATGAGGGCGCCCAGATGGGGACCATCGACATGTTCACCGCGTCGAACGCGGTGCTCACCTCCTTCATCCCTGAGATGGCAGTGCTTGACCAGCCGTTCCTCTTCAATGATGCGGATGAAGCGCACCGGGTGATCGACGGCAAGGTTGGCGGCCTGATCGCGGAAAAAACCGCAGCGCAGAAAGTCCACACCGTCGGCTGGATGGATGTTGGGTTCCGCAATGTTTTCTCCACCCGCCCGGTTGAGACGGTTGCGGACTTCAAAAACCTGAAGATCCGCACGA
Source organism: Anaerotruncus sp. AF02-27 (assembly GCF_003465835.1). NCBI lineage: Bacteria > Bacillati > Bacillota > Clostridia > Eubacteriales > Oscillospiraceae > Anaerotruncus > Anaerotruncus sp. AF02-27. The sequence continues at coordinate 47,518 of NZ_QSBX01000018.1, read as the reverse complement.
TGGAAAACGATCTGCACATCGCCGCGTTCAACGCGCTGGGCGCAATCGCAACCCCGATGGCTTCGGGCGATGTTTTCACCGGACTGCAGCAGGGCACGATCGACGCGGCTGAAAACGCGGTCGCGAACCTGATCGCCAACCGTTACTATGAGATCACCAAGAACGTCACCTACACCAACCACGTGTTCGGCTTCATGGGCGTGTTCATGTCCGACAAGGCATGGAACCAGATCCCCGAGGATCTGCGCGACGCTTTCCTCACGGGTGTGAAAGCCGGCGCGGATCAGCAGCGTCAGTTCCTGGTAGAAGCGAACGAAGCTGCCGCGAAAGAGCTGGTTGACCTGGGCGTCAACTTCTATGAGATCCCGATGGATGAAATGCGTGTGCTGGTCGAACCCGCGATGGAGCAGTTCTCCGACCGTATGGACCCGGCTTGGGTAGAAGCAATCGAGGCCGATAAAAACGCCGCGTAAAGCATAGCGTCCGTTTTCTGTCGGACGGTTCCGGCCGGGAGCATCCTCCCGGCCGGAGCTTTAAGGAGGGATTCATATGAAAAAGGTATTATCCGGGCTGCAGAAGATCGAAGATTTTATTCTGGTAGCCGCTTTTGTGGTCATGGTGCTTTCCGCGTTCGCACAGGTGGCCAACCGCAACCTGTTCCACGTGGGGATCTCCTGGTTTGAGGAGCTCGCGCGGTACTGTATGGTCTATATGGCGCTGCTTGCCGCCGAAGCCGGTCTGCGGGACGGCACCCAGATTTCAATTACCGCCATCACCGATAAGTTTCACGGCCTCGCGGGAAAACTGCTGCGCGCCGCAGCGAAGCTGGTTGTCATCCTCTTTGCGGCGGTTTGCTTTTTCAATTCTTTTACCATCCTGCAGACGCAGATCTCTTCGGGACAGGTTTCGCCCGGCCTGCATCTGCCGATGGTCGTTCCGTATTTCGCGCTGCCGCTCAGCTTCGGCATCATCACAGTGGTGCAGTCGGCTTCGCTGGTGATGCTGCTGCTGGATAAAACGGCAAAGGCCCCGGAAAAGGAGGAAAACGCATGACTGCCCTGGTCCTGTTTGGAACCTTGATTCTGATGCTGCTCATCGGCGTGCCGATCTCCGTCTCGCTCGGCGCTGCGACCATGGTGTCCCTGCTCACAGTCGACGTGCCGCTCGCGGTGATCCCGCAGCGGATGTTCACCGCGCTCGACTCTGTGTCAATCATGGCGATCCCGTTTTTTGTGCTTGCGGGGAATCTGATGACCGAAGGCGGCATCTCCCGAAGACTGGTTGATTTCTGCAACAGTATCATTGGAAATGTCCGCGGCGGCATGGCTTATGCGATGGTTCTGGCCTGCGCCTTTTTCGCCGCGCTTTCCGGTTCAGCGCCCGCCACTGTGCTTGCTATCGGCGGTATGCTTTATCCGGATATGATCCGCATCGGCTATCCACCCGCTCGCTGTGCCGGCCTGCTGGCTGTCTCGGGCGGACTTGGCCCAATCATCCCGCCATCAATCATTATGGTCGTCTACTGCACGATTACAAACAGTTCGGTTGGTGACATGTTCAAGGGCGGCATTGTCGCGGGCATTATGATCTCGATCGTGCTGGTCATCCTCTGCATCATCTATGCAAATAAGGAAAAATGGCCGAAAAATACCGTAAAACTTTCGGCTGGGCAGCTTTTTCGCAGCTTCTTCAGCGCGCTGCCCGCATTGCTTTTGCCGGTGATCATCCTGGGCGGAATCTATTCCGGTCTCATGACCCCAACCGAATCCGCCGCCGTGGCGGTCATCTACTCGTTTATTGTAGGTGTCTTTGTCTATAAAGAAATCCGCACGGAAAACCTATACCGCATCCTGCTGGAATCGGGCAAAAGCAGCGCGATGATGCTCTTCATCATTGCGACTTCGACCGCGTTTTCGTGGCTCTTCACCTTCTCGGGCATCTCCGGGCAGATGGTGGATGTGATCGTTTCGATGCATCTGGCTCCGTGGCTGTTCTGCCTGATTGTAGCGCTGATCCTTCTGGTATTTGGCACCTTCCTCGAGGGTATCGCGATCTGCGTGCTTCTGGTGCCGGTGCTCTGGCCGATCGCGCAGAGCCTGGGCGTACATGCCATCCATTTTGGCATGATTATGTGTACTGCGATCGTCATTGGCAATATGACCCCGCCGGTCGCTGTCAACCTGTTTGCGGCCGCGTCGGTTTCGAAGCTCAAGATGGGTGAAATTGCAAAAGGAGAGCTGCCGTTCTTCCTCGGGTTTGTGGGCGTGTTTTTCCTGTTTGTGTTCATTCCCGGGCTGAGCACGCTGCTGATTGGATAGCCAGAAAACAAATTTGGAGGCAAGCCCCATGCTTGAGGGTATGAAGGTTCTTAGCTTTGTCCATGGACTTTATGGCTGCGGTGCAAGCCAGATTTTGGCTGATCTTGGAGCTGATGTGGTGCGGGTCGAATGGGATCCCGAAAACCGTGGACGCCCTGGCAGCGATTACCGGAAAAATGGAGAAGGTATCTTCTTTCTCCTGACCGGACGCAACCAGAAAAGTTTTGCCGCCGACCTTTCGCGGCCGGGAGGCCGCGCGGCGGTGGTTCGATTGCTTGAAGAGTACGATACAGTGATTGAAAACTGTCCCCCGGGTTTCCTGGCAGGGCTTGGGCTCGGATATGAAACGCTCCGGACACGCTTTCCGAGGCTTGTCTGGTGTTCCTGTACCGCCTATGGAAACGGCGGCCCACGTGCGGGGGAGGTGGATGATGAACTGCTCATGCAGGCTGCCAGCGGGCTTGCCTGGCTCAATGGTCCGGGCAGCAAACCGCCGGTGCCGGCAGGTGCGGCACTCATCGAGCAGCACGCGGCGTCGCTTTTAGCCCTGGGGCTTGTGGCTGCGGCACGTGACCGGGACCGCACCGGAAGGGGGCACCTGGTCGAAACGAACCTGCTTTTGGCTTCACTCGATATGCAGATCGAAACGGTTGGTTACTATTCAAACGGTGGACGCTTTATCCCGCGGGTGGACACCGGCCTTTCGACCCGTATCCATCAGTCCCCTTACGGCGTTTACCACACAGCGGACGGATACATCACCGTTTCGCTGACCCATCATGACCGGTTGAGCCAAATTTTTACGCCGGGCGTAATGGATCGCTTCACCGAGCGGGACGCGATGGAGAACCGCGAGGAATTTGACAAAGTGGTCTGCGAGGAACTGAAAAAGCGTACGACCGCCGAATGGATCGCGCTGTTTGACACGCTCAAAGACATGTGGTATTCCCCAGTGAACGAATATGAGCAGATGCTGCGGGATGAGCAGGTGATCTATAACCGTCCTTTTTTGCAGATGCAGGTTCCTGAGGCGGGGAAGGTTCAGGTTTTGGGGCATCCCAACCGCTATGACGGGGAAAACCTCCCGCTGCGCAGTACGCCGCCCGCCTTTGGGGAGGACACCGGCACGCTGCTGCGCCGGTGCGGATACACAGAAGAAGAAATCGAAGCGCTGGACCGAACAGGGACGGTGCAAATCCATCAGGAAAAGAAGGAGTAAATATGGAATATCAAAATAAAATGATTCTCGTGGAGAAACCCGCGAAGCATGTCGCGCTTCTGACGCTTAACAACCCGCCGCTCAACCTTGTAACCTTGGAATTGAGCGCGGAACTGCGCGATACCCTCTTTAAACTCGAACGGGACGACGAGGTGCGCGTCGTGGTGCTGACCGGTTCAGGCCAGCGTGCTTTCTGCGTCGGCTCGGATGTCAAGGAGTTTCCCCAGGTCTGGGACGATGTCATCGGCAAGAAGCTGCAGAAGGAGAACGAAACCTTCAATGCGATTGAATTCCTTGAGAAACCGGTGATTGCGGCAATGGAAGGCAATGTTTGCGGAGGCGGCTATGAGATGGCCATGGCCTGCGACCTGCGGATTCTTTCGGAGGCGGGACGTATCGCGCAGCCAGAAATCAACCTCGGTGTCTTTCCTGGCAGCGGAGGGCTTTTCCGCCTGCCGAAGCTGGTCGGCGCATCCAAGGCAATGGAGATGATGTTCCTTGGTGAATTCATCGACGCGCCCGACTGCCTGCGCCTTGGACTGGTCAACCGTCTGGCGCCCGCCGGCGAGGTGGTCAGAACCGCGCTGGAGATGGCCGCGCGTATCGCTGAAAAACCGTTTGAAGCGGTCAAACTTATCAAGAAGGGCGTGCGGGAGATCGGTATGGTGCCGACCGCGGAATGTTTCTATAAAAATCTCGACTTCAGCAGGACGATTTTCCAAACGCCGGACTGCGCGGAGGGCGTGGATGCCTTCTTGCATAAGCGTTCGCCGGAATTTCAATAAAAAGACGCAGGACGGCGTTCAGAGAGCGAGGAACTACTTATGAACAGACTGGCAACGGATGTGCTGATTGTCGGCGGCGGCGGCGCGGCTGGCCGGGCGGCCATCGCTGCCGCCGACGCGGGAGCGGATGTGCTCATCGCCACCAAAAAACCGCTTGGACTTGGCGGGACAACCACCTATCCGGTGGCGGAAATGGCCGGCTACAATGCGGGCAACCCTGCAAAACCCGGCGATGTCGAACGGCATTACCAGGACATCGTCGACGCTGGCCAGGGGATGGCCGATCCCAGGCTCGCCGCTATTCTGGCGGAAAACGCGCCGCGTACGGTGGCCGAGCTGGAAAAATGGGGCGTAGCTTTCGACATGGAAGGGGACGATTATTATATCTTCCAAAGCTGTTTTGCCAGCGCCCCGAGAACCCATGTCATCCGTGGGCACGGCGATCCGATCGTGCATGCCATGATGCAGCAGATCGCCTTGCGTCCGAACATCCGGGAGCTCAGTGGGATTACAATTGTGGAATTGCTGATGCGTGACGGCGTCTGCCGCGGCGCCTGGGGGATGGACAAAGCGGGCGGCTTCGTACGAATAGACGCGGGAGCGGTGGTGCTTGCGACTGGCGGAGCTTCCCAGGCGTTTGAAAAAAACCTGAATCCCGGCGATGTAAGTGGGGACGGTTATCTGCTTGGCTACGAAGCCGGAGCGGAGCTGATCAACATGGAGTTCATGCAGGCGGGTCTGGGGATCTCCCACCCGATTACGAATATCTTCAACGGCTATATCTGGGCCGCGCATCCGCGTTTGCAAAATAGCAGGGGAGAAAGTTTTATGGAAAAATACCTCCCTGCCGGTATGCCCCCGGAACATGTTATGGATGAGCACCGGCGGCATTTTCCGTTTTCTTCGAGCGATGACTCGAAATATCTCGAAATCACCATCCAAAAGGAGATCTGCGCGGGAAATGCCTGCGCGCACGGCGGCATCTGCGCGGATCTGACCCACATGACAGACGCCTATGTGGACAGCATCCCGGACGACTGCGGGCTGCATCATATGTGGCGGGTCGCGCGCGATCACATGCGCGAAAACGGACTCGACCTTTTAAAACAGACGGTGGAAATCTCGGTCTTTGCACATGCTATTAACGGCGGCGTGCGTATCAACGAGCGCTCCGCCTCAAGCCTGCCGGGACTTTACGCGGCAGGGGAGGTGGCGGGCGGCCCGCACGGCGCCGACCGTTTGGGTGGAAATATGATGGTTACCTGCCAGGTATTCGGAGAAATCGCCGGGCGCAGTGCAGCGGAGTGGGCCCGCGGACAGAAAGGGCTGGCGGTGGATGCGGGAAAGCCTTCGGCGGCGCTTGAGGAGATCCTGCATAAACGAATCGATACCAATGCGATGATTGCGCACATGCAGAAGGTGAACCAGAAAAACCTTTTGGTTTGCCGCAGCGAGAAAAGCCTGGAACGTGTGCAGGAGCTTGTGCAGGATCTGCTGCGCGAGATTGAGCAGGCGCCCACGCAGGACGCGGTTCGCATGGACAATTTCCGCCTTTACAGCATGCTGGTTTCCAGCGGCCTGATGGCACAGGCCGCGCAGGGCCGCAAGGAGAGCCGGGGCGCGCATTTCCGCGAGGATTATCCGCAAACCGATTCCGCGCTCGGGAAGCCTGCCGTGCAGAAAAAGAACACCTGATTCTTTTTTCGCTTTCTTCTTATCTATCTTCATAAGGACTGGACGGCGGCAGAGATATGCCGCCGTCCAGTCCCGTTATTGCAGAAGAAAATTCCCGTCTGCGCGGGGAGCGGTTTCTACAATAAAAAGGGCGGGCAGCCTTGAGCTGCCCGCCCTTTTTTTGTTTTAATAAGAGGACCCGGTGCGGATATTCAGAGGCCGAGGTAATAGCCTTTATTGAGAAATTCCTCGGTCTGGCGCAATGTTTCGAGCGCACCGGAGTAATCCTGCAGCGCGACTGCCGCAGCCAGATAGTTGGTAAGCGACATCGGCGCGACGAACGAGTTTTTGAAGGAGACGCCGCCCACGCTGCACGGCAGGAACACGTCGCCGTAGCTCTGGACGGCCGCGTAGTTCTGGCTGGTGAAAAGGATCACTCTTACCCCCATGTTTTTCAGCCACAGGATCAGGTTTGCGGCAGTTTTTGAATAGCGGGGGAAGAGGTAGGCAATGCAGATATCCTCGCTGCCCGCGCCGACCATCTCCTCCGGAAAGATCATACCGATCGACTGAATCAGCTTGACGCCGGGACGGATCTGGCCGAGCCGGGAGGTCATGTAGTGGGCCAGCGCAAATGAACTGCGCATCCCCAGAACATAAATATTTCGGGCGGAGGCAATCATGTCAATGGCCTGCCTGAGACTGTCCTGCGAGATGTTCGAGAGGGTATTGGTGATATCGGCAATGTCATTTTGTACGGTGTCCATCAGGAGTTTATCCCGGTTGATCGAGTCGCGCTTGCTGGTAAACCGTTCGGGCAGACTGACTTTGTCCATGATGGAGCTCTGGACGTCCTTCTGCATATCGGAATAGCCGCTGTACCCGAGTTCCCGGGCGAAGCGGATGATGGTGGTGGTACTCACGCCGATTTTTGTGGCAATATCGTCAAGGGTATTGAAAGCGATCATATCCATATGCTCCATCGCATAATGCGCGACAGCCTTCTGGGAATGGGTGAGCGTATCGAATTTGCCGGAAACTTTGCCGGAGAAATCGGGCATGGGTACCCCTCCCTTTCGGTGGAATTGTTGGAAAATTTGGAATTTATGGGAAAACATCCGCAGGACAGGTCACGCCCCAAAACGATCCGTTTTGGGGCGTGACGGGATAATCGGAAATTTTAGAAGCGGACAAGCCCGGTGATATCGGTCATATGGCAGCCGGGGGTGGTGTCGCAGGCGCGCATCAGGAAATTGAGTTTGTCGATGCGCTCGCCGGAACGCGGCGCGCCATTCTTCTGGATGGGCACTTCGAGGCCGACCGAGAAGTCCATGACGATATCGCCGACAACGCCGCCGGCGCGTCCGGACGGAACCGAGATCATGCCATGCTCCTTGGCGAACGCGTGTGCGTCGAGCGCCTCGGTGATGGTGCCGATCTGGTTCGGCTTGAGGATGAAGCCTTCCACCGCTTTGGTGTCATAGGCGCGTTTCAGGCGTTCCGGATTGGTGACGATCAGGTCGTCGCCGATGATGATGGTGCGTTTGATCTGTTCGACAGCCTTCGGATAGTGTTCCCAGTCGTTCTCGTCGAGCAGGTCCTCGATGAAGACGAAGTTGTATTTTTCAGTGAGCGCTTTGGTATAAGCGATCAGTTCGTCAGCGGTGATGCGTTTGTCCTTCATCAGATAGGTGTTGGTTTCAGCATCGTAAACTTCACTCGAAGCGCAGTCAAATGCGAACGCGACCTTGTCGTGGTAGCCGCAGGCGTCAATGGCTTCCTGCATCAGGTCGAGGACGACCTCGGGATCGTTGGACGGAGCAGCCCAGCCGTAGGAACGGGCGACCTGCGGGTCCGCGCCGAGGAATTTCTTGAGGATCACGCCGAGCTTATTGAACACCTTGACAGCGATCTCGACCGCCTCGTAGATGTCCTTCGCTTTGTAAGGGACGATCAGGAATTCATTAAAAGCGAGGTGTACGTCGCCGTATTTGCCGCCGTTGATGACGTTGAAGGACGGAACCGGGACGGTTTTGATGTCGCGGCCGCACAGATACCGGTAGGTCGGCATTTTGGCAGCGGCGGAAGCGGCGCGCAGAACGGCCGCGGAAACCGAATAGATGGCGTTGCCGCCGAGTTTTTCTTTATTGGGAGTACCGTCGAGCGCAATCATCTTCTCGTCGATCGCGCGTTGGTCGGTGACGTCCATGCCGATGATGGCCGGGCCGAGGATATTTTTGACGTTGTCGACCGCTTTGTGCACGCTCTGGCCGTCATACTCGTTGGGATCGTTGTCGCGCAGGACATATGCCTCGTACATGCCGACCGAAGAACCGGTCGGGGCGCTGGCGGTACCGATAAACCCGTCGTCGGTGACGACATCTACTTCGACCATCGGACGGCATTTGCAGTCGATGATCTGACGGGCGGTTACACTTTTAATTTTGGACATATCAAAATTACCTCCATCGTATTCTAACTGGGTGAAGCCCGCCCCGGCAGCAGCGGTCAGGGCGGGTACAGAAAATGTTTATTTCTCGAGCTTCGGAACGTACATGACGTTGAAGTCGCACAGGTTGGTGCCGGTGTTGCCGGTAAAGACGGTGTCGCCGATCGCGTCGAGCGCCTCATAGGCTGCGTGGCCGCGCAGGGAAGCGTAGATATCGACGCCCTTTTCGAGCGAGGTTGCATAACTCTGGGAGTCGGTGATGCCGCCGGCGATCGGAGCGGTGCCGTCGGTGCCTTCCGAGTCGATCGAAAGCAGGCAGCTGCCTGGGGCCTTCTGTGCAACGAGCGCGAAGCTGAGGGTCTCTTCCTGTCCAGGTCCGCCATGACCGGTGATGGTGGCGTTGTCGAGGATCTTGGTGGTCGCTTCGCCGGAGGAGAGCAGGACGCACGGCGCCTGGATCGGATTGCCGTAGGTCTGGATCTCACGCGCGATCGAACCGAAGATTGCGCCGACGTCCTTCGCCTCGCCTTCGAGGAAGGAGGTCAGGATCATGGCATTCAGACCCATTTCTTCCGCGACTTCCTTCGCATAGATGCAGGAATCCGGCAGAGTGTTGAGCAGGAAATAAGTGTTGTTCGGGAACGCCTTCGGGGTTTCGCCCTCTTCGCCCACATTCATAAGGTACTCGACAACCTTCTTGGGCAGACGGTCCTCGACGCCGTAATCGCGGATGACGCGGCGGGCTTCTTCGAGGGTGGTCTGGTCAGGTCCCATCGGGGTGCCGCGGTATTTGGCGTAAGGGATACCGATGTCGCCGGTGGCGGGGGAGGCGACCGCATCGGAGATGCCGAAGCCGATCAGCTCGCTGCCGCGCGCTTCGATGCGTTTGGCGAGCATACCGCCGTTCATCTGGGAGATATGGCGGCGGATGGCGTTGATTTCAAAGATGTTCGCGCCGGATTTGAGCATGACGTCGGTGACGTCGATCTCATCCTGCAGGGTGAGACCCTCGATCGGGCAGCTCATCAGCGCGGAGCTGCCGCCGGAGATGACCACGATGAACAAATCGTCCGGACCGGCGTTGTCGACGATGTCGAGGATCTTGTGGCAGGCGCGCAGGCCTTCCTCGTTCGGGAGGGGATGCCCGCCGACATAGACTTCGGTCTTGCGGAATACATCGGTCGGTTCGCTGATCTTGACGATCGCGATGCCGCGGGTCAGATGGTCGCCGAGGACTTCGTCAACCGCCATTGCCATATGGTTGCAGGCTTTGCCCGCGCCGAGCAGGTAGACGTTCTTCTTTTTGGAAAGATCCCAGGACTTGGTTCCAATGTGAAGGATGTCGCCCTCCATGTGCATGATGCTCTTGATACGCTGGTAGCTGTCAAGCCGCTGAAGGGTTTTTTCGGTGATATCCAGGACGATTTCCCTGGACTTCACATCGCCGTGGGAAAGGATGTCTGCGCGGTTACGGATTTTCTGACTCATAATGACCTCCTGATCTTCAATTGTTGCTTGTTATTCTGATGGTGATGGCCTCTGGAATGTACTATTTACTTCTTAAAGTATAATAAGCTACAAAACGCCTGTCAACCATCCCCCGGTTTCTTTTGAAAAAGATCGAATCTCAAAATTATTTTTCGCAAAATGAGAACTGTGTTTCAGTTTTTTATCGGATTGGACCTGCAAATTTGGCAGTGATGCACAGAATCAAAATAATATTGACTTCCTGAATTTGGCGTGATATCCTCAATGTAGTAAATGAAACAATCTGTTCCACGCAAAATTTTGGCGCTGTCGTTTAAGCGTTCATTTAATTTTGGTACATCCATTAACCGAACTAAATTTTGAGAGGAGATACAAAAAATGGGACACAAGACTGAATTCCTTTATCTGTCCGAGCCTGACCTGATTAAAGTTGGCGTACTTGATGAGAAACGCTGCGTAGACGTTTCCGAAGAAGTTTTCAAACTTCTTTCCGAGGGTGACTACCTGATGGGTGGCCCGAATCACAACAGCCATGGCATGGGCATCATCTTCCCGAAAGCGGAAGACTGCAAATTCCCGAATATGCCGGTTGCAGGTCCTGACAGACGTTTCTTCGCAATGCCTGCGTATCTCGGCGGCCGTTTCGACTGCTGCGGTGTGAAATGGTATGGCTCGAATGCTGCGAACCCCGCACGCGGCCTGCCCCGTTCGGTTCTGACTGTTCTGCTCAACGATAAAGACACCGGCGAGCCGCTCGCATTCCTGTCCGCCAACCTCATCAGCGCGATGAGAACCGGCGCTGTTCCGGGCGTTGCGGCGCGTTATCTGGCCCGCAAAGATTCCGAAGTTGGCGTTATCGTCGGCTGCGGCCCGATTAACAAATCCTGCTTCCGTTCGATCATGCCGCAGGTTCCTTCCATCAAGAAGGTTTACTGCTATGACCTGTTTGAGGACAAAGCGCAGGCCACCGCGGACTGGGTCAAAGAGGAATACGGCGTGGAAGGCGTTGTCGCCACTTCTCTGGAAGAAGCTGTCCGCGCCGGTGATGTTATCACTGTTGCCGCTTCCCGTCTGAAACCCCTCATGTTCGACAGCTCCTGGGTCAAGAAAGGCTCGACCATCCTGTTCTCCGGTCCTGGAAAGGGCGACGAGAAGTTCTGGACCGATGCGAAGATCATTTATGACCACATTGGCCTGCACGAAGCTTATGTTGAGGAAGCGATCGCTTCCGGCGACAAAGCGGGTTATTATTCCGGCGTTATCGGCGGACCGATCTACACCCTGATCGACGAGGGCAAGATCCAGCCGCTTAAGGAATCCACCAGTATCGGTGATGTTGCCCGCGGCATCAAATCCGGCCGTGACAATGACGATCAGGTTATCGTCTTCGTTGCCTGCGGTATGGCGGTATTCGATGTAGCGTGGAGCTATGACCTCTACAAGAAAGCCCAGGAGATGGGCGTTGGACAGACGCTGAAGATCTGGGACGACCCGCACTGGAAATAATTTAATTGCTGAAACGGACGGAGCGAAAGCCCCGTCCGTTTTTTACTGCAAATGCTCCGCTTGTAAAGTTTTCTGGTTTCGATTAAAATAGCAGTATCCGCAGGAAAGGACAGAAATGATATGCCGCTTACAAAAGAACGGGAACTGGTCGTAAAGCATCTGCAAAAACTTATCTCTCATGGGCTCACCAAAGGCACCGGTGGGAATATCAGTATTTTTAACAGGGAAGAGGGCCTTTTGGCAGTTAGTCCGAGCGGGGTGGAATACGAAACGCTGACGCCGCAGGACATCTGCGTGATGGAGCCGGACGGAAAGTTGGTGGAGGGCAGGTGGAAACCGACCAGCGAATGGGACCTGCACCGGGTCATCTATGAGGAGCGGCCGGACGTGAACGCGGTGGTGCACACCCACAGTACCTATTCGTGCATCCTGGCGTGTCTCAATATGGGGATCGAGCCGTGCTCCTATCTCATCGGATACGCGGGAGGCGATGTACGCTGCACCAGGTACTGTACCTTCGGCACGCCGGAGCTGGCCCAAAGCGTCCTCCAGGGCATGCGGGAACGCAACGCAGTCCTGCTCGGCAACCATGGCCTGGTGGCCTGTGGAAAGGATATCCGGACAGCTTTTGACACGGCGGAAGAGATTGAATTCTGCGCGGAGATCTATTATAAAGCGAAACTGGTGGGAAATCCAGTCATGCTCACCGATGCGGAGCTGGCCGCGGTGCTCGAAAAGTTCAAGACCTACGGCGCCCGCCCGGACAAGCCTGCGGATTGAAGGCCTGTAGGATAGAGATGGCAAAAAGGAGCCGCCATCTGGCGGCTCCCGATTTGGGTGATTGCTATTGACGGTAATCGTACAGGATCGAATCATCAACCTGGAGCATCAGAGGGACATATCCCTGAGTGCTGGTTTCAATCCGGAGAACGGCTGTGAATACCGATGCGGCGTTTTCTCCGGATGCGGTGAGCCGTTCAAAGCGCTGGGTGAACGTATAGATATCTCCGTTGTGGGTCATCTCGAGGCTCTTCTGATCAAAATGGACGCTTTGCGGGCTGAACGCCGCGGCCTTCACCATCTCATGCGCGTAGACGACAGCCTGTTCATCCTGTTCGCTGGATGGCTTGCCGGCGTCGGACAGTCCGGGCAGGAAACCGGCTGCGGGCAGCAGGCGCGGGACAATCACCACGCAGGCCGCCGCAAGGATCAGCATAACCCCCAGGATGACCAGCCATTTCGGACTGCGGCGGGACGGGGAGTTCGGCTCTTTTGGCTGTTTTTCGTCTTTGTTTTGCTGCGGGACAGGCTGTTCATAATAGTCCGCGTCGTCAATATGCACGGTAAAAGGCTTTGAGGGAGAAAATAGATCAGATGAACGGACGGCGGATTCGCTGGCCTGGAAGGTCACCGGTTCGTCAGCCCGGAAAGCTGCCGGTTCATCGGTGGCAAACGGCGCTGGCCCGCCGGTGGGAAAAACGGAGGATGCGGAAGATAACTCCTCCGAATCACCGGGAACAGGCGGCAGGTCGTCAAGGTCAAAATCCGGGACAAAATCGGATTCCAACCCGCTGGAGGAGATAGAAAAAGCAGCGGCTTTTGGCGGACCGGACGGCCCGTCTGTTTCGGGTTCAGCATCGTCGGACGACTTGAAGTCCCGTTGATAGAGGCAGCCGACGCAGACATCCGCGATGCTGGTTTCAGGCAGCTCGCAGCCGCAGATAGCGCAATGCCGCTTGGGGTTTTCCAGCTGTTCGATGGCATCCAAAGGATCGATAAGGCTCCCGCAATGCATGCAAAAGGAACTCTCGTCGGGGATGCTTTTGCCGCATTTTGGACAGGTCATAAAAGTACCTCCTGACAGCCGCGCGCGGCGGGAAAATCACTTCCAGGACTTGGGCTTCAGGAATTCCTGGATCAGGGACGAATCCGGAACGAGCTCGCTCGCCATGTGGAAGAAATGGCTGGAAGCGGCCATCATCCGCTGGATGATGGGGGTATAAGGCGAATCCGGCGTGCAGGCGAGCAGCATGCGGACCATCTCGTCATGATAGAGATAGGGTTCGTAGTTGTGGGTGGAGTTGATATGCAGGTCGGCGTATTTGCGGAACGGCCGGATATACAGGTCCTCGCCGCGCAGGACGTAATCCCACATTTTGAAGGTGTCCTCAGCCAGCGTGCTGCGGTAATAAAAATCGCGTATAACCCGCCGGATGAGCCGCAGGTCGCGTGCGCAGAGCAGGATGTTTCCCTGTCCATCAACAAAGTCGCTGTGGACGCTGATATAGATTTTCATACAGGAGAAGCCTTCGACACTTTTAAAAATCAGAGGATTGAGCGCGTGGATGCCTTCAATGATCAGAAAGGTATGCGGGTCGCAGGTGAGGTTGATCGTTTCAGCGGCGCGCCGCCCGGTGGTGAAATCGAAGATAGGGAAATTTGCATGACCCTCGCGCAGCAGGCGCTGCACCATCTCTTCAAAACAGGAGATGTCCAGCCCTTCGACCGCCTCGTAATTCTGATAGCCGTCGCTCCAGCGGGGAAGTTCTTCGACATTTTTGTAGAAATTATCCAGCGAAATGCGGTTGACCTTCTGTCCGCGTGCGGTCAGTTCATCCGCGATCATTTTTGCGCTGGTGGTTTTTCCGGACGCGGACGGCCCGGTGATCAGCAGGATGTAGATGCCGTCGCGGATTGCCTGGTCGCAGACCTGAGCGATTTTGCCGCGGTATTCCGCCTCGGCGCGGGAAACTTCCTGCATGGGATTTGAACGGATGATATCCGATGTTTTGTCAACGGATACTTTATCCATAATCAGGCTGTATTTCAAAGCGTAGCCCCCTTGTATAGATTGATCTGATCAGTTTGCGGCCCCGATAACCGCTTTGCGGCGTTTGATGGGAATTTCCGCCCGGGCAGCGGCCCATCTTGGCCTCATGATATGCCGGATAGGCGGCGCTGCCCGCCAAAGGCGGGCAAACAGCGTGCTTTATTGTACTGCAAGAGCGAAGCGCTCAGTGAGCTCCCTCAGGCCGGGTACCGGCGCATCTGCCTGGTCATAAATCGGGACAATGGCCGCTCTGCGGTTATTGTACCACATCCGGACCGGAATGAACAATGCGCGCTGCGCAAGTTTTACAAAAGGTTCAGATTTGTGGGAAAAACCGGAGCGCCATTTCGAGCGGCTGTGTCAAGCGGATTTTGCCTTGACAATCCGGCCGCGCACCTCGTCTTCGAGCGTGCGGAAATCCTCTTTGGAGAGCGCGGAGGTGTCGACCGGCGGCAGAATCCGCACCCGGACCACGGCGGGCCTGATCCACATGCGGTTCGCCTCCATTACGCGGTAGGAGCCTTCGATGCAGACTGGCACGATGGGAACGCGGGTCTTTTGGGCAATTTTGAAACCGCCCGCTTTGAAATCCCCGACCTGGTCGCCGCGGCTGCGGGTGCCCTCCGGGAAAATGATCATCGAATGCCCGTCCCGAAGGTTTTGGGCGGCTTCCTGGAGCGCCATTGCGGAACGGCGGGGATTATCCCGGTCGATGAAAACGCAGCAGAGGTATTTCATCCAGACGCGGACAAACGGGAGTTTTTGCAGCTCCTTTTTTGCCACGACCCCATGCGGCCGGTCAAGGTTGCACAGCAGGATTGGGATATCAAAATTCCCCTGATGGTTGCTCACGAAAAGCACTGGGGTATCCGGGATGTTTTCTTTGCCGGTCACCTCCACCGTAACGCCTGCCAGACGGAGCAGTGCGGACATCCATCCGTAGACTTTGCGTCCCACAAAATCATCGCGTTCGATGATTTTTCCGGCGTCGTTCAGCCGTTTTGCATAAAGCATGGCGGGCACCAACCCGACCAGTGTAACCCAGAAATAGAGAAACCAGATAACTGTCCGCATCTTTGAGAACCTCCGGCTTTTTTTATAAAGATATGCTTTTCCCATTATATCTTTACAGCCGGAAAATAGCAAGCAGGGACAGCTTTGATGGATAAAATCCGCAGGAAGAAGGAATTTATTTTGGAGGAGAAGATAGAGCTGAAAAGCTGCCGGCTTTGTCCGCGCGCGTGCGGCGCCGACCGGACGGTGGATTTGGGATTTTGCGGGGGAGGCGGACAGGCGCGCATAGCGCGGGCGGCGTTGCACCCCTGGGAGGAGCCCTGCCTGAGCGGGACGAATGGCTC
This sequence comes from Anaerotruncus sp. AF02-27, assembly GCF_003465835.1. Taxonomy (NCBI): domain Bacteria; kingdom Bacillati; phylum Bacillota; class Clostridia; order Eubacteriales; family Oscillospiraceae; genus Anaerotruncus; species Anaerotruncus sp. AF02-27. The sequence continues at coordinate 31,891 of NZ_QSBX01000018.1, read as the reverse complement.
GGGGACGGTGTTTTTTTCAGGGTGCCCGCTTCGCTGCTGCTTTTGTCAGAACTACCGCATCAGCGCGGAAAACTTTGGGAAGGAAGTTTCGGTTGGCCGGCTTGCGGAGATCTTTTTGGAACTGCAGAAAAAAGGCGCGCACAATCTGAATTTGGTGAGCCCGCTGCACTATGCACCGTGGGTGCGGCAGGCGTTGCTGCTTGCGAAGCCGGAACTCAAAATCCCGGTTGTCTGCAACACCGGAGGCTATGAAACGCTCGAAACGCTCCGACTGCTTGATGGGCTGATCGATATCTACCTGCCCGATCTCAAATATGCGGATACAGAACGTGCGCGGCGCTATTCAAAAGCGCCGGATTATTTTTCTGTCGCGACGCAGGCAATCCTCGAGATGTTCCGGCAGACCGGCCCGGTACGCTTTGGTGCGGACGGCCTGCTCAAAAGAGGGCTGATCGTGCGCCATCTGGTGCTTCCGAAGGGCAGGATGGACTCGATGCGGGTGCTCGAATGGATCAAAAAGCACCTGCCCGAAGAGCAGGTGCTGGTAAGCCTTATGAGCCAATACACGCCGTTTTACAAAAGCGCGCAGTTCCCAGAGCTCGGACGGCGGGTGAGCACTTTTGAATATAACAGTGTGCTGGATTATGCGGAGGAGCTGGGGCTAAAGGGATTTATGCAGGAACGCAGCTCCGCCAAAGAAGAATATACGCCGCCATTCGATCTGGAAGGGGTGTGAGGGGGTACACGACACGACCTCAGACCGAATGGGCGGCGGCGACACGGCGGCTCTGGGGATGCGGCTCTGGACGAACCGCCCGTACAGGCCGCCTGCGGCGCACACGGATAAAGAAACGCTGATGGCTCAGATGAGAGGCGAACAGTGCGCACCCTGAAAAAAGGATGAGCTGCAGCAAAAGCTGCGGGAAATTGATGCTGCCGGTTTCCCAGGCGCCAATCGAACCGATCAGGCAGAATACGGCGACCAGAACCATAACCTGGAACAAATATCGAATCAGTTGAACCAACTTCATAAAAAATCCCTCCAGCTTTGCCATGTTGTCATAAAGGCTGTCCACAACCTTATGTTTATACTATATTACAACCATCGGTTGTTGTCAAGCAAAATTACAACTATTTTTATGATTTTATTGACAATTACAACTTTTGCGTGTATATTATACCCAGAGGATAAAATACATTGAATAGAAGTTGGAGGCAGCGATGTTTTCTGATCGTTTGAGAGCCCTGCGCCGTGAGCGCAAGATATCTCAGGTATCTCTGGCCGAAACACTCGGCATCAGCCAGCAGGCGGTCGGTAAATGGGAGACCGGCCGTTCAACCCCGGACCCGCGGACTTTGCGCAGGCTCGCGGATATTTTCGACGTCACCACCGATTATCTTCTCGGGCGGGAGGATGAACTGCATCCCGCGGCCCCTTGGCCCTTTGTGAATGAAGCGCAGGTACCGGTGATCGGCACCGTCAAGGCCGGCTACGGCGCGCTTGCTTTTCAGGAAGACTACGGGACCGAGCCGGCGAATGTCAAAAACCCGGACAACTATTTTTACCTGATTGTCACCGGTGACAGCATGGAGCCGCGTATCCGAAGCGGCGACCTGGCGCTGGTGCATAAACAGCCGGATGTGCAGAGCGGGGAGCTTGCTGTGGTGCTGGTGGACGGGGAGGAGGGCACCCTTAAAAAGGTCATTAAGAAGGATGGCGCGGTGATTTTACAGCCGTTCAATCAGGCATATCAGACCCAGATCTATATGGGGGAGGAGCTCAGCCGCATCCAAATCGTGGGGAAAGTGGTTGAAACCAAAACCAAATGGTAAAATAGGACAGGAAAGCAAAAAGCACAGGGTCCCGCGGCTGCGTGGCCCTGTGCTTTTTGCTTCTAACCAGCCGGAACGCCGCATAAGATTTTGATGGGACAACCATTTCGATCTTGGCGGGAAGGTGAAAAAATGAAAAAAATTGCGCTTGCGGGGAATCCAAACTGCGGCAAGACCACTCTCTTTAACATACTGACCGGCAGCCGGCAGCATGTGGGGAACTGGGCGGGCGTTACAGTCGAACGCAAGGAAGGGGAACTGCGCGCCGAAAACGGCCGTGCCGTGTTGGTCGACCTGCCGGGAATCTATTCACTCACGACCTATACGCTGGAGGAACGTGTCTCGCGGCGGTTCCTTTTGTCGGACGAGCCGGACGCGGTGGTGAGCCTGCTCGACGGCACTTCGATCGCACGCGGGCTCTATCTGACGCTGCAGCTTTGCGAAACCGGCTGCCCGGTCGTGTTGGCGATTGGGATGATGGACGAAGTGCGTGCCGCGGGTGGGAAGATTGATACGAAAATACTTGAAAAACGGCTGGGCGTGCCGGTGGTGCCGGTTGTGGCGCGTACGGGGGAAAATACCGGGGAGCTTGCAAAAACAGCTCTGGGGCTTCCGGCGGCGTCCGGTGCCTGCGTGCGGTATCACGGGCTGCTCGAACGTGCGATCGATGAGGTGACCGGAATCATCGCAGGGGAAAGAACCGACTGGAAACGGCTGCGGTTCGATGTGATCAGCCTTCTGGAAGGGGAGGAAGAACCCGCTGGCCGGATGTGCCTTACAAAGGAACAGCGCGCGCGTATCGTGCGGGTCCGGGAAGAGCTGGAAACGGCAAGCGGAGGAACGGATATCCTGACCATCGTGGCAGACGCACGGTACCGGGTGATCGACTCGCTGGTTCGGGACGCGGTACGGCTGCCCGCACGCGGGCAGGATTCACTGACCGAATGGATCGATCGGGCCGCGCTTCATAAATTCTGGTCGTATCCGATTTTTTTCGCGGTGCTGGCTGGGATGTTTGCCGCGAGCTTCGGCAGCGTGGGGCTTTTTTTGAAATCGCTGCTGGAACATTTCTTTACCGGGCTTTCCTTCTTTTTGCAGGGCATGCTGCCCGCGATTGGCGTGAGCGATCCGCTTACCGGTCTTGTCACCGGCGGGGTGTTTGGCGGAGTGGGCAGTGTGCTTACATTTCTGCCGCAAATTGCGATCCTGTTTTTTTGCCTGACCATTTTGGAGGAATGCGGGTATCTTGCACGCGCGGCCTTCCTGATGGATCTGCCGCTGCGCAAGCTTGGACTGACCGGAAAATCCTTCATTCCGATGATGATGGGTTTCGGCTGCACAACGCCCGCAGTCATGGCGGCGCGCACCCTCGAAAACGAGCACGACCGCCGGCTCACGATCTTCCTGACCCCGTTTCTCTCCTGCGGCGCGCGTTTCCCGATCTATGCGCTGCTCGCGGGGGTGTTTTTTCCGGCGCATCCGGGCCTTGCGGTGCTGCTGCTATACCTTCTGGGGATGCTCATTGTGGGCGCATATGGATACTTCCTGCGCAAAGGCCCAATGCGCGGGACGCCGTCGCCGTTTCTGATGGAATTCCCACCGTACCGGGTTCCGTCGCTGCGAAACGTCCTGCGTAATACGGCGGAGAAATGCGGCGACTTCCTGCGCAAAGCGGGGACGCTGATCTTTTTTTTGAGCGTGCTCATCTGGCTCTGCCAGCATTTTGATCCGGTTCTCCGGTATGTTCCAGACGGTGCGGGAAGCCTTTTTGAGCTTGCCGGGAAACGGCTGGCGCCGTTATTTGCGCCGTTGGGCTTTGACAGCGGGGAAGCCGCGATTTCATTGCTTGCCGGGCTTATCTCCAAGGAGGCGGTTGTTTCGACGCTGGGGGTCGTCTGCGGCGCGGCAGGAGACTCGGCGGTACTGGCAGCGGGCCTGCAAAGCCTGTTTACGCCGCTTTCAGCGGCCGCGTTTCTTGCGTTTTGCGCGCTCTATACGCCCTGCATCTCCGCGCTTGCAACCATTCGGAGGGAACTGCATTCGACCAGAACGATGCTTGCGGCCGCTGCCGCGCAGCTGCTGATCGCCTATGGAGCCGCGCTGGCAGTCTACCAGTTCGGTACGCTTTTTCAGAATCTGCTGAAAATGCTCTGAAAACCGAAAAAGTCCCCCACTGCCCTGGGCAGCGGGGGAAACTTTTATTTTGCGTATTCGATCGCGCGGTTCTCGCGGATACAGTGGACTTTGATCTGTCCGGGATAATCCAGTTCGTTTTCGATCTTCTTGACGATATCGCGGGCCATGATGGCCATCTGGTCGTCCGAAACCACGTCGGGCTTGAGCATAATGCGGATTTCGCGACCGGCCTGGATGGCGTAGCATTTCTCGACGCCGTCGAAGGAGTTTGCGATTTCCTCGAGCTTCTCAAGACGCTTGATGTAGTTTTCGAGGTTCTCGCGGCGGGCGCCCGGACGCGCGGCCGAGATGGCGTCGGCGGCCTGTACCAGACAGGCGACGATCGTTTTGGGCTCGACGTCATTGTGGTGCGCCTCAATCGCATGGATGATATCCGGATTTTCCTTATACTTGCGCGCAAGATCGACGCCGATCTGCACATGGGAACCTTCGATCTCATGGGTCATCGATTTACCGATGTCGTGGATGAGGCCCGCGCGGCGTGCCTGCATTTCATCAGCTCCCAGTTCAGCGGCCATGATGCCCGCCAGCTGGGAAACCTCAATCGAATGGTTAAGTACGTTCTGTCCGTAGCTGGAGCGGTAACGCATCCGGCCGAGCAGCTTCACAAGTTCGGGATGCATGCTGTGGACGCCGCATTCGAGCACGGCGCGCTCGCCGTCCTGCTTGATCTTCGCGTCGATTTCGCGGCGGGCCTTCTCAACCGTTTCCTCGATGCGCGCGGGATGGATGCGCCCATCCTGGATGAGGCGTTCGAGCGAAACGCGCGCCACTTCGCGCTTGACCGCGTCGTGGCTCGAGAGGGTGATCGCTTCCGGGGTGTCGTCGATGATGAGGTCGACGCCTGTGAGGGTTTCGAGGGTGCGGATATTGCGGCCTTCGCGCCCGATGATCCGGCCCTTCATCTCGTCGCTGGGCAGCGGGACGACCGAAACGGTGATCTCCGCCACATAATCGGCCGCGCACCGCCCGATTGCCGTTGCGATGATCTCGCGGGCTTTCTGATCGGAGTCGTCCTTGAGCTGAGCCTCGTACTGGCTGATCTTCATCGCCTTCTCGTGGGTGAGTTCCCCTTCGAGGTTGGCAAGCAGATAATTCTTTGCCTGGTCGGCGGTGAAGCCGGAAATTTTTTCGAGCATGTCAAACTGATGGGTCTTGACCTGTTCGGCCTCTTGCAGCTTGACATCGGCTTCCTTCAGTTTATTCTGGAGGGTTTCTTCTTTCTTTTCGAGGTTGTCGAGCTTCTTGTCGACCGATTCCTCTTTTTGCTGGATGCGGCGCTCGAGGCGGGTGACCTCCGAACGGCGCTCTTTCATTTCCTTTTCATTATCCTGCTTTAGCTTGTAGATTTCATCTTTTGCCTCTACGATGGCTTCTTTTTTCTTGCTCTCTGCTGATTTGATTGCATCGCTGATAAGTCTTTTTGCCTCTTCTTCGGCGGAGCCCAGAGCGGCTTCCGCCGTTCTTTTTCTATACTGAACGCCCAGGAAAAAGAAAATAATTGCGGCGATAACAAACGCAACAATCCCGCAGATCACATAAGACATGATCCCTTCCACGGAAAATTTTGACCTCCTTTATGCAATTATCAATGTCCGCAATCCGCCGAAACGGAAAGTATATTTTCAGGCGCACGACAAAATTTCATGAAAAATACATGAATTATGAAGTACCATAAAACATATTGCATGACACTCCTATTTTATATGGATTGTGCATAGTTGTCAAGAAATTTTCATATTGACAGGACGTTTGGTTGGTGATAGTATTTTAATAATGACTCAATACCGCATAAAAAGCGACGACAGGGGACATTTTGGCGCACACGGATTCCCAGAGAGGCGCGGCCGTCCGGCTGCAAGCCGTGCCGATTCCAGCACCGAAACGACCACCCCTTGAGCGCGTGCGACGAGCACGCCGGTCCGGCCCCGTTACCAGCCGTACGAGCGGCACGCCCTGTAAGGCGTGCAATTCGGGTGGAACCGTGGAGTTTTGACTTCATCCCGTTTTTGGCGGGATGGAGTTTTTTCATTTATTCCGGGAAAGATCAGGAATGAGAAAAGGAGCGATCACTATGTTAAAGATTACGTTGAAAGGCGGCGTCGTTAAGGAGTTCGAGCCGGGAACGACAATTGCCGAAGTGGCCAAAAGTCTTGGCGCGGGCCTTTATAAAGCCGCGTGCGCCGGCAAGGTGAACGGCGCGGTCTGCGACCTGCGTACTCCGCTCACCGCGGACTGCGACCTGCAGATCCTCACCTTTGACGACGCGGACGGAAAGCACGCTTTCTGGCATTCGGCCTCGCACCTGCTCGCGCAGGCGGTCATGCGCCTCTATCCCGACACCAAATACACCATCGGACCGGCGGTCGAGAACGGCTTCTATTATGACTTCGACGTCGAAAAGCCCTTCACCACCGAGGACCTTGCGAAGATCGAAAAAGAGATGGCTGCCATCGTCAAGACCGGCGAAGAGATCGAACGGTTCGAGCTCGATGTGCCCGCCGCAAAAGAACTGATGAAGGATCAGCCCTATAAGCTTGAACTGATTGACAAGCACGCCGCCGAAGGCGGGCCGATCAGCTTCTATAAGCAGGGTGATTTCACCGACCTGTGCGCTGGCCCGCACCTGCTTTCGGTTTCGCCGCTCAAGGCGATCAAGCTCATCCAGTGCACCGGCGCCTACTGGCACGGCGACAGCAGCCTGCCGATGCTCTGCCGTGTCTACGGCATCGCCTTCCCGAAGGCGAGCGAGCTGGACGCCTACCTCACCATGATGGAGGAAGCCAAAAAGCGCGACCACCGCAAACTCGGGCGCGAACTGGACCTCTTCGACATCTATGAGGAAGGCCCGGGCTTCCCGTTCTTCTTCCCGAAGGGCATGGTGCTTCGAAACCAGCTCGAAAGCTTCTGGCGCGTCGAGCACACGAAACGCGGCTACCAGGAGATCCGCACCCCGCTCATCCTCAACGAGGAGCTCTGGCATCGTTCCGGGCACTGGGATCACTATAAGGATAACATGTATACCACCAAGATCGACGACAAGGATTACGCGATCAAGCCGATGAACTGCCCGGGCGGCATGCTCGTCTACAAGCGCCGGCTGAACTCCTACCGGGATCTGCCGCAGCGGATGGCGGAACTGGGCATCGTGCACAGGCATGAGCTCTCCGGCGCGCTGCACGGCCTCATGCGCGTGCGTTGCTTCACACAGGATGACGCGCATATCTTCATGACCCCGGAGCAGATCGAGGAGGAGATCCTGGGCGTCATGGAGCTGATTGACAGCTTCTATAAGGTGTTCGGCTTCGAATACGCGCTCGAGCTTTCCACCCGCCCGGAGGATTCGATGGGTTCAGACGAACAGTGGGAGATGGCGACGAACGCCCTCATCAAGGCGCTCGACAAAAACGGCAAGGAATACACTGTCAACGAGGGCGACGGCGCCTTCTACGGCCCGAAGATCGACTTCCACCTGCGCGATTCGATCGGGCGCACCTGGCAGTGCGGCACCATCCAGCTGGACTTCCAGATGCCGGAGCGCTTCGACTTGACCTACACCGGCAAGGACGGTGAAAAACATCGTCCGGTTATGATTCACCGGGTGGTATTCGGCAGCATCGAACGGTTCATCGGCATCCTGACCGAGCATTACGCGGGCGCGTTTCCGCTCTGGCTCGCGCCGGTTCAGGTAAAGGTCCTGCCGGTCACCGACGACCATATCGCCTATGCCGGAAAAGTCGCGGACGAACTGACCGCGGCGGGCCTGCGCGTCGAGATCGACAGCCGCAACGAAAAGGTCGGCTACCGCATCCGCGAGGCGCAGCTGCAGAAGATTCCATATATGCTGGTGCTCGGCGACAAGGAAGCTGAGGCAGGGGAAGTCGCCGCGCGTGACCGCCGCGACGGGAAAACCACAACCATGCCGTTCGGAGATTTCCTTGCAAAGGTGCAGAAGGAAATCGCGGACAAAGCAAACTGATTGGCAAAAGAAAGCCGAAGGCCGGCGCGGGAAACCCGCGCCGGCCTTTCTGCGGCTGGAGACCTTTATAAAGATGTACTGGAGGAGGCGGGAGCGGAGGCTTCTGGAGCGGGCTGCGCGTCCGGGGCGGAATCGGAGATTCGCAGCTCCAGATGCAGCCCCTCGCAGCCGCGCAGGACAAGTTTGTGCCTGCCGGGCGCGAGGGTCAGCGTCCGGTCGATGCCGGAGGAGCTGAGGTAGCCGATGCCGAACTCCTCGCCCCAGTCAATGAGCGTTTCGCCGCCTTCACCGGTGACGGTGAGCGCGACCGGCCCGACAAAGCCCGAACCGGAAAGCTCGCATTTGCCCAGGAGGCGGACCGTTTTTTTATCCGGCAGGTCGGTTTCAAGCATAATATACGGCTCAGTAAACGTGGTGAAGGTGCCGTCAAAGCTGCCGGTGAAGCTCTGGTTGTCAAGGCTTGCGTCCCCGTCGTAGGCGATCCCGGTTTTACCGTCGAGGAATTGCCCGCTTTCCGAGGTGCACGCGCAGAAGACAAGCAGCATGCAGGCTGTTGCTAAAAGGCGCGGGAACATTTTCATAATACATTTCCCCCTTATGATGCAAAACAGAATAACTTGCATCCTTTTAAAGCAACGAGGGAGGGCTGGAAAATACTTCATTTCCGCCGGAAAAAATTGCTTATAATGGGACGAATCTGTAAACAATCTGGGAACAGGCTTGCCAGAATTGGCGTTAGCGGGTATAATAATACCCTGTAAACCATCTTTTTTGACGATAAACGACGAGCCGGCCGCTGTGCCAAAGGGTACAGGGCTGGGATTTTGCGGCATTTTGCCGGATAGGGCGCGGTTTGGCGCCAGAAGCAGCGAAAGGAGATGATGTGTTTGGCGAAAGACAAAAATTTACCGCCTGAGGACGGTCAACAGCTCGAAGAGCTGGACTGTCCGGAAGAAGAAACACAGGACTCCGAATCCGTTGAGGAGCAGTTTGCCGAGATCGCCGCGGACAGCGCGGTCCCGGACGAAACGATAGAACCCCAAAAAAGGGAAGGGGAACCCGCTCAGATAAAGGATTTGTTTGTGGAACCCGAGACGGAGGACACGGGGCAGTCACGGGGAGACGGGGAACCGCCGCCTGGGACTTCGCGGGACGGGCCCGCGCAGGATGAAAAGCCGCCGGACCCGTCCAGGGCAGGCCTTCTTTTCCAGAAGGCGGTCGGGCGGCTCAAACAGTGGTATTTTATCCGGATGAACCTTCTTTACCGGTATTTCTATTTTGTGGGTGTGCAGTTTTTACGTTCGACTCGGACGCGGCGCCGGCATTTCAGCCAGCGCTTCCGCCGGATGGAAACAGCGGCGGCCCACTGGGCCCGGGTATCCAAACGTAAAGTCGTTTTATGGGTGCGCGGGGGTTGGCGCGATCTGACCGCCCCGCTGCGGGAGATGCGGACGCGCTGCCACGATTTCCGTATGGAGCTGCGCGGCGCGCGCAAATATGGTTCCTTCGGGAAGGTGGTGCAGGCCTGCACCCGGTTTTTACGGTATTTCCTTATAAAAATCTGTCGTGCTTTCCGGTTTTTGCTCAATTATATGCTGCCGGTGGCGGGATGTATTGCTTTGTTTGTGACGATCAACTATTTCAGCAACCTGACCCTTGCGCTGAAAGTTGTGTATAACGGTGAGGAAGTCGGCTACATCACCGACGAATCGGTCTTTACCCAGGCGGAGAACGCCATGAAGGAGCGTATGATCCTGGGAGACGTGCTGGTCACTGACCCGACCGAGGACACCTATGACGATGCGCAATTCATTGCGGACGCAGGATCAGAGGAAGACGAAAGCGAGCAGGCGAAGGCGCGGGAGGAACAGGAACGGGCGCGGGAGGCGGAAAAACAGCGCCAGGAAGTGGTGATTATCCCTCGGTTTGAGCTCACGGTGCTGACAGCTCCGGACAAGCTCACCGATGTGGACGACCTGACCGATGAACTGATCCGGGCAGCGGGGAAAAACTCGGACGACCCGAACAGCGTTTCGATTGAAGAGGCGGACGGCCTTTACATAGAGGACGAATATGTTGGGGCGGTCACCGACGGGACGCGGCTCTTGTTCGAGATGGACAACATGCTCAACCGTTACCGGGAGCCGGATATGTCGGACAACGCTGTGATCCAGTTTGTCAAAAAGGTGCAGGTCAAACGCGGCCTTTACCCGGCCAGCTCGATCCGGCCGCTCAAAGATATTCTTACGCTGCTGGGCAAAGAGGAACGCGGCAAGAAGATCTACACGGTGGTCAGCGGCGACGACCCGCTCAAGATCGCTGCGAAAAACGGAATCACCTTCGACGAACTCAAAAAACTCAATCCGGATGTCGACATCCGTCTGTTCCCGGGAGATGAGCTTCTGATTTCCCAGTCGGTGCCATACCTTGGAGTACAGGTCACCGAAACGGTGAAATATGAGGAGGTCATGGATTACCAGATCAAGCAGGAAGTCGATCCGGATATGGATATCGGCTATACCAGGGTCAAGCAGGAAGGCAAGGAAGGACTGCGCGAAGTAACGGCGGAGATCAAGATGATCGACGGGATCGAGGTCGAACGCAACATCATCGACCGCACCGTCATCGAACAGCCGGTCGAACGCATCCTGATTGTCGGCGGCACCCAGCCGCTCAAGTTCCTGCCGAAATCCTCCTCGGGTGATATCCCGTCCGGCGCGTTTATCTGGCCGGCCGACGGCGGCTATGTCAGCTGCGGATTCCTCGGCTATTACGGCCATACGGGCACCGACATCGCCGGAAGGATCGGCATGGGCGTGCGCGCGTCGGCCGCGGGCGTGGTGGTGGTTGCGAAGTATTCGGCTTACGGATACGGAAACTACATCATCATCGACCATGGGGCGGGCGTACAGACGCTTTACGCCCACAACAGCAAACTGCTTGTGTCGGTTGGGCAGCAGGTCGAACAGGGCGAGCTGATCGCGCTGATGGGCCGTACCGGCAATGCGAGCGGCCCGCACGTCCACTTTGAAGTGCGCGTGAATGGACAGTATAAAAATGCAATGAACTATCTTAGTTAATGGAAAGCGACCGCGCCGCGGGGAATACCCGCGGCGCGGCGTTTCTTTTTAAAATTCCTAGTAAAAATACAAAAATTGCTCTTTTAAAGCGCATGGTTCGGTGGTATAATAACCGCAGAACGGGCGCAGTTCGTTTCCCCCACGCGGAGCGTGTTGATTACATCGGGAGCGCAGGAGACGCCGTTTTGCGGCTTTCAAATCGCCCATTCGATTTGCCAGCGGGCTTATGATACCGGTTTATGGCCGGGAAGATGATTCCGCCGCGCTGGAGGGATGGCGCTCCGCCAAAAAAAGGGAAGGGATTTTTACAAAATAAGACTTTTCTTTTCCTTTTATATTTGGTATAATAATACGCGGATTTACTATTTGTAAAAAAACCGATTGCGGCAAAAAAATCCAAGGCGGAATGCGGCGGTCGCGTTTTCTTTTTGCGTAGGGACATTTTACCCCAAAATATGCGGGAAAACCCGCTGCGGAGGTTTCATAGATTTGGAAAAATTTATTGTTGAGGGCGGCACCCGCCTTACGGGCGAAGTGACCATCAGCGGCGCGAAGAATGCCGCGGTTGCGATCATTCCGGCAACAGTTTTGGCACAGGGCAAATGTGTCATTGAGAATATTCCCAACATCTCGGACAGCGCGGTGCTGTTTAAAATCCTGCGTTCGATGGGGGCCGAAGTCCGGATGCTCGACCGCACCACTGTGGAAATTGACACCTCCTATATTGGGGAACCGGTCGTCCCGTATGAACTGGCGCGTTTTTTGCGCGCCTCCTATTACATGCTCGGCGCGCTGCTTGGCCGGTGTAACCGCGCAAGCGTATCGATGCCGGGCGGATGCAACTTCGGCGTTCGTCCGATCGACCAGCATATGAAGGGCTTCGAGGCGCTTGGCGCATCCATTTCGATTGACAGCGGCATGATCAATGCAAACGCGGACATGCTGCTCGGCGCGCACATTTATTTTGATATGGTTTCGGTGGGCGCGACCATCAACGTCATGCTCGCGTCGGTCAAGGCGAAAGGGATCACCATCCTGGAAAACTGCGCGAAGGAGCCGCACATCGTCGATCTTGCGAACTTTTTAAACTCAATGGGCGCGGACATCCGCGGCGCGGGCACCGATGTCATCAAGATCCACGGCGTGGATATTCTGCATGGGACAACCTATTCGATCATCCCGGATCAGATTGAAGCGGGCACCTATATGGTGGCCGCGGCCGCGACCGGCGGAGACGTGCTGGTCAAAAACGTCATTCCCAAGCATATGGAGGCAATCACCGATAAGCTGGAAAAAGCCGGCGCGACGGTGATCGAATATGACGATTCCATCCGGGTCATGCGTGACACGGAGCTTTCCAAGGTGAATGTAAAGACACTGCCGCATCCCGGTTTTCCCACTGACATGCAGCCGCAGATGACGGCGCTGCTCTCAATCGCGCATGGCACGTCGATTGTGACCGAAGGGGTTTGGGACAACCGTTTCCGCTATGTGGACGAGCTGCGCCGGATGGGTGCGCAAATCCAGGTGGACGGCAAAGTCGCTGTGATAGAAGGCGTCCCGCAGCTGACCGGCGCGCCGGTCAGGGCGGTTGACCTCAGGGCGGGCGCGGCGGTGCTGATCGCGGCAATGACCGCGCGCGGCACGACCGAAATCGAAGATATCGAGCACATTGAGCGCGGCTATGAGGATATCGTGGAGAAATTGACGGCGCTTGGTGCAAACGTCCGCAAGGTCATCATTCCTGAAGGCAATCTCAAAGCGGCCCTGTAAGCAATCGGCGGGAACCTTCCCGGTGTGGAAGGTTCCTGTTTTCATATGCCAAAGGAGGATATCATGGCAAGGTTTTGTACGCTTTTTTCCGGTTCGAGTGGGAACAGCACCTGGATTGGCACCTCGGATTCGGCGGTGCTGGTCGACGCGGGACGCTCCTGCAAGCAGCTGCTTGGCGCGATGGCGGCGCGCGGGATTGACCCGAAATCGATCGGAGCGGTGCTGGTAACCCATGAGCACACCGACCATGTGAGCGGCTTAAGAGTGCTCCTCAAAAAGTTACAGGTTCCTCTTTATGCCTCTGCGGAGGTGCTGGACCGGCTGCGCTGGGAAGGCGTGCTTTCGCAGGAGCAGAAGACGGTTGCTGTGAACGGCGGCGACCGGTTCCCGGTCGGATCATTTGCGGTGGATGCGTTCGATACCCCGCATGACAGCGTGCACAGCCTTGGCTACCGTTTTGAGGCGCCGGACGGCCGCCGGATGGCGGTCTCAACCGACCTCGGCTACATAAGCGACAGCGTTCGGGAAAAGCTGCTGGGCTGCGATCTGGTGCTGCTCGAATCGAATTACGACCGCAGTATGCTTTCGGTATCGGCCTACCCGTATTACCTGAAAAGGCGGATCGCGTCGAATATCGGGCACCTTTCGAATGAGGATTGCGCTGCGGAGCTGATCCCGCTGGTGCGCAACGGAAGCACCCGGTTCATTCTGGGGCATCTTTCGCAGAATAACAACATGCCCGAAATTGCCCGGCAGACCGCGATGGCGGCGTTCGCAGCGGCCGGGATGCGCGAGGGGATCGATTTTTCGCTGCAGGTTGCGCCCCGGAGCGAACCGTCGGAAATGGTGATTTTATGATTTCAGTCGATATCGTCGCGGTCGGAAAGCTCAAGGAAACCTGGATGCGGGAAGGGTGCGCCGAATATCTCAAACGTATGCGCCTGTGGGGCAGTGTCTCGATCACCGAGGTGGAGGAATTCCGCCTGCCGGACGATCCGTCCCCCGCACAGATTGCGGCCTGTATCGAAAAGGAAGGGGAGCGGATTCTTCAGAAACTGCCGAAGGGCGCGGCGCTTGTTGCCATGTGTATCGAAGGCAGACAGCTTTCCTCCGAGGGGCTCGCGCAATTTTTTGAAAAAACGGCGAACAGCGGGACAAGCACGGCCGCGTTCGTGATCGGGGGCTCCTATGGCCTCTCCGAAGCGGTGAAGCAGCGGGCTGCGCTGCGGCTCTCGATGTCCCCGATGACCTTTCCGCATCAGCTCGCGCGGGTGATGCTCTGCGAGCAGGTTTACCGGGCGTTTTCGATCAACGCGCACGCGAAATATCACAAATAAAAAAGCAGCCGCATGCGGCTGCTTTTTTTGCGCTGCGCGCTCAGATTTCGTAATCCGCGAGGTCGCGTTCGGTGATCACCTTGCGGATGAATTCCCGGGCTTTGAGATGTTCCGGGTGCTGTTCGTAAACGGCGAGCGCCTCCCGTGTGGCAAATTCGCTGTAGAGTGCGAGGTCGAACCCCTTGGGGTTAAAAGTACGGCTGACCTCCAGCTTTAGAAGGCCGTCGATTTTTCCAACGAGCGCTTCAAGCGATTCCTTGATGCGCGCCGCATTGTCGTCGCGGGAGCTGCCTTCAGCGACCTCCTCAAGTTTCCATAGGACGATATGTTTTACCATGCCGGTTCCCTCCATCCCTTTCTGTACCAACATCCTAACACAAAGAGTATGGCGGTGCAAGGTCCGCTTATGCCGATTTAACGGCTTTTCACGGAATCTTTACGCCGGACGGGATCTACCGGCCCCAGTATTTGCGGTCGAGGCTGCGGTATTGCACGGCCTCGGAAATGTGGATGGAATCGATGCATTCGCTTCCGGCAAGGTCGGCGATGGTGCGCGCCACCTTGAGAATGCGGTCATAAGCGCGTCCGGAAAGGCCGAGCTTTTGGAACACGCCGCTGAAGAGTTTTTCAGCGGCGGGCGTGAGCGGGCAAGCCTGCTGGAGCATGGCGGGCGGGATAGCGGCGTTGCAGTGGACGCTGGAGCCCGCGAAGCGCTTTTGCTGGACGGCACGGGCGTCCTGCACCCGCGCCTTGACTGCGGCGGAGGATTCCTCCTTGCCCGCTGCGGAGATCTGCTCATAATTGACCGGCAGTACCTCAACGTGCAGGTCAATCCGGTCAAGCAGCGGGCCGGAGACCTTGCCGAGGTAACCGGTGATTTTTGCTTCGGAACAGATACATTCCCTGGTGGGATGCCCAAAGTAACCGCATGGACAGGGATTCATCGCGGCGACCAGCATGAAGCGGCTGGGATATGAAAGCCGCGCGTTGACCCGCGAGATGGTGAGCGCGCCGTCCTCCAGCGGCTGGCGCAGCGCCTCCATCGCCTGACGGTTGAATTCCGGCAGCTCGTCCAAAAAGAGCACGCCATTATGCGCAAGCGAAATTTCACCCGGCCGTGGGACGCTGCCGCCGCCGCAGAGCCCTGCGGCGGAAACGGTGTGGTGCGGGGCGCGAAACGGCCGGACATTGATGAGCGGCGCGTTTGCGGGCAACTGCCCGCAGGCAGAATAGATCTTGGTGGTTTCAACCGCTTCTTCCCGGCTCATCTCCGGCAGGATCGAAGGCAGGCGTTTGGCAAGCATGCTCTTGCCGGTGCCGGGCGCGCCGATCAGCAGGACGTTGTGTCCGCCCGCAGCCGCGATTTCGAGCGCGCGTTTGGCGACCTGCTGGCCTTTGACATCGCAGAAATCAGGCAGCGGCGGTTGCGGGATCGCTTCAAAGGGGACGGCTTTGGCGGCTTCCAGCCCGCCGTCCCCGCGCAGAAAAGCGACCAGTTCCCCAACGCTGCGCACCGCGTAAACTGCGAGATCCTGGACTGCGCAAGCCTCGGCCGCGTTCTGCCAGGGGATAAAGACGCGCCGGACGCCCTGCTTTGCCGCGCCGAGCAGCATCGGCAGAACACCGTTTACACGGCGCAGCTCGCCGGACAGCGAAAGCTCTCCCAGAAATGCGTCCGACCGGCCCACAGGGGGAAGCGTGCCCTGTGCGCAGAGCAGGCCGATGAAGACCGGCAGATCGTAAAGCGAACCCGCCTTTTTCACATCGGCGGGAGCGAGATTCACGACGATGCGCCCATCGGGAAAAGGGAACCCGCAGTTTGAAAAGACCGAACGCACCCGTTCGCGGGATTCACGCACTGCTGCGTCGGGCAGCCCGACGATATCAAAGGCGGGCATCTGGCGGGCGACGTTCACCTCAACGGTGACGGAGAAAGGTTCGATCCCCATAAGCCCCAGGCTTTGGATGGTTGCAAGCATCGAGTGTCATCCTTTCAAACTGGTTGATACTCTTATCATACTACAGATTTTACCAAATGGAAATTGTCTTTTAGGGCCAGTCTCAGCCGAGCATGTGCTCAATGAAAATTTTGAGCCCGATCCCCACCAGGATGATTCCGCCAAAGATCTCCGCCCGGGTGCCAAGCAGCAGCCCAAACCGTTTGCCGAGCACCGCGCCGACGAGGCAGCAGGAGAAGGTGACCACCCCGATGAATCCGGCGGCCAGCAGGATGTTCACCTGCATGACCGCGAAACTGATGCCGACCGCGAGCGCGTCGATACTGGTGGCGACCGCCTGTAAAAGCAAGGTGCGCCCATCGAACGAGCGGGAGGGGTCGCAGGCTTCCGGGTTTCGCAGGTCCTGGATGCCGTCAAAGACCATCTTGCCGCCGATGAAACCGAGCAGGATGAGCGCGATCCAGTGGTCGAGCGAACTGATCGCGTCACTGAAAGTGCGCCCGGCAAAGAAGCCGGCGATCGGCATGAGCATTTGGAACAGCCCGAACGCGAACGAGGAGGCGACCGCCTGCCTGCGGTGGAAATTGCGGTAACACATTCCGTTTGAAATCGAGACGGCAAATGCGTCCATTGAAAGCCCGAGGGCCAGCAGAAACAGCGTGATGGTTCCCATGTTTTCATAACCCCTTTGTATTTACACAAAATAAAAGGCCCATAGACAGCCGAAGCCGTCCATGAGTCTTGTTCTTTCAGGCAGGCCAGGCCCAGTACGGGCCATTATGTTGACCAGCCACGCGGAAAACCGCGCAAACTACTCCCCCATGCGGAAAATGTTACCTCAGTATAACATGAAAGCACGTCAAATGCAAGCGGGAAATAAGCGCTGCGCGGCGGGAATCCCCGAAATTCGATTGACATTAAATGGGACAAACAGTATCATAGTATTTAATGAATCGCCATTCTGAATCTGAGTATGGAGGACAGAATTTATGAACCATATGGACTTATACAACCGCTGGCTTTCCCACCCGCTGGAGGACCCGGACCTGAAGCCCGACCTCGAGGCGATCAAAGGCAATGATGAGGAGATCTATGAACGCTTTTACCGCGATCTCGCGTTCGGTACGGCCGGCCTGCGCGGCGTGATCGGCGCGGGTACCAACCGCATGAATATCTATACCGTGCGCCGCGCGACCCAGGGGCTTGCGGAAATGCTCAAGGGACAAAATCCGGACCCGTCGGTTGCGGTGTCGTATGACAGCCGGATCAAATCCGGCCTGTTTGCCCGCGAAACGGCGCGAGTGCTCGCCGCGAACGGGGTCAAGGTCTGGCTCTATCCCGAGCTGATGCCGGTGCCGGCGCTTTCGTTTGCGACGCGGGAGCTTCATTGCGACGCGGGCGTCATGGTGACAGCTTCCCATAACCCGGCAAAATATAACGGTTATAAGGTCTATGGCAGCGACGGCTGCCAGCTCACCGAAAAACATGCCGACGCGGTGCTCGCCATCATCAACGGGCTGGACCTCTTTGACGATGTGAAGACCACCGATTTTGATGCCGCGCTGAAAAACGGCATGATCCGGTATATCGGTGCGGACGTGGTGGACAAATTCATCGCGGCGGTGCTGTCCCAGCAGGTGAATCCCGGCGTCTGTGCGAAAGCAGGATTAAAGCTTGTCTATTCGCCGCTCAACGGTTCGGGCAACAAGCCGGTGCGCCGGGTGCTTTCCGAAATCGGCGCGGCGGATGTGACCGTCGTTCCGGAGCAGGAGCATCCGGACGGCAACTTTCCAACCTGCCCATTCCCGAACCCGGAGATCAAGGAGGCGCTCGCCAAAGGGCTGGAGCTCTCCCAAAAATGCGGCGCGGACCTGCTGCTTGCCACCGATCCGGACTGCGACCGCGTGGGCATCGCGGTGAAGGACGGCGTGGATTACCGGCTGCTGACGGGAAATCAGGTCGGCGCGCTGCTCTTCGATTATATCTGCCAGAACCGGACGGCGGGCGGCACCATGCCGGAGAACCCGATCGCGGTGACGACGATCGTTTCCACCAAGCTCACGAATGCGATTGGAAAAGCATACGGCGTGAAGGTCATCAATGTGCTGACCGGCTTCAAATATATCGGCGAACAGATTGCGATTGTCGAGGCCGAAGGACATCCGGAGCGGTTCATCTTTGGTTTTGAGGAGAGTTACGGCTATTTAGCGGGCACCCATGTGCGCGACAAGGACGCGGTGGTTGGTTCGATGCTGATCGTCGAGATGGCCTCGTGGTATAAGCAGAAGGGGATGTCGCTTGTCGACGCGCTTGACGCGCTGTATGAGAAGTACGGGCTCTATTGTGAGAGCGTCGCGAACTTCCAGTTCGAGGGTGCGCAGGGCATGAAGATCATGGACGGCATGATGAAAAAGCTGCGCGCGGACAAGGTGAGCAAGATCGCAGGGCGTCCGGTTGTGGATACGATCGACTATCTCGAATCGACCGAAACGACCGCCGAAGGCGTGCGGCCGGTGGAACTGCCGAAATCGAACGTGCTGGAATACCTGCTTGACAACGGCTGTACCGCGATCGTGCGCCCGTCCGGCACCGAACCGAAGATCAAGCTGTACCTGTCGGTGGTGGGGAAAGATATGGCGGAGATCGACGCGCGGGCCAGGGAAATTGGCGATGACGTGAAGAAACTCCTGGGTGTCTGATCCTTCAGTTTAAAAAAAATGGACAAATTTATGGATTTTTGAAAAAACACTTGCTTTTTGGGATAGCTTGTGCTAAAATTCAAATGTTACATTTATGGTATCTAGAGCCGATACCAGAAAGAGGTGAAACGAATGAAAGAGGGAATCCATCCGAAGTATGTGGACACCACCATCACCTGCGCGTGCGGTGAGGTCATCCATACTCGTTCGACAAAAGAGAACATCCACGTTGAAATTTGTTCCAAGTGCCATCCTTTCTTCACCGGCCGTCAGAAGCTGGTTGATACTGGTGGCCGTGTTGACCGCTTCAAAAAGCGTTTTGGCATGGACAAGTAAGTTCTTTTTGCTGAAAGGGCGCAGCCGTAAGCTTTTTACGGCTGCGTTTTTGCATATTGTCACATTGGAAAGGAAGTCGTCATATGGAAAAGAAATACCGTTTCTGGATGGGTCTGGCCTGCTTTATGACCGGCATTGTTCTGGGGTTTCTGCTTTCGCCGGTGAAAAACGGCGTCTCGATCGGAAACAACAGCTGCAATGAATATGGAAAGCTCTCCGGCGGGGAAGAGGAGCCTGCCGAAGAGGACGAGGATGCGATCGCGTTTTGAGGCGGATCGATTACACTATCCCGCCGGAATATGACGGACGCAAAGTGCTGCACTTTTTGCGCGGGAGCGCTGGCTGCTCCTATTCGTTGGTGCGGTCACTCAAAACTTTTGAGGACGGTATCCTTTTAAATGGCGTACGCACCCGCACAATCGACCGGGTGAAGGAGGGGGACCGCCTGACGATCACCCTGCACGAGAACCCAAAGGAAGCCCAACTTTTTGATTCGCCGGTCCCGGTTCTTTACGAGGACGACGATCTCATCGTTTTCGACAAGCCTGCCAAAATGGCCTGCCATCCTGCAAAATCGATGCAGCAGGGGACGCTGGCGAACGTATTCGCGGCGCACTGCGCCCGCATTGGCGCGGCGGCGCCCTGCCGGATTCTGAACCGGATGGACAAAGACACGACCGGTGCGGTGGTCATTGCGAAGAACGCTTTTGCGGCAGCCGCGTTGACCGGAAAAATCGACAAGACCTATCTCGCGGTCATCCCGGGCGTGATCTCGCCGCCGTCCGGTGTGGTCGACGCGCCGATCGGCCAACCCGACCGCACCGACCCGCGCCGCGCTGTCTTGCCGGACGGGAAGCCTGCCCGAACCGGTTACGAAACGGTTTTTGCGGGGGAATGGTTCAGCATTCTGCGGTGTACCCTCTATACCGGCCGTACCCACCAGATCCGGGTGCATATGGCACATTTGGGGCATCCGCTTTTGGGCGACACGCTCTATGAAGGAGACCTTTCCGAAATCGGGCGGCAGGCGCTGCACTGCGCGGCGGTTTCGTTTACACATCCGGTGACCGGAAAAGCGGTGCGGGTGGAGTCACCGCTTCCGAAAGATATGCAAAAGTTCGAGGGCCAGCCGGTGGAAAGCTGTTGAATATGTATAAAAAACCTCGATGATGAATATTTTTTCGTTTTTTTCCTTGCAAAGCGCAAAAATGAATGTATAATGATGAAGTAATATACATTACGCGTGACACCGTCACACATTATGGAGGAAAATAAAATGAAAAAAATTCTTGCAATTGTGCTTGCAATGGTTATGGTATTCTCATTTGCCGCCTGTGGCGGCAACAGCAGCACCCCGTCCTCTTCGGCCACTCCGGCATCTTCCGCGGCCGGTGATTCGTCCGCTCCCGCTGCGTCCACCCCTGCTGAAGGCGGCATCCAGAGCGTTGACGATCTCACGGGCAAGACCATCGGCGTCCAGCTCGGCACCACAGGCGACATCTATGCCGAGGATATTGAGGGCGCGACCATCGAACGTTACAACAAAGGCTTCGAGGCTGTCCAGGCGCTCCAGCAGGGCAAGATCGACGCGGTTATGATCGACGACCAGGTCGCGAAGGCGTTCGCCGAGCAGACCGACGGCATCAAAGTGCTTGAGGAGCCGTTCACTGTCGAGGAATATGCGATCTGCATCTCGAAGGACAAACCGGAATTGACCGAGAGCTTCAATAAGGCGATCGCCGAGCTCAAAGAGGACGGTACCCTGCAGAAGATCCTCGACTACTATATCGGCCAGGTTGACGGCGCCGAGCCCTACACCTCCCCGGAAGGCATCACCTATGACGGTCAGCTGGTCATGGCGACCAACGCGGAATTCCCGCCGTATGAATACCACGAAAGCGGTGCTGACGGCGACAAGATCGTTGGTGTTGACGCGGACTTTGCCCGTGCCATCTGCGACAAGCTCGGCAAGGAGCTGGTCATCGAAGATATGGCGTTTGATTCGATCATCACCGCTGTCCAGGGCGGCAAAGCTGATTTCGGCGCTGCCGGCATGACCGTCACCGAAGACCGCCTGAAGAACATCGACTTCACCGACAGTTACTGCACCGCTTCCCAGGTGGTCATTGTCAAAGAATAATCCCCAAACGGGTGCCGGGATAGGGGTTCTGTTAGCGGAACCCCTATTTCCCTATATCCGGCCTGTCTGCCGGGTGCGCGGCTGAATCGAATTTTGGAAAGGGTGTTATATTTGGCGGAGCTGCAGCTTAAGCTTGTGAATTGGCTTGCCATGATGCAGGAGAAGTTCATTGACAACTTTATCACCGACGACCGCTGGCGGTATATCACCGACGGCCTTGCCGTCACCCTGAAGGTCACCTTCTTTGCCGTGCTGCTCGGCGTTGTGCTCGGGTTCCTCCTCGCGATGATCCGCACGACCAACCAGAAAACCGGAAAGCTCAAATTTCTGAACCTGCTGGCCAAGCTTTACCTGACCGTCATCCGCGGCACACCGGTCGTGGTGCAGCTGCTTATTATCTATTTCGTCATCTTCGGTTCGGTCAAGATCGACAAGGTGCTGGTCGCGATCATCGCATTCGGCATCAACTCGGGCGCTTATGTGGCTGAGATCTTCCGCAGCGGCATCATGTCGGTTCCCGCGGGGCAGTTCGAGGCTGGGCGCAGCCTGGGCTTTAACTATAGCAAGACCATGTGGCTGATCATCATGCCGCAGGCGTTCAAGAACATCCTGCCGGCGCTCGGCAACGAGTTTATTGTCCTTTTGAAGGAGACTTCGGTCGCGGGCTATATCGCCCTGCAGGACTTGACCAAGGGCGGCGACATCATTCGCAGCCGCACCTACGAAGCGTTTATGCCGCTCATTGCGGTGGCGCTCATCTACCTGACGCTGGTGCTGGTGCTTTCCAACCTGGTGTCACGGCTTGAAAGGAGGCTGGCGCAGAGTGATCGAGGTTAAGAATCTGGAAAAAAGCTTTGGGGAAAACCATGTGCTCTGCGGCATCAACAAGCACATCAAAAAGGGCGAGAAGGTGGTCGTCATCGGGCCGTCCGGCTCGGGCAAATCGACCTTTCTGCGCTGCCTCAACCTGCTTGAAACGCCGACCGGCGGAGAAATCTGGTTCGAGGGCAAAAAGATCAACGACCCAAAGGCCGACATCAATAAGCTGCGGCAGAAGATGGGGATGGTTTTCCAGCAGTTCAATCTGTTTCCGCATCTGACCGTGCGCCGCAACATCACGCTCGCACCGGTTAAGCTTGGGCTCATGAGCCAGGCGGAAGCGGATAAACGCGCCGAGGAACTGCTTGCGCGCATCGGCCTTTCCGACAAGGCGGAAAGCTACCCGGCGCAGCTCTCAGGCGGGCAGCAGCAGCGGATCGCAATCGTGCGGGCGCTTGCAATGAACCCGGACGTGATGCTCTTCGACGAGCCGACCTCGGCGCTCGACCCGGAGATGGTCGGCGAGGTGCTCGAACTGATGAAGCAGCTCGCGCGGGAAGGGATGACAATGGTCGTGGTGACCCACGAAATGGGCTTTGCGCGCGAGGTCGCGACCCGGGTGATGTTCATTGACGAAGGGCAGATCATGGAGCAGAACACCCCGCGGGAATTCTTCGAAAACCCGCGGCATCCGAGGCTTAGGGATTTCCTGTCGAAAGTCTTATAATTGAATTCCCGGGGTGCACGCAGGTGCGCCCTTTTCGGGTTCTTTGGAGGAATATATGAACATACTGTTTTTTGGCGACGTTGTAGGGCAGGCGGGCTGTGACAAACTGCGCAAAGAGCTTCCCCGGCTCAAAAAGGAACATGGGGCGGGCATCGTGATTGCAAATGGCGAAAATTCCGCCGAGGGCAATGGGATCACGCCGCATAGCGCGCAGCACCTGTTTGACAGCGGCGTGGACGTCATCACAACCGGCAACCACAGCCTGCGCCGCCGTGAGATTTACGAGCTGCTCGACGAGAGAAAAGGCGTCATCCGGCCGGCCAACTACCATGCGGCGGCGCCTGGCAGCGGGATTTTCTTTTACGACAGCCCCGCTTTCCCGCTCTGTGTATTGAATCTCCAGGGCAGGGTTTACATGGACACTTACGGCAGCCCATTCTCCTGCGCGGACGCGCTTCTTGAAAAGGCGGACTGCCCGAATATCATCGTGGATTTCCACGCGGAAGCCACCGCCGAAAAGCTTGCGCTCGCGCACTACCTCGACGGACGGGTCTCGGCCGTGATCGGTACCCACACCCATGTGCAGACCGCCGACGAACGGCTGCTGCCGAACGGGACCGCCTATATCACCGACGCGGGCATGTGCGGAGGGCGCAACTCGATTCTCGGCGTAGTGAAGGAAAAAGCGATCGAGAAGCTGCGCACCGGCCTGCCGACCCGCTTTTCGAACGATCCGGAGGCCATCGAACTGCACGGCGTGCTGCTCACCTTTTCCGGCAGGGACGGGAAGGTTACGGAGATCAAACGGATCGCGGTAAAAGCGGAATAAAATGAAATGGGAAGGGCCGCGTAAAAGCGGCCCTTTTTGCGTTTGTTTACAAATGTCACATTGAAATAAAGTGCAAAACAGGATATAATATTAAAATATATACGATACCGATTTAGATGAAACCCTATTGACTGGGAGAACAGGATGAAACAAAAGCTTTGCATAGTTGCGCTTGCGCTGTCGGTGCTGTTGGCCGGATGTTCCGGCATGGAGGTCACCGATCAACAGTTCGGCCTGCCGAACCAGCCGGCGGAAAACGAGCCGGTGCAGGAAAAACCCGTGCCGGAGCCTGTGAGCACAGTGAACCTTGCCTACAGCGTGAACGATACGCTCAATCCATATACCATGACCACCAAGCTCAACCGGGAACTGGTTCCGCTTTTATATGACAGTCTGACCCGGCCGGATAAGAGCTTTCAGCCGGAATACCAGCTTGCGACTGAGATCATCATGCAGGAGAAGGCCTGCACCGTCAAATTTCGGCGCAACGCACAGTTTTCCGACGGTACGCTGCTCACCGGGGAGGATATTACCTATTCGATCCAGACGGCGCTTACAACCGACACCAACTGGAGAACAATGCTCCAAAACATCGCAAACTATACGGTCAACACGGACGGAGATGTTGTGATCCAGCTCTATCAGGAGGATGCGAACTTCCCGGCGCTGCTCACCTTCCCGATCATCAAGAAGGGTACCGCCGGCGCGGACTACCCAACCGGCGTCAGTAAATTTTACGTTTCGGGAACCTGGGGCAACACCGGTGTGGTGCTCACGGCGAACCCCATCTATTACGGCGACACCGGCAGCATCGAGACGGTCATGCTGGCGAACGCTTCCGATCCGGACGCGCTGGCCTTCAACCTGAAGTCCGGCGATATCGACCTTGTCTATTCTGATCTGTCGAGTCCGGAGCTTGCCAACATGTCTGCGTCCAGCGTGCCGGTTTCGCTCTGCAACCTGGTTTATCTGGGCATCAACGGCAGCTACGGATGGCTTGCGCGGGCGGAGTTCCGGCAGGCGATCAGCCTTGCTGTCAACCGGGACGAGATTGTCTCAAAGGCGTACGTTTCCCGCGCGCGCGCGACCCGGTATCCGTTTCATCCTGAATTTTACCGGATGAACGCGATGGAGCTCTCGACGCCGCGCAGTCTGACCCAAGCGGACGCGCTGCTGGACGGAATCGGGCTTTCCAGCCGGGATGACAACCGGATGCGGCTCGTAAACGGGCGGCCGCTCACCCTGCGGCTTTTGGTCAACAGTGAAAACGCCTACCGCAACGCGGCTGCGACGCTGGTCACCGAACAGCTCGCGCAGATCGGCATCAAGGTGGAGGTGGTTTCACAGGCATTTTCCCAGTATCAGCAGACATTGCAGAACGGGGACTACGACCTCTATCTGGGAGAGACGCGGCTCATGTACAACATGGACATCGCGCCGCTGCTGGCGGGCGGGGCGCTCGGATATTTTACGGCCTACAGCGAGGAGCTTTCCGACAGCTACCGCGCCTACCGCGCGACCGGAGCGGGGATCGAATCGTTCTGCGAGCTGTTTCTCGCCCAGTCGCCGTTTGTGCCGCTGGTGTTTCGGCAGGGGTCGGTTTCCCATAATCGGGAATTCCGGGCGGAAATAGTTGCAACCGAGCAGGATATTTTCTATAATATAGTGGAATGGTAATATTTGCGAATCGGCGAAAGCACGAAAGATAGAAGGAGGACGAGATCGTGATCAGTATCGAGAACCAATACGGCACCATTGAGATATCTCAGGAGTATTTTTCCAACCTTGTGGGTAAGGCCGTGTCCGAATGCTTCGGCGTAGCGGGCATGGTGAGCTCCCCGGCGCAAGGGCTGCGCGCGGCGATCGCGGGCAAGGATACCCCGGATAAAGGCGTGCGGGTGCGCGCGGCCGGGGATGGGCTTGTGATCGACCTGCACATTGTGGTCACCTATGGGATGAACATCTCGGTGATTGTCAAAAGCATTGTGAACAAGGTTCGTTACACAGTGGAGCAGGCGACCAATCTGGATGTCGCGAAAGTGAATGTCTTTGTCGACTCGATGAAGACGGAAAACGCATAAACTGCCTGTGCGCTTCAAACAATTCTGATGCAGTCATAACTGTGAATATGGGGGTCAAACAATCGTGATTACAGGAGAAATGCTCCGGGATGCGTTTATCTCGGGCGCAAACAACATTACCAACCACCGCCAGCAGGTGGACGCGCTCAACGTATTCCCTGTCCCGGATGGAGATACGGGGACCAATATGTCGATGTCCGCGTCGGCTGCGAAACGGGAACTGACAAGGGTGCCGGACGGCGCGCCGGTTTCCCAGGTGGCGGATACTTGTGCAGGGGCGCTTCTGCGCGGCGCGCGCGGCAACTCCGGTGTTATCCTGTCGCTTCTGTTCCGGGGATTTTCCCGCGGGCTCAAAAACCAGGAGCAGGCGGACGCGGAGCATCTGGTGCAGGCGCTTGAGAAG
This sequence comes from Anaerotruncus sp. AF02-27, assembly GCF_003465835.1. Classification (NCBI taxonomy): domain Bacteria; kingdom Bacillati; phylum Bacillota; class Clostridia; order Eubacteriales; family Oscillospiraceae; genus Anaerotruncus; species Anaerotruncus sp. AF02-27. The sequence continues at coordinate 5,701 of NZ_QSBX01000018.1, read as the reverse complement.
GGCGTGGATTCTGCTTACAAAGCGGTCATGAAGCCGACCGAGGGCACCATCCTGACGGTGGCGCGGCTGGCTTCGGTCGCGGCACGCGAGGCGCTCACCCCGGAAATCTCCACCGCCCAAATGTGGGATGTAATCCTCACGGCTGGCAGGGAAGCATTGGCCAAGACCCCCGAAATGCTTCCAGTGCTGAAAAAAGCCGGCGTCGTGGACGCGGGCGGGCAGGGGCTGATTGTGATCTTTGAAGGTATGGCATCGGTCTTTTCCGGCGGCGGAATCCTCCCGCTCGCCGAGGAGAAAAAGGAAGAATACGATTCCATTCGCCCGGACCGCAACGCGGCAGGTGAATACGAAGGGGAAATCACCTTCACTTACTGTACCGAATTCATTATCCTCAAGCCCGAGAAGGACGCTGATCCGCAGCAGCTGCGCGGTTACTTGGAAACGATTGGCGACTGTGTGGTGGTTGTCGACGATGACGAGATCATCAAGACCCATGTGCACACCGATAATCCCGGCAACGCGCTACAGAAGGCGCTGGAATTTGGCCAGCTCACCAACATCAAGATCGAAAACATGCGCGAGCAGTTTGAAAAGCAGAAGGCGAGCATCGTCGAACCGGTGTCCGATCAGGGTTTTGCATATGCGGCGGTCGACCCTTCGCGGGAGTATGGCTTTGTGGCGGTCGCGGCGGGCGACGGCGTGAAGCAGCTGTTCCTCGACCTGGGTGTGGACAATGTCGTGTCCGGCGGCCAGACGATGAACCCCTCGACCGACGATATCCTTTCGGCGGTGCACGCGACTCCGGCAAAGACAGTGTTTGTGCTGCCCAACAATAAAAACATCATCATGGCGGCAGAGCAATCGGTCAAGCTGGCCGACCGCAACGTGGTGGTTTTGCAGACCCGGACCATTCCGCAGGGACTCTCAGCGATGCTGGCCTTCGACCATGAGGCCGACACCACCGAGAACCAGCTTGCCATGCAGAAAGCATACGAACGGGTCGGAACCGGACAGGTCACTTTCGCGGCGCGCGACAGCGATTTTGATGGGCATAAGATCAAGGAAGGCGAGCTGCTCGCTTTGGAAAACGGCAAGCTTTCCTTCACCGAGCATGACCTGACCAAAGCGGTGCTGCGGCTGGTCAAAGGGCTTGTACGCAAGGACTCGAGCTTTGTGACGATCCTTTACGGCGCTGACATCTCGGAAGAGCTGGCGCAGACGGTCTACGAAGCGGTTTCCGCCAAGATGCCGGAGGATGTGGAGGTTGCGCTGATTAACGGCGGCCAGCCGGTTTATTATTTCATCATCTCGGTTGAGTGACAGAAAGGAACAGCATGCAAAAAAATTTGCTGCGCCGGCTGGCGCTGATTGTGGCGTTCGCGCTGCTGACCGCCGCAGGCGCACAGGCCTTCCGGCGGATTGGAGCGTCCCCGATCCCGGTGTCGCTCGGTCTGCTGGCGGTATTTTTCACCGGCGCGGCGCTTCCAAAAAAGGATGCGCTCTTCTCGCAGGTGCTGTACCTGCTTTTAGTGATTGCGGGCCTGCCGTTTTACAGCGGCCTTTTGGGCGGGATGCAGGTAGTCACCGCGATGACGGGCGGCTTTGTGATCGCCTATCCGCTGGTCGCGGTGATCGTTTCGCTTTCGGTGGAACGGTTCGGCCGGGGCTTTTGGCAGTACCTTTTTGCAATGGCCGGATCGCTGCTGGCTTATTTTGCACTCGGGTTTGGGCAGCTGCTGGCGGTGAGTGGAATGGGCATTCCCGCAGCGTTTTCGATGGCGGTTAAACCCTTTTTGCTGCCGGATCTTTGTATTGCGCTTGCGGGCGCGGCAATCTGCTGGATTGTCCGGAAGGCTGCTTTGAAGATGGGAAAATCCCATTGACAAGCGGGCGGATCGCGTATATACTATCAACGTATGGCCAAGACGGGGAGAACCGTCGGTATTTCCCATGAAACAGAGAGGCGGGACGCAGGCTGGAAGCCCGCCGGGAAAACGATGGAGGCCGCCCCCGAGCCTTCCGGCGAGGAGCCGGACGCGGTGTGAGCGTTAATCCTGTCGAGTGGCGCGGAGAAGGAATTCCCGCGCAATTTGGGTGGTACCACGGAAAACCGTCAAGACGCGCTTTTCGTCCCAATTCTGGGGCGAGAAGCGTTTTTTTGTCACTGTATCAAAAGCAAGGAGAGAGATAGACAAATGGAATGGACCGGACTCAACGAACTGCGTGAACAATTTTACCGTTTTTTTGAAGGAAAGGGGCATCTGCGCCTGCCGAGCTTCCCGCTCATGCCGCACGATGACGCGAGCCTGCTGCTGATCAACTCGGGTATGGCGCCGATGAAAAAATGGTTCCTTGGCGTGGAAACCCCGCCCAATAAACGGGTGGTGACCTGCCAGAAGTGCATCCGCACTCCGGACATCGAGAACGTCGGCAAGACCGCGCGCCACGGCACCTATTTCGAGATGCTCGGCAACTTCTCATTCGGCGACTACTTCAAGCATGAGGCTTGTGCCTGGGCCTGGGAATTCAGCACCAAAACGCTTGGCCTGCCGGTTGACCGGCTGTGGGTTTCGGTCTATGAGGACGACGACGAAGCGATCGAGATCTGGACCAAGGAGATCGGCGTCGATCCCAAACGGATTGTACGGCTTGGCAAGGAGGACAACTTCTGGGAGATCGGTTCCGGTCCCTGCGGCCCCTGCTCCGAAATCTATTTTGACCGCGGTGAAGAGTACGGCTGCGGCAAACCGGACTGTGCGCCTGGCTGTGACTGCGACCGGTATATGGAGTATTGGAATCTCGTTTTCTCTCAGTTTAATGGAGATGGAGAGGGTCACTATGAACGCATGGCCCACCCGAATATCGATACCGGCATGGGGCTTGAAAGACTCGCCTGCATTATGCAGGGGGTGGACAACCTCTTCGAGGTGGACACCGTTCAGAATATTATGAAACATATCATGCGAATTGCCGGGGTGGAGTATCACAAGGATGCAAAGACCGACGTTTCGCTTCGGGTCATCACCGACCATATCCGCTCGACGACCTTTATGGTTTCGGACGGCATCCTTCCGCAGAACGAAGGCCGCGGCTATGTCCTGCGCAGGCTTCTGCGCCGCGCCGCGCGCCATGGACGGTTGCTCGGCATCACCGAGCCGTTCCTCTATAAGGTCTGTGAAACAGTCATCCAGGAGAACGCGGACGCTTATCCGAATCTTGTGGAGAACAGGGACTACATCATCAAGGTCATCAAGATCGAGGAGGAGCGCTTTGCCCGCACCATCGACCAGGGACTTGGACTTTTGAATTCAATTATCGACAAGGTTGAAGCCGAGGAGATGGGGCAGAAGGTCATGGCTGGCGCGGATGCGTTCAAGCTCTATGACACCTATGGTTTCCCGGTCGATCTGATCCGGGAAATCCTTGACGAGCGCAAGATCGCGCTTGACGAGGACGAATTCAACGCTCAAATGAACGCGCAGAAGCAGCGCGCCCGCGAGGCGCGCGCCGCGATGGGCGACCTTGGCTGGGAAGAGGACGTGCTTGCCGACCTGACCGGCAAGGAGCAGTTTGTCGGCTACGGCCAGACCGAAGCCGAGGCGAAGGTCATCGCGCTGGTGAAGGATAATCAGCGGGTTGACCGGCTGGAGGACGGCGATCTCGGCTCGGTGGTGCTCGACATCACCCCATTCTATGCGGAAAGCGGCGGCCAGGCGGGCGACAGTGGATTTATCAGCGTAGGCGGCAACGCCTTTAACGTCTACGACTGCAAAAAGTCGAAGGGCGGCCATATTGTCCATGTGGGCGAGATGAGCGTCGGAACCCTTTCGGTGGGCGACACGGTCAAGGCGGTCATCAATATCGACCGCCGCCGTGACATCATGCGCAATCACACCGCCTGCCATCTGCTGCAGGCCGCGCTGCGCAGCGTGTTGGGCGACCATGTGCATCAGGCGGGCGCCTTCTATGACGACAATGTCTGCCGGTTCGACTTCAGCCATTTCAGCGCCGTAAAACCGGAAGAGCTTCGCAAGGTCGAGGAGATTGTCAATGGAATGATCCTCTCTGCGATGGATGTCAAGGTGCAGGAAATGCCGCTGGAAGAGGCCAAGAAGCTCGGCGCGATGGCACTGTTCGGTGAGAAATACGGAGACATCGTCCGCGTCTGCGATATCGAGGGAAAATCGACCGAATTCTGCGGCGGCACACATCTGGACAACACTGCCAAAGTCGGCCTTTTCAAGATTGTGAAGGAATCCTCGGTCGCAGCCGGTGTGCGCCGCATCGAAGCGGTAACCGGCAAAAATGTGCTCAAATTTATCGACGAGCAGGCCGCGCTGATGGATCAGACTGCTGCGGCGCTTAAGGTTGGGAGCCATTCCGAGCTGCCGGTGAAGGCAGCGGCTGTCACCGCCGAGATCAAGGAACTGCAGAAGGAACTTGACAGCGTCAATGCGAAGATTGCGGAAGCGCAGTCGATGGGTATGTTTGAAAAGGCACAGGAGGTCGGCGGGCTGCGGATTGCGAACGCCCAGCTGACCGGCGCCAAAATCGAAGCCCTGCGCGCGATCGGGGACCGCGCCAAGGACATGAAGCCGGATATGGTCTGCGTGCTGACCACTGTCAACGACGGTAAGGCGACCATTTTGGTGGTTTGCGGCAAGGATGCGGTTGAAAAAGGCGCGCACGCCGGAAAGATCGTCAAGGAATTCGCGTCGCTTTGCGGCGGCAGCGGCGGCGGCCGTCCGGATTCCGCGATGGGCGGCACGACGGAGATCTTTAAAGTGGACGAAGCGATGGCGCAGCTGCCCGCCATCGTGCAGAAGATGATCAGATAAAAAGGAGGTTCACAGATGGACTGCCTGTTTTGCAAAATCATTGCCGGAGAAATTCCGAGCAAGAAGATCTATGAGGATGATTTGTGCTACGCTTTCCACGATATCGACCCAAAGGCGCCGGTACATTTCCTTGTGATTCCAAAGGAACACATCTCCGGCGCGAACAAAATTGACGACGCAAACTGCGCCGTTGTGGGCCACATCTTTGCGGTGATTGCAAAGATTGCGGATCAGCTCGGCTGCAATGGAGATTTTCGCGTGGTGAATAACTGCGGGCCGCAAGCGGGCCAGACGGTGGATCACCTGCACTTCCATGTGCTTTCCGGCCGCGATATGACCTGGCCTCCGGGCTGATTTGCTTCCCGCAAGGGGCTACTTTCTTGCTTGCCCAAGAAAGTAGCCAAAGAAGGGCACGCGGGGACACCCCGCGGCCCCGTGCGCGCGATTTTGTTGCCGCTTTGCGGCAAAGATCGCGCGCAATCTGCTTAGACAAAACGTTGTGCGCCGCGTTTGGCAGCCTGCTCGCCTGACGGCGAAGCGCGCATACGCGCGACGGCTGCTCACGGGGGCTTTCCGCCCCCGTGTCCCCCGGCAAAGAGTCGTCTGCGACGACCCGCCGCCTTTGGTGGCGGATTCGGGATAAGGAACGCGGGACATATTTTTGCGCCCGGCGCGAAAATGCGCTGCGCGCAAAGCGGACAAACGGATTTAAAATGCGCGGCCCTGCGGGCCGCGCATTTTTCATATCGTCCGTTCTTATTGTGAACCAAAACGCTGGCTTCAACCCTGAACTTGCCCTTTCCAGCGCGGGGAGCGCAAAACGCCGGTTTCAGCTCTGCGCCTGACCTTTCCTGCGCGGGGAG
>NZ_QSBX01000017.1:46318-75114 GCF_003465835.1 Anaerotruncus sp. AF02-27 | reverse complement strand
TTAATTCTTGCCAATGGGGGATAGGGGTGTCCCAAAAGTACCGATACCGCCTCTTTACATCTTTATAAACGACTTCTGTTGACTATGCGCATCCGTTGGGATGGGAACGCAAAAATGCCCGCACGTGGCGGGCATTTGCGGAGAGGCAATATGAATTCCTGCCCGGGCATCGGGCAGTGAAGACAGCTTAACATACTTTATCAGGACTTCGCCCCTGATTCGTTCTTACTTAGTAAAGCGCATCCAAATACTGTATAACATCGAATAATGCGCCGGTGTCACAGGAGCTTACAACACGTCCGATCTCTTTCGCCTTCGGAACGCCATTTTCAGGGACAAATGCCTGTTCAACCTCACGAAACATTGAAAAGTCATTATAGTTGTCGCCTACCGCATAGAATCGCTTTTTTTGGGGGTAGTATTGCTTCAAAAATCTGACAGCCGCCCCTTTATCGCTTTGCAGGCTAAAGATTTCAAGAAAGACATCGCCTGAAGGAACCGCCTGAAACATATTCGGAAATGTCTCAAGCAGGCTGTGCTGCACGGCGCGGGTTTCCTGATGGCTGCCGGTGACGAACATCTTTAAAATTCCAGTTTCGGGAATATCTTTCACGGAAACATACTGAGGCGTTTCATGAAGCATTTTGATATGCATCTGCGTAATTTCGCTGTCCTGGAGAACGAATGCCTGATCGATCGTATAGCATTCAATTCCAATTTCCGAAAAATCGTCAAGTAAAAATTGGAGAACTTGATGCATTCCGGCAGGCAGTACATCGGCATGCAGCGCAGCTTGCTGTGTAGGGTCGTAAATCAAGGCACCATTAAAATAGATAGTGGGCATGCTGTGGTCTGGGAGGATTTCCCAAATATGTCTTGCTCCGTTTTTGGGCCTTCCTGTAGCAAGTACAAAAGAACCTCCTTGTTTCATAAAATATCGAAGTGCTTCTATGTTTTTTTGCGGGATTTGATTCGATTGATTCAGCAACGTTCCATCTCCATCGCTGATGAGCATGATATCCCGAAATTTTTTCATGGATACGGCCTCCATATTTATTCCGAAAAAGTCATCAAAATTTTAATGATGTCCCCTTTTTTCTCGCTGAGCATTTGCAATGCTTCCTGGGTTTGGGACAAATCTATTTTTTGTGTGACAAACATTGTTAAATCCAGACCATTGTTGATCATATTGGCCGCCATAGCGAAATGTTCCGAAGAATAGGTCATAGCGCCAACCAGGCGCTGCTCATTGAGAACCACGCTATAGCTATAAAACGGAATTTTTTCGGTGACCATTGCCACCATGCAGATTTCTCCACGTTTTTTTACAGAAGCGCTGGCTTGATCAAGAATATTTCCTGCTCCTGCGGCGATGAGAGCGGCATCGACTCCGCCGCCGTTGATCCGCTTTACTTCATTTGGGACATCAACTTTCGACGGATCTAGTGCGATTGCTCCAAGTTTTTCTGCTGACTTCCGGTTGAAGGGCGCCGTATCTGTACAGATGACGGTTTTATATCCCATCTGCTTTGCAACGGTCATGCACAGCAGCCCGATCGTTCCTGCGCCTAGAATGAGAATACTGTCTTTTGATACGCCGCTTAATTGATGCATTGCATGAACGGTTACAGCCAACGGTTCAATTAAGGTTCCCATTTCGAAGGAAACAGAATCCGCCAAAGGATAGAGCACTGATTCTGGTGCAACAAAATATTCAGCAAATGTCCCAAGCCACTGATCTGTACCGGGCACTATTTTATGTATGCAGTGGTTTACCATTCCATTGCGGCAAAATTCACATTGGCCACAACCGATCTGCGGTTCAACCGTGACCCGATCTCCCACCTTGAATTTCGAGACGTCAGCGCCAACCTCCACAATCGTACCTGCAACTTCGTGCCCCAATATAGCCGGAGGATTGCGGAACGCGTGAGTCCCTCGGAACAGATGAAGATCCGATCCGCATACACCTGCATTTTTCACTTGAATCAGAACTTCTTGAGGTCTACAGGCCGGACAAGGAATATCTTGAATCTCGACATGATAAGGTTCTGTTACAAACGCAGCTTTCATGATAGGATACAACCCCTTTTTTCTGTATGGTAAATTGACAGTTTTCTTTTTTCATTATAGAAAAGGAATGGATGGCTTTCAACTGTCGCGATTGGAAATAGTGTTTCAAATATAAACATATTATTATTTTTTTCATCTTATCGATTTATTTTAAAATATATGATATACTGGTCACATATTCCCCAAAATATAAAGCGGAGAGGGGTTGTGCCAGGAATGAAGCGGATTAAATTGTTAGCAATTGTTCCCTATGAAGGTTTGCGAGAGATCATCAACGAGTCTGCGAAAGCATTTGCTGATTTAGAAGTAGATACGTATATTGGAGATATGTACGAAGGCCTGCATATTGCTCAAGAGCTGCAGCATAATGGCTATGTTGCAATTATTTCCCGTGCAGGCACTGCGGAGCTTATTGAGACGGTTGCAAATATTCCCGTGATCCGAATCCAAATTTCGGTATGTGATATGCTCCGTGCCATCAAACTCGCTCAAAATTATATTGGAGAATCTGCGGTTGTCGGATTCAAAGCGATTGGCGATTGCGCCAAATCCATCTCAGATTTGATGCAATATTCTCTGGAAATCCATACGATTGATTCGGAAGACGATCTTAAAAATTGTTTCAGCGATTTGAAGGAACAAGGCATTAGCTTAATTATTGGCGATGTTATCACCACCTTGCACGCAAAACACTATGGGTTTAATACCATATTGGTCATGTCTGGCCGGGAAAGTGTAGACGCTGCTTTAGCGCAGGTTATTAACTGGTATGATACGATTGCCGAGAGCCGGCAATATGTTCAGGCGTATCGTAGCATTTTAGATCATTCCATGGAAATTACCCTTGTTTTCAACCCAAATGGGGATCTCTTTTATATGACACCTCAATTGCCAGTAGAAGATGAGCGACATTTGTCCATGTTTTTGTCGAAGTATGTTCCCGCACTGCAGGAAAGAGGGCGCATTTCTCTACTCAAAAAAGTGGGGAAAAATTATTGGAATATCCATGGCCACTGTATCGAACCTAAAAATCTGGTGGCATTTTACTGCAAACGTGGCGATGTCATTGGCAAGATTGACAGAGGATCTTTGACCTACCGGAACTACGATGATCTGCCCTACATAAATTTTGAAACATTTTATGCAAAATCGCCATGTCTAAAGGAAACGCTTGAAAATGCCAGAAAATACGGGGACTCCGCACTCCCCGTGATTATTTTTGGCGGAGTAGGTTCTGGAAAAGATGCGATTGCATATGCCACAAGCAGTAGAGGAGCGCTGCGGGATGCGCCATTTGTGAAGCTGGATTGTCAATTTATTGACGATAAACAATGGAAAATACTGCTTAAAGATCCGGACTCTCCTCTTGGCTATGAAAATTATACGATTTACATCAAAAATATGCAGTGCCTTTCCGAACAGCAAGCTTTGGCACTGGAAACTTATTTTGATAATACCTTGGTTTATAAAAGGAATCGATTACTTTTTTCTTATATTCCAAAAGCGCAAAATGCCTTTGAAAAGAGCACGCTTTTAGACTATATTTATGATAAAATTGGGGCGTTGCCTCTGTCGGCGCCCCGGCTTGATGAATATGCAGAAGATATCTCGAGCTTAGCTAGTATCTATTTGAATGAGTTAAATGTCCAGTTTGGCCGGCAAGTCATTGGATTTGAGGCGGGAGCCATTGAGATGATGGGAAATTTCCATTGGTTTGGAAATCTAAAACAGTTTCGCCATGTTATGAGAGAACTTATTATTCTTACAGAAGGCGATTACATTTCGAAAGCTGCTGTTGCTGCCGCTTTACAAAAGCAACTTGCACGCAACCTAATAGAAACGCCAAGCTTGGCATTGAATGGTACGTTATCAGATATAGAAAATAGCATTATACGCGCGGTTTTGGAAGAGGAAGGGATGAATCAATCAAAGGCTGCGAAACGTCTCGGTATTAGCCGAAGTACGCTTTGGCGTAAATTGTAGGACTCTAAGATCGACTTTACAATATTACAGTTTCCTTGCAGTTTGGATATCTCACTAAAATGTGTTTGATAACAATACGTTTTAGTGAGATATTTTTTTTATTTTTTCAAATTGTTTCAAAATGCTACGTTTTTGGGCAAGGAGTAAATTGACGCTTCAATTGTCTTAATTTAATATAAAGACACCGGGTCCTGGTCTTATTTTAGTGAATCCATCCAATTCTTTTTGGCGAACCACTTATAATTTTTTGGAAAATCAGAGCGCAGGATCGGGGAAGAGGTGTAAGTAGATCGATCGCTTTCCCTTTATTTGCAGATACCCGTAAATGTTTTCAATTATGAAAACAACTTCTACCTTCGGTAAACTTGTGCAGAAGCGCATGACTTTGAGCCCACAAAAAAATGATATTTTATTGAAAGGAGTTTTATTAAATGGAAATGAACGAAATTTTGTGGACAACAATTCGTTCCGAATTGGAGGATGCTGTAGGGCCGGACAATGTGGACTGCTCCATTGCAGACCGTATCACGCATGGAGTGGACGGTTTTTGGATCTCTCACATGCTCGTCGCCAACAACCGAATTCCTCCGATGCCCGATTTTGTTGTGCGGCCTAACTCCACAGAAGAAGTTGCTAAGGTCTTAAAGATCGCTAACTATTACAAGATTTCCGTGATCCCCTTTGGTGGCGCTTCGGGTTCTCAGGGTGGCATCGTTCCTGTCAGCGGAGGTGGAATCGCAATTGATATGAAGCGGATGTCCCGGATTCTGGAATTTGACGAGCAGTCCAATGTTGTCACCTGTGAAACAGGCATCAATTTCCAGCAGTTGGAGTGGTATGTCAACGAGAGAGGCTATTCCACTATGCATATTCCAAGCGCAATCACCTGCGGCACCGTTGGCGGTTTTTTGGCAAACAACGGCATGGGCGTTTTATCCACCAAATACGGAAAGATCGAAGATCAGTGTATAAGCGTGGAAATGGTACTGCCCAGCGGTCAAATTTTGCACACTGCTCCTGTTCCGAAACATTCCTCCGGCCCAGATATGAAGGCCCTGTTTATTGGCTCTGAGGGTACCTTTGGCATAATGACAAAAGCAAGTTTCAAGCTGTTCAAGCTGCCTGAAGCGCGCCTTTTTCGCGGTTTCCTTTTCCCCGATCTTACCAGTGGTATCGCAGCTGTTCGCGAAATGCTTCATGAATATAAGCCTTCGTTGATTCGTCTCTATGACGAAAGCGAAACCACCTCCATCATTAAGAAAATCGTGGGTGTCGGCCGTAAGGGCGCATTTATGAATATGGGTGTGGAAGGCCCTCGGGAGATTGCGGAAATTGAACTGCGCCGTTCCATTGAAATCTGTGCCAAACATGGTGGGGAGGATATGGGTTCTGAGTATGGCGAAAAGTGGTGGGAGAGCCGTGTTACATTCTTTTATCCCGACCATGTTTTTGCATATCCCCAGATGTTCGGTACCATTGACACTTTGGCTCGGTATAGCAAAATTGAGAATATCTACTGGGCTATGAAAGATGCCATTGAAAGCAAATATGACAACGTCAGATTTCTTGCGCACTTTTCTCACTGGTATGACTGGGGCGCAATGATGTATGGCCGATTCGTGGTGAACAATCCTACGGTGGTGGAACCCATTGAGGCTATTCGGTTACATAACCAGATGTGGCAGACTGGCCTGCATGCTGCGATTCAAGCCGGTGGTGTGGTTAATGACCATCATGGCACGGGACTTAAGCTTGGTAAGTTTATGAAGGAACAGTATGGCTCCGATATGTTCGTATTCGAAGGCCTGAAAAAAATGTTTGATCCCAATGGAATAATGAATCCTTACAAGATGGGCGTTTAATATTGGATTTCCGATAAGCTCCAATCATTTCAATTATTCATATAAGTAGGAGGATGAATCCATGTTTTCTCAGGATGCAAAAAATCATATTGCAGCTTGCCGTATCTGCTTCATGTGCCGGCACCTTTGCCCTATTGGTCTGGCAACCGGAAAAGAGGCGCACACGCCTCGTGGCAGAGCTATATTGGCTCAGTACAGTGATGGTTCTAATCAGGGTGCGGAAATTTTTAAAGAATCTGTTATTGATTTCTATCAGTGCGCCCTTTGCAACGCTTGCGCCGATTGGTGTGAAACCAGCTACGAGCCTGCCAAGTTTATCCGGGAGGCAAGACGCGAAGCGGTAGCGCAAAATGTGCTGCCTGAAAAAGTAGCTCCTGTTGTTGATCAGGTGTTGTCCACTGGCAGCCTGTTCGCAGAGAAAGAGGATATTGCCGCTTCGGCCGACGGCCTGCCCAAAACAGCGGATGTACTGCTTGTGTTGGGCGACACTGCCCGGGCCAAGACACCACAGATTGCAAAAGCTGTTGTCAGTCTGCTGAAAAAAGCTGGTGTCGATTTTACTCTATTGCGCGACGAACCGCCTGTTGGCGCCATGATGTACGATCTGATTGGTGAAACCGCTGAAGTCCAGGCTACGGCTAACACTTTCGCACAGGCTGTCGCTGAAACAAATTGTAAGCATGTGGTCGTTTTGGATCCCGCCGATGCAAAGATCCTTCTGGCGGATTATCCACGCTGGGATTGTACGCTGTCCGCGGAAGTACATACGGCGACTGCATATGTCGCTCAGCTTCTGAAAGAGAACAAGCTGGTTATTACAAAAAAAGCCGCCGATCAGAAGGTATGCTACCACGATCCCTGCCGGCTGGTACGTGATCTGGATGAGACGGAGCCCGCACGGGAAATCATTGCCGCTATGGGTGCCGAGATGCATGAAATTTTCCTGAATAAGACGAATACCAGATGCTGTGGCGGAGAATGTGTAGCTGCACACTCTCCCGAGATTACCAAGATGACTGCGAATGCGCGGCTTGTGCAGGCAAAAGATACGGGTGCCGAGACGATGCTTTGTGCTTGCCCAGGATGCTATGACATCTTTAGCGCCGGCCGTACAGAGAATTCCATTGAAATTGAGGATATCTTTGTTCTTCTTGACCGCTGTTGCTAAAAAAGAACCGAAGAAAGGGGATGTACACTGGATGAATAGTTATACAATCGGTGTAGACTTTGGCGGAGGCGCGGCAAAAGCGACTCTGCTCAGAGAAGATGGTACTGTTGTCACGACTTCTCAGCGTGAATATCCCACATACTACCCCGAGAACGGGTGGGCAGAGCATGACCCGGATGGACACTATGATGCGTTATGCTATTGCATTCGCACATTATTCGAGAAGTCCGGTGTTGCCCCGGATGCAGTGTCAGCTCTGGCAATTTCTGCGGGGTCTCAGCAAGCTGTCTATCTGGACGAAAACGACAGGCCCGTCCGCCGGGCGATCTATTGGAGTGATAATCGGGGCGCGGCCTATGCGCAGGACCTGTGGCAAAATCATCGTGACCTGGTATATTCCCAGTGCTTTAATGTGGCGGCTCCCAGCCGAACATTGACACATATGATGTGGATCCGGGATCATGAACCGGAGAATTATAAACGCATCAAAAAAATTCTGTTTATGAAGGACTACATTCGTTACCGTCTCACTGGCGACTTTGTCACCGACTTTATCGATGCTATGGGATCTTTGATGATGGATGTCCCAAATCGGAGATGGTCGGAGGAGCTCTGTGCTTTTGCGGGGCTCTCTCCCTCCATCTTGCCCAAGATTATCAATCCCGAGGATATCATCGGACCACTTACGCCGCAGGCGATCGCTGACACAGGTCTTAGCCCGCGCACAAAGGTCGTGACAGGATCGACAGATACGGTGCTGGAAGTCTATGCCAATGGAGCGATCAGTCAGGGGGACGCCACCATCAAGTTGGCGACAGCCGGTCGGATTTGTGTCATCACAGACCGGCATTTGGACGATCCCATGCTTATCAACTACCTGCACCTAGTCCCAGGCCTGTGGTATCCAGGAGCTGGCACCAAATCATGTGCATCTTCCTTCAGATGGTACCGGGATACGCTATCAGCAGGGGAGATGATGCAGGCGGAAAAAGACGGGCGGGACGCTTATGATCTGATGGATGAAATGGCGGCCGCCATACCTCCGGGGAGCGACGATCTCTACTTCCATCCCTATTTGCAAGGAGAAAACACCCCTTATTATGACAGTGACCTAAGGGCAAGCTTTATAGGCGCACGCCTTTTCCATACAAAGGCGCATTTTACAAGAGCGGTGCTGGAAGGCGTTGGTTACTCGATGAAGGACAGCCTTGACCGAGTGGTGAGCACGGGCGCAACGGTCAAACAGGCAAATATTCTGGGAGGCGGCGCAAAGTCTCCACTGTGGCGTCAAATCATTGCTGATATGCTGGGCGTAGAGCTTGTTATGACAAAAAACAGCGACTCTTCTCTGGGTGCGGCGATGTTGGCAGGCGTGGGAATCGGAATGTTCTCCTCTTATGAGAGCAGCGTGAAAACCTGTGTGAAACATGATCCCACAGTTCATGTGGTTCCAAATCCGGAGACGGCTGGGATTTATGCGGAGAAATTTAAAATCTATAGGGAAATCCATGATGCAATGGCCCCGGTTTATAAAAAGATCAGCAGACCATGATCTCCAATATCTAAAGTCTTGATAAAGCAAAAGCTTATGTCCTATAAACAAAAATTTTACCTCAAAAAAGAAAGGACTGCACTGATATGAAAAAGAGAATCGTTGCCTTGTTGTTAAGTGGATTGACTCTCGCATTACTTGTTGCGTGCGGAAACAACAATCAGCCCGCGGCCAGTGACAGTACAGCCAGCAGCCCCGAAACAGCGGGTAGTGAAGAAGTGTATGAGCTGTCTCTGGGCCATATCCAAAATCCTGGACATGACCTGTATATTGCAATCGAAAATTTTGCCAAGGCAATGGAAGAACAGTCAAATGGAAAAGTAAAGATCACTGTTTATCCTAGCAGCCAATTGGGTACTGAACGGGAAATGATTGAGCAGTGCATCATGGGAACTCTGGATATCACTCACAGCGATCCTGCAGGGTGGTCTACCGGACTTAGCCTGCCTGAAGTAGGCGTATTTGGGCTTCCGTTTCTCTATGATGGACTGGAGTCTCAAAAAGCGCTAATCGAAGAGGTGGCGCTGGAAGAACTTCAGAATCGTATGATTCCGAAAGGAGTACATCCATTCTTGATTTATTCCAACGGTATCCGTCACACCATCTGTAAAACCAAACCGATCAATACGATGGAGGATCTGTCTGGTCTGAAGATGCGCTGCCCCGAAAATCCTCTGTTTGTTGACACTTGGAATCTTTTGAAATGCCAATCTGTTACCATGCCTTGGGGGGAAGTTTATACGGGCCTTTCTCAAGGGGTTGCGGATGCGGCCGAAGCTGACGCTGTCGGTATTGTGAATACGAACCTGCAGGAAGTGGGCAAGTATTATTCCCGCACAGCACACATGGGCGGCTTGTTTATCATCTCCATGAATGTGGACAAGTGGAACAGCCTTCCTGCGGATATCCAGCAGCTGTTCGTCAAAGTGGCTACCGAAAGTTCGGAAATGCAGATCAAGAATCGCAAAACCTCCGATGATGCGGCCGAAAAGGCCATTGCTGATGCGGGTGTGCAGATCAACGACGTCAGCGCCGAAGAGCGCCAAAAGATGCGTGAAGCAGTCCAGCCTATGTATGATGAATATATCGAACAGTACAATATGGAAGATCTTGTCAAACGTATGATGGAGGTTGTTGGATAACTGAAGTTACAACGTTCTCCTTCCTTCGTTGTGTAGGCCGAAAATGTTTTCGGTCTACACAACAATTTTCACAAGGATCATCAGGAGGAATGTTATGAAAAATTTTGAAAAAATCGATAGAGGATTTGAGACGGTACAGACCATGATCAGTATGATATTTTTTATCATCATGCTGTTTCTGGGCGCCGTGCAAGTAATTGGGCGGTACGCGTTCAGCGCTTCTCCGCCTTGGTGTGAGGAACTGATCCGTTTTTCCTGTATTTGGATGGTGTTCATTGGCTCTGGGCTGACCATTCGGGATGACGCCCACGTATCGGTAGATATCCTGCTTGGCTTTATGAAGAACAACAAGGCTCGTTGTTGGCTGTATGTTATTTCCCGATTAACTGCCGTTGTCTTTCTGATTCTATTTTTCCCGGCTTCCATTGATCTGATAGTTAGATCTGGATCTTCGCGAGCCGCTGCGCTTCCGCTTCCTTATACTTATGTCTATTTGGCAATCCCGGTAGGTATTGTAAGTATGCTGCTTTCTTATGTCAGCGCAATCCCCAAATATTCCATCAAATATAAGAAAGGAGAGCTGTAGGATGCTTGTATTTGCAGCGGTTAGTCTTTTGCTCTTCCTTGTAATTGGAGTTCCGGTTAGTTTTGCAATTGGCCTTTCGGGAGTCCTGGCGCTGATGTTTTGCAGCGATGTACCAATCCTGATGGCGGTACAACAAATGGTTCGAGGGATGAATTCCTTTCCAATGATGGCAGGTCCTTTTTTTATTCTTGCAGGTGAAATCTTGGGCGGTGCCAGATTGTCAGAACGGATCATTAATTTTGCCAGATCCCTTGTATCATGGGCAAGAGGTGGTTTGGGATATGTGTGTGTCGTTGCAAACATGATTTTTGCCGGTATTTCAGGTTCCGGCGCCGCCACCATGAGCGCAATCGGTTCTCTTACTGTTCCAGAGCTGGATAAGGCAGGCTATGAACGGCCATTTGTTGCCGCGCTGATTGCGGGTTCCGGTTCCTTAGGCCCCATTATTCCTCCCAGCGTGAATATGATTGTCTATGGTTCATTGACTGGGTATTCCATTGGTAAACTGTTTATCGGCGGCCTTGGCCCCGGAATCCTGATTGGTTTATTTTTGATGGTTTTCTGTTATTTTTATGCACGCAAAAAAAATATTGATCCGCCTGCCGCCCGCTTTGACTGGCGGGCTTTGTGGAAGAGTTTCAAAGACGCCTTCTTTGCATTGGTTACTCCGCTGATCATCATCGGGGGCGTGATCACCGGCATTTTCACTGCGACAGAAGCCGGTATCATCGCATGTTTATATGGCCTTATCTGCGGTTTCTTTTTCTATAAAACACTGACGATCAAGGATATGGTTCCCATTTTCAGACGTGCGATTTCCTCTTCTGCCATGCTGATTGTGTTGATGGGTATTGCCAATATCTATTCTTACATTTTTGCAAAGGAAGCTGTGGGAGACAGCATCAAGGAATTCCTTTTGGGCGTGTCCAGCGATCCGACGGTGATCGTTCTGCTCGTTATCGGTATTATGCTGGTAATTGGCTGCTTCATGGAAACAGTGGCCGCGATGGTTGTTATTCTTCCCGTCATTTATCCCATCGTTATGAGTTTGGGCGTAGACCCGCTTGTATTCGGCGTGCTGTTCTCCATCTCCACCGTGGTAGGAGGGCTAACCCCGCCTGTGGGGCTGTATCTTTTCCTCTCCATGAATATGACCAAAGCTCCCTTCAAGAGCGTCATTCGTTATATGTATCCGGTTGTGGGAATTGTGCTGCTGGTTATGATTTTGATTCTCATATTCCCGGCAATCGCGACATTCATGCCGGATTTGCTCATGGGATAGTATTTTGTGTCCACATCTGATTGATTTCGAGGAGGAAATTATTATAATGCTAGATTCACGAACTCGTGCATTTGGTTCTGCCATGACCTATATCCAAGGACCAGGGGAATTGGACAAGATTGAAGAATATAGCCGTGTCTATACCAATCGCGTTTTTTTCTTAATTGATGGTTTTCTGTTTCCGACTCTTAAAGAGCGTATTGAAAATATTTTTAGCAAAAGCGATTCCGTATGTATCTGTGAAGCCTGCAGAGGCGAGTGCTGTTATAGCGAAATTAACCGGATTACAGAACTGGTCAAGGAACATAAGGCTGGCTTGATTGTTGGCGCCGGAGGAGGCAAGACCATCGACATTGCCAAAATGGTGGCGAATTCGCTTTTCTTTCCCTACTTCATTGTTCCCACTTCTGCGGCTACGGATGCGCCGGTCAGCGGTTTGGCAGTAGTGTATACGGACACCGGAGAGCATCTGGAAGCCGTTATGCTCAAGCGCAGCGCCGACATCGTCTTAATGGACTCAAACCTGATTGCTGGAGCTCCAATCAGACTGTTCCGGGCGGGAATGGCAGATGCGTTGGCCACATGGTTTGAAGCTCAGGCGCGCGAACGATCCGAGTCTCCGAACAATATCGGAAAAGGGTATCTTCGCTGTAAAGCAGGTATGGCGATTGCTCGCCTATCCTATGATTTGCTTATGGAGGATGGCCTGCGTGCACTTAGAGACTTGGAGATAGGCGCTGTTACCGATGCGGTGGAAAACATCATCGAAACCAATACGCTGTTGAGTGGTCTTGGGTTCCAGAACACCGGTTGCAGCGTGGCACATGCAATTCATGCCGGCCTCGCGGAGCTCCCGGAGACCCATTCCTACCTACATGGCGAAAAGGTAGCTTTTGGCATCGTCTGTGGGTTTGCTTTTGAAAATACACCCATGGATATTGTTGATAAGGTGATGCAATTCATGGTGGAAGCTGGTATCCCTGTGACGCTTTCAGACCTTGGCGTAGAGGCGACCCCGGAAAATATCTTTAAAATCGCAGATAAGGTTGTTAATCGTAACAGGACAATTTATGCAGAGCCGCTGGTCATTAATATCGACACTGTTTCTGCGGCCATTATTTCTGCCAACGCGCTGGGTGAGCGCTATAAGGCGCGTTTTAAGAACAAATAAATTTGGTCAGGCGGTGTTGCTGTTTGAATATTTTGGTATTACTCAAACAAGTGCAAAAATCGGAAGAAGTTCGGCTCAAGGAGGATTTTTCCATTGACCGTTCCAGAGGTAAGCAAGAACTGAACCCGGCAGACAAAAGCGCTTTGCTGGCAGCTTCCGAACTGAGGCAGAAACTTGGAGGCCAAATTACTTGTATCACCATGGGGCCGGAATCTGCAAAGGCAGTATTATATGAGGGCGCAATGTATGGAGCGGACCGCCTGATCCATATTTGCGACCCTGCCTTTGCAGGCTCCGACACTTTAGCAACATCGAGAATTCTTGCAAGGGCAATTGAGCGAGTGGGCCTCCCGGATATCATTTTGTGTGGAAGGCGTACAATTGATGGGGAAACCGGACAGGTCGGGCCCCAGCTTGCTGCCCGCTTACATTATTCCTGCATCAGCAATGTCACATCTGTCGAAAAAGCAGAAGTGAGTTCGATCCATATTCGTCGCCTGTTAGAAGACCGGATACATACCCTATCAGGGAGGCTGCCGCTTGTCCTGTGTATGTGTGAAAGCAATATCTTAAGTCAGTTGCCAACATTAAAGCAGATCCGTATGGCCTCCTCGATTGTTATCGAGCGTATCAGCAACCAGGAGCTCAAGCTTTCCTCCAAGGAATATGGGAAAGGCGGTTCCCCAACACAAGTTAGATCTGTCCAAACACGGATGCAGGGCCTTAGAAATACGCGATTTATATCAAACTTAGAGGATATGACGGTGCAGATATGCCATCGTATCCAAAAGCAAGAGGAGGAGGAGACGTGAAAGGTGAATATTGGGTGTGTGCCGGTTCGGAGTCCGCTTCCGCGCTGGGATTGCTCTCATTCCTTCGTTCATCGTTATCTGCGTCTGATGCTACGGTCGCTGTGATTTCGTCAGATTCTCAGACGGAAGCGCTTTTTGCCGCGGGAGCGCACAAGCTATATGCGGTGCCCGATGCTTCCGAAGAACGCCTCGTATGGGATGTTGTTGACTTGTGCCGGAAACACTTGCCGGTTGTCCTTTTGTTCCCCGCCACCATTCGGCTGCGTCAGGCCGCGTCTCAGATTTCGGCCATACTTGAATGTGGGTTATGTGCAGACTGCACAGGGCTTTCTCTGCAGGACGACGGACAATTGCTCATGATCCGCCCGGCCTATGGCGAACATTTGATTGCTGAGATTTTGTGCAAGCACACACACCTTCAAATGGCTACTGTTCGCCCGGGAATTTTTCTTCCTTCGTTTTGTTATTCGCGGTACGGCGAAATCGTTTCTACCTGTTCACGATCTGAAAAAACCTTTGAAGGCCTGATTACACTTCTGGAGGAAACTTCTCTGCATCAGGAGCCGCTGTCCGATTCCCGGCTTATTATAGCGGGTGGCAAGGGGATCGGCAGTCAAGGATTTTCAAAATTGCGGCAGCTTGTCTCGTTGACAGGTGCCTCTCTCGGTGCTAGTCGGGCGGCCGTGAACGCCGGTTATGCACCTTACTGCTATCAAGTCGGGTTGACCGGGACGATTGTGCACCCTAAGACTTATATTGCGTTCGGAATCTCCGGCGCGGTTCAGCATCTAGCTGGGATGAATGCGTCAGGTTATGTTATTGCGGTCAACACCGACCCCAAAGCGCCCATCTTCGACTATGCAGACCTTTCTTTTGTGGGATCATGGGAGCCTCTGGTAGACGCGCTAATCCAGCATTTTTCAGCTAAGCAGTTCAGTTGAATCCACATGAGCTTGCAGAGTTGCATTGTACGGTACTTCCTGAAAAAGTCGGAATGAAACCGTCCTTATGAACCTGAGGATAAAACATCGATAGACAGAGCAGAAGGAGGATATGGGAGAAAAGATCACTTAAGTGGCCAAGGTATTGGACATGGAAAAGCGCCATTACCCTATAGGTAGTGGTGACCGGTCATTTGGCTTATCAATAAAAAGTCTGTCAAGTGAAAGGCGCCACGTTGCTTGTAGGGCGGAGCAAGAATCCGGGCCTGTGTGCGTTTAATATACCATTAACCTTTCAGCTACTGATACCTAATTTTTAATTCGTATAGTAGGGGGAATTAATATGAAGCCTAGAATCGGAATTACAATGGGTGATCCCGCAGGAATTGGAGCGGAGATCACTGTAAAAGCGCTCGCGCATGAGGAAATTTATGGACAGTGCATTCCTATTGTTATTGGAGACTATGTTCCATTAAGGGAAGCCATTGATTTTTGTGGATTAAAACTCAATTTGCGGGAGATACAGTCCGCTGAAGAAGCCCAGGGGAATTTTGGGACAATCGACTACATAAATTTGGATCTGTTGACTCCGGGAAGCTTCACCTATAAAAATGTACAGAAGTTGTGTGGAGAAGCATCTTTTCAGTATATCGTCAAGGGGATTCAGATGGCCATGGACCGCAAAATTCAGGCGGTTGTCACGGGTCCGATCAACAAGGAATCGATCAATCTGGCCGATCACCATTACAGTGGCCACACGGAGATCTTTGCCGATTATACCCATACTCCAGATTATGCGATGCTGTTGATCGGTCAAAACCTCAAGGTCATTCATGTGACAACACATTGTTCGATGCGGGACGCATGCGATTACATTAAACACGACCGCGTGCTGTCTGTGATCAAATTGGCGGATGAAGGGATGCGCCTTTTGGGAAATGGGAACCCCAAAATCGCGGTCGCGGGACTGAACGCGCACAGCTCTGAAAACGGCCTGTTCGGCTGGGAGGAAGAAAAAGAGATTATCCCGGCGATCGAGGATGCCCGGAAGATGGGAATTTGTGTGGATGGGCCGGTTCCGCCAGACACGGTATTTGTGAAATGTGCGGCGGGGCAATACGATATTGTAGTCGCTATGTATCATGACCAGGGACACATTCCTTTGAAGCTAAGCGGATTTAAACTGGATTTGGAAACCAACCGCTATTCCTCTCTCAGTGGTGTAAACTGTACGATTGGGCTGCCGATCATCCGTTCTTCTGTAGATCATGGTACCGCTTATGGGAAAGCCGGCGAGGGCCGTGCCAATGAAGAAAGTATGATGGACGCCATTCAAACCGGAATCATTATGGCAAAAAACAAATTTGATTTGTAAGGGATGAAGGATATGAATCAAAAAACAATGTGTGGAGTTTTGAAAGAAAGTCCGGCTCCCGGTGCAGTTTACCGCACCGACCTGCCGGTTCCCAAAGTAGGTCCCAATGACATTCTGGTCAAGATTCGTGCAGTTGCTATCTGTGGCACGGATCTACATATTATGGAATGGAACGCTTATGCATCCGAACGCGTACCGGCCCCAATGGTATTCGGGCATGAATTTTCTGGCGATATTGTTGAGGTTGGCTCAAATGTAACTGAGTTCAAGGTGGGTGATCGGATTGCGGCCGAGACGCATATCCCTTGCAACCACTGCCAGCAATGCGTAACCGGTCACCGTCATATTTGCGAAAATATGAAGATCATCGGCGTGCATGTACCTGGCGCGTTTGCTGAGTACATCTCTATTCCGCAGGATTGCGCCTATAAAATAGCCGACAGCGTCAGCTATAAAATGGGAGCGATGCTGGAGCCCATGGGCGTCGGCGTTCATGGTGTTTCTGTTGCTGATGTGGAAGACAAAAATGTTGTGATTTTTGGTTGTGGTCCGATTGGCCTAATGGCGATTGGTGCGGCTAAGGTTTGGGGTGCGAAAAAGATTGTTGCCGTTGACGTATTTGACGACAAGTTGGAAATTGCCAAAAAAATGGGCGCGGCTGTCTGCGTAAACTCCAAGTTCCAAGTAGCCACGGAAATCATTCCAAAGGCATTTGACGGTGCATATGCCGATGTTGTGATCGATTATACAGGCGCAAATTCGGCCATTTTACAGGGACTTGCCTCTGTTAAAAAGGGTGGGAAAATGGTTCTGGTGGGATTGACAAATAAAGAATTAAGTCTCGATTTGTCAAATCAGATCATTTATAAGGAGCTGACGATCGTTGGCGTAACAGGCCGGCTGATGTATCAAACCTGGAAAGAGTGTGAAGAAATTCTGGAATCTGACGACTTTCATTTAGACGCCGTGGTAGGCGGTATTTATCCGCTGGAATCATTTCAGTCCGCTTTTGATGACATTCAGGCTGGAAAGCCCGGAAAAATGATTTTAGTACCTAGGACATCACAAGATATTGAATGAGCATGCAAAAATGGTACGGTTTTTAATTCTTGCAGATGATTTCACAGGAGCAATGGACACCGGCGTTCAGTTTTCGAAAAAGGGGTTTCGGACTTGGGTAACCGCCGAGCGCTTCCCGGATTTCAAATATCTGTTTTCTAAATATGACGTTTTGTCCATGGATTTGGAAACGCGGCATTTGACAAAAGAGGAAGCATATGCGGTTGTATATCGGACTGCTTTGGCTGCCTACAAGGCAGGGGTTCGTCATTTTTATAAAAAAACGGACTCCGCTTTGCGTGGGAACATTGGAGCTGAATTATCCGCACTGCTAGATGCATCCAAAATGGATGTGCTGCACTTTGCTCCTGCTTTTCCTCAAAATGGACGTATCACAAAAAATGGGCTCCAGTATGTAAATGGGACACTTTTAGAAAACAGCGTTTTCGCAAAAGACCCCTTTGAGCCAATAAAATTCAGTAGTGTGTCAGATATCATTTTCCAACAAAGCAAAACACCTGTAATCCAGATTTCAGCCGATGGGAATTGGGGGAGCACAGATGTTTCTCCTACTCCTAAAATAGTTGTCTATGATGCCAGTACGGATGCTGATTTGGATAAAATTGGAGGTCGTGTCTTTAAGGAAGATGAGACGTGTGTTTTATCCGGATGCGCCGGATTTGCAGATGCTTTGTGCAGAATACTTCCCGATCAGATCAAACATCCCTTCTGTAGAAGCCCGGAAGAAACCGTGTTATTAGTGGCGGGAAGTGTAAATCAAATTACGATTGACCAAATGCAATATGCCAAAGAGATAGGTTATGCATCATTTACTCTAACACCAGCACAAAAATACTCCTCAGATTTTGTACAAGGCGGAGAATGTGAAAGGTTAGCAAAGCAGATTGCAAATACGATTAAAAAACACAAACGTGTGTTGATCGAGTCAGTCAGCGAAAGAAGCCAGTTGAATGTGGCGGATGCCTGCCAGAGAGACGGCTTTTTCATAAAAAAAATGCGGGGGCTTGTCTGCAAAAATATCAGTGAGTTGGTTGTCATGGTTTTCAAGCAGGTCAAGCTTGGAAGCCTGGCTGTATTCGGTGGTGATTCTCTTTACGAGACCATGAAACGGCTCGGAAGCAAAGGAATAGAACCACAGATGGAGTTGTCTTCTGGTGTGGTGGTGTCTATGTCGCAAGTAAATGATCAGCCGTTTTGTGTGATATCGAAGTCTGGAGGACTTGGTACCTTAGAGCTCGCGGAACAAATCGATCGATTTATGGCAGAATCTAGGGATGCAAATTATTTCCAATAACGGAAAAAGTATTTTCAGACAGCCGCGCTGCACACGATTTTTGTCACAGAATGAATGTTTGGCGTTTTTGAAGCTGATTTTCTATTGTCATTACAGAATAATGCTATAAAAAGAAGTGCATCAAAAGAGCGGAAGATGCGGTGCCTCCCCACAATCGTACATTTTAAATCAGGTGGAGAGCGACATAAAAACAGGGGTGAGAAAATGACTCTCGCCCCTGTTTTTATATCGCGATATCCTCCAGTTCCAATTGGAACTGGAGGAATTTTTTGTATGTCAGATTCCATGATTTGTGGCATACTGTTTCGTTAGATGTTAAGTATTTTTGCTATTAATCTAACCTTGATTCTAGTCTCTCAACTCAAAAAACGAAAACCTTGCGAATCGGCTAGATAAGCCAATTTACAAGGTTTTCGTTCTGTGGTGGACACACTGCCACGAAATCCGAACCTAAAGCGGCTTCTATTTCCGCAAAAGAAATTGTCTCGGTGCCGTCCCTGTAATTGTAGGTAAAAACAATCTTATCTTCAAACAGATAGATGGAGTTTACAAAGGTGTCGATAATGCGCCGCCGATAGTCTTTGCTGTCCGCGTCCCCATACTTAAACTGCCGCATATAGCAGACCATCTGCTCTTTGGTGTATTTGGGCCGCTGCAACTCGGCTTCCAAAATGCTGACTTGTAAACTCTCCTTGCGGGCTTCCAACTCGTCCAGCCGCTTTTTTGTGGTTGAGGTCAATAATCCTTGTTGGATAGCGTCAACCAGATTTTCAAGCCCCTTTTCCGTGTCTGCAAGCTGCTGGCGTAGAGACGGGAGCAATAAATCTTCCTTGTCCTGCAATAAAACGAGTTTGTCCGCAATCCTGTCGATTTCTTCATCCCTCAATACCCGGTTGACCGTCCAGCGCACCACCACTTCTTCAATCCAGTCTTTCTTGGCCGCTTTTTTCTTGCAGCCTTTCCGCCGCTTTGCAGCCCCGCATTTATAATAAAAATGGGTTTTCCCGGTGTGGCTGGAGCCGCTTTCGCCTACCATCATCCGCCCGCAATCGCCGCAAAACAGCTTGGTTGTAAGCAAGAAATCTTCCTCTGTCTTTGTCCGAGCCGGGGCGCGTTTGTTCTTTTCCATTCTTGCCTGTACTCTGAAAAACAGTTCTTCGGGGACGATTGCGGGAACTCCCCCCGGAATAACGACATCTTGATATTGATACTCGCCTATGTATTTTCGGTTTTTTAACAGGGCATTGAAACTACCGATAGAAAAGGGCTTATTCCTTTTGCTGCGTAACTGCCGCCCGTTTAAATCCTCTATGATAGACCGTATTGTTTCGCCCTCGGCATACCGTTTGAAAATCTCAACGACAATAGGGGCGGTGGAGGGGTCAACAACCAGCTTTTGTTCTGCGCCGAGCAGATACCCCAAAGGAATGCCGCCGCCGTTGTTGCGCCCTTTCAAAGCGTTCTCGTGCTGTCCCCGGTGAATCTTTTCGGAAAGTTCAGCGGGATAGTATTCCGCATACCCCTCCAGCATAGATTCCAAAATAATCCCCTCTGGCCCGTCTGAAATGTTTTCCCGCGCCGAAACGACTTTCACGCCATTTTTTCTGAGAATGGCTTTATAGTGGGCGCTGTCGTAACGGTTGCGGGCGAATCTGTCCAACTTCCACACCAGAACGATTTCAAACAGTCCCTTGGCGCTGTCCTTTATCATCCGTTGAAAATCGGGGCGGTTGTCGGTCTTGGCGGACAAGGCTCGATCAATGTAAACGCCTAATATCGTTATCCCGTTGCGCTGCGCATACTCTTTGCATTCCCTGATCTGCCCCTCTATGCTTTCTTCCCTCTGGCTTGCGTCGGAATATCTCGCGTAAATAATGCCGTTCATCTTCGTTCCTCCTCCATCAGTCGAAATAGGGCCGCTTTCAATTTCTCATTGACAGGGGATTTCGGGTCAAAGCACATTTCGATAAACTCCCGCATTTCGGTGTTCTGCGCGGCTTTCTCCTGTAAAAGCTGCGGCTGGTAGTTGTAAAGTTTGCCTTGCGGCTGGTCTGTCCTGCAATAGATATAGTCCATAGATACATCAAAGTAATCCGCGTACCGCAAGAATACTTCCGGGCCGGGCGTTGATTGCCCGGTTTCATACCGGTTAATGCTGGATTGCTGCGTCCCTAAAATCTCCGCCAATTTGACTTGGGACAGCTTGACGCCCTCCCGCAAATCCTTTAGACGCTTCCCAATCTCTTTCATAGCTACACCACCTCTTTCATTCTTTACAGGTACAGATTATCATATATAAGCATATTAGTCAACATCAAATAAACATATTTAATTGGGGGAGCAAGCCCACATTGGGGGCTTGCTCCCCTTGGCTGGTTGCCAACAAAAGCCGGGGGCCTTGTCAATGGCGGGCATTTATGCCCGTTTATCTTGACCATTGACAAGGCCCCCGGTTTTTGTTATTTCCTAACCTTTAGATGAATCCTTAGTATTATCTAGTTCGATTTTTGTGTGTTCCTGTTCGTATTTTTCAATATACAATTTACATAGGTGTTCCAGTAAATTGCTTAAACTTCGTGTTTCCCGTTTGGCAATATAGCGCATTTTCTCTAAATATTCATCCTCAATATTAAATGTAAAAGGTGTTTTGTTCGTCGGCATATTCGCTCCTCCTTTATATGCAACAGTAAAATAACAGTTAAATATAGCATATCAAGCAATTTTCGAATGGTATACAGAAACGGTTTAATAACTGTTATTTAACTGTTGCATATATTAGCGTTTAGATGTATACTAGACTTAGCGAAAAGACGGGTGATGGTCGTGTCATTAGAGGGGTGAAATTAATATGCTGAGAGATATACCATATAGCGTACTCAAGCAGGATGCGCGCGCATATGACATTATGCTGCTGCGCGATCAATACGGGAACACATTTTCCGCCATAGCGAGGGACTATGAAATATCGGCGGCAAGGGTGACGCAAATATACAATCATTTGAAAGTCAAGCAAATACGCTTATACATCAACCATATTGCGATTGTTTCAGGGCATAGCGGCACATCCCAGATCAGAAAAGTTTTTAATGCTGCATATGAATGCTATCAAGACTTACCCTATGCCTGTGCATATCTGGAAAAGAAATACAGGGATATTCTAATTGAGTACAGAGGTAGGGAACCGGGTATGCCGCAAGAGTTCATCAAGGGTATGCCCCCATTCAAACCGAGATTGCGTGAAGAAGTGGTCGCCCGGGTTATTGAAATGCGGGAGGTTGAAAAAGCGTCCTTTGTTGCAATCGCAAGGGAATTGCGTATGACACAAGCAAAAGCAAGGCATACATATGATATGTTCTACCATAGGCAGGTTTTGGAACTCATCAAGGCTTTGCAAGATCAGGCAAAAAGCAAAGAAGAAAAGGACGCCATTTGGGAGCAATATTTCAGAGGGAACAGAACTCCCAAAATGCGTTATGATATGCTGACAAGTAGATCAATCCCTACCGCGGACAAACAGGACGACAGTTAATATTTCGTCACAAAAAGTTCATTTGACATCGGGCAATATTTGGCTTACAATAAAGGCACAAAGATTGATTGGGCCCCTTAAAGGGGTAAAAGATGATTGAGCGCCTAGAGCGAATGGAAGCCGTTATGCGGCTGGCAGATGTTTTGCAGAAATGCAGGAACGGAATGATATTCCGTCAGGAGAGCAGCAGGAACACAAAAAGGGAGTAGTGTGCCCTTTTGGGGATAAAAATTGAACAGGCGCAGTTTTCAGACTGCAAAAACAGGAGTACAGCTAGAATCTAGCGGTACTCCTGTTGTATTTAGTAGGAGAAACGGGGCTTGCTGCCGGGGGGATATTTATGTAAATATCCACTTTCGGCAATTCCGCAAAGGAGGGATGTCATATGCCGACACTTTTTTCCCGGCATATTTCCGCGCTTACCCGGCGCTCCCCATCCCTCCGGCGGCAGGCCCTATAACTCTATCCTATAAATTGTTAAGGCTGGCTATTTGGTGAACCGTTTGCCAAATAAGCCTCAATATAACGAAGATTACAAAACATTTTCAGAAATTGTAACGCAATATATGAGAGAAAAGGGAATTACACAAGCGGCGCTTGCTCAAAAAAGCAAATTATCCAAAACCACCATCAGTCGGATTTGCAGGGATAGCAATGACAAAGGCTCTACTTATCAAGCTGATAGTGCCGGGCTTGTAATGGCTGTTTCTGTCGGGTTGGGGCTGTCTGTAAAAGAGAAAGATATGTTAATGCTCGCCGCATTTCCAGAACAGGCGTTTTGGAATGATATTTTAGAAAACCATATGGATATTGATGACGCGAATGCTCTGCTGTATGAACAGGGCTATCCTTTACTGGGAAACAATAACGAGGAATAAAACCAGAGCCGCCTTGCATTCGCAGGGCGGCTTTTTGCGTCTATGCGGCGTTTCTCCAGAGAAACCAATTTACTTTTTTATCCGCTATACTGGAATCAGAACAAGGGCGCGCCGAGTTCACATTTTAAGATGGAGGTACTTCATTATGCGTATTCAAGATTTGCTGATCGACCCGCGCAGCCTGGGCGAAAAGTATTGGCTAGTGGATGTGTCCCCGGCGTATGAGTACAAGGACAACCGGCGAACCGATACCATTACCGGCTATCGCTATTCCATCGCCCTGCCCGAAAAAGGGCTGGAAAAAATCAATGTGAAGATTGACGGGCCGCAGCTTCTGGACGCGCCCGACGGCTTCGCGGAAGTGAAGTTCGACGGCCTTGAAGTGTTTATCTATTGGTCGAACGGACAGCCGCAAGTGGGTGCAAGGGCAACCGGCGTTCAATTGGTGAATACGAAAGCCTAAGACTTGCGCGGCGCTGCCAATGGCCCACCGGGTAAAGGGATTTTTCCTTTGAAAAAGCCCCCCGGTGGGCGGGCGGCAGCGCCGCCCCTGTCATAAGGGCTAGTATTACCCTTATGACAGAATGTAGCAAGTAGCAAAGAAAGGGCGGTCGTATGGCGAACAATTCACAAGCCCGCAAGTGGGCACTGGTGATTAACAATCCGCAGGAATGCGGGTTAGATCACGACGCGATAACGGCGATTTTGCAGCGGTTTTCCCCGGACTATTTCTGTATGGCCGACGAGATCGCCACGACGGGAACCTATCACACGCACGTTTTTCTTTATTCCCCCTCGCCCATCCGTTTTTCCACCATCAAAAACCGATTCCCAACCGCGCATATCGAAAAAGCATACGGGAGTTCGAAAGAAAACAGGGAGTACATTTTGAAAGCGGGGAAATGGGCGGGCACTGAAAAGGCGGAAACAGCGGTGGAAAACAGTTTCTTGGAGATGGGGCGGCTCCCCGCCGAGAAAGAGGAAAAAGCCCCGCAAATGTGCCGGCTGCTGAATAGCCTGCGGGACGGGAAAACCACAACCGAAATCATAGACGAAACGCCAAACTTGGCCTTTCGTGTCCGGGACATTGACACGCTGCGTCAAACGCTGCTGGCGGAACGGTACGCCGCCGAAAACCGCGTTTTGGAGGTCTGCTATCTCTGCGGCGCAACCGGGACGGGCAAGACAAGGGGCATTTATGAGCGGCACAATCCCCGCGACATTTACCGGGTGACAAACTACCGGGCAGGGCGCGGGATCTCTTTTGACGGATATGCCGGTCAAGATGTGCTTGTATTCGAGGAGTTCTATTCCCAAATACCCATAGAGGATATGCTGAACTTCTTGGATATTTACCCGCTGTCCCTCCCCGCCCGGTACAGTGATAAGGTGGCCTGTTATACAAAAGTCTACATCACATCAAACCTGTCCTTGGGAAAGCAGTACCGGGAGGCCCAGTGGAACCGGCCCGAAACGTGGCGGGCGTTTCTGCGCCGTATTCACTGGCTGATAAAGTACCGGGAGGACGGGACGATAGAGAAAATTAAACTAAACAAGATTGGAGGTCGAACAGATGAACCAAAATGACAAATTTCAGATAGAACGGGAAACCGTCAACCATCATTGGGCACTGCGGTTGAAAATGGGCTGCAAGGCCATTTGTGAAGATAAAAGAAAAAGGGCTGTTGTATTGATTTATTCGCTGGTGGCGCTGCTGCTCCTGCTCGTGCAGCCCTGGCTTTTCATCTGGCGGGGTAACGACGTTTTTTCCGTCATACAGCGGGCGGGCATGGGACAGCTTTTCCCCGTTGCCGCTGTCGCGGGGCTGTTCGGCCTTGTGGTGCTCTTTGGTACGCCCATTGGGTGGAAGTCCATACAAAACGACTTGCGGCGTGTGGGGCTTGTGAACCACGCGGGGGAGGCCCCCTATCCGGTGGCAACCTGGCGGGACAAGGAGAATCCCCGCGTTACTGTGATGGAGTTTGAAACCTGCGGGGTTCCCCGATCGGAGTGGGAGGATAAGCGGGAGAAACTGGAAGCGGCCTTAAACGTCCACGTTGCGAAGATTGCGGAGGGAGACGACAAGCGGCGGGTGCTGCTCTTTACCGCGCCGGTGGGCTGCGCGCTTCCCGCCGTCCTGCACTGGCAGGAACAGTATTTGAGTTACCGGGATTTTGAATTGGTGTTGGGAGAAAGTATCTTGGGGCCGGTGACGGTCAACCTCACACAAATCCCCCATATCCTGTTGGGCGGCTCCACTGGTTCCGGGAAAAGCGTCCTGTTGAAGCTGCTGTTAATGCAGAGCGTCAAGAAAAATGCGGCGGTCTGCGTTGCGGATTTCAAAGGCGGGGTGGACTTCCCCGGCGCGTGGCAAAGGAAATGCCGAATGATTTTTGACAAGGCGGATTTACTGGACTTCCTGACCGGCCTTGTGGAAGAACTGGAACGGCGAAAAGAGACTTTCCGGGCGGCTGGCTGCGCCAATATCGGGGAGTACAACGGGCGCGGCGCGGTGGCCTATGAGCGCATGATCTTCGCCTGTGACGAGGTGGCGGAACTGCTGGACAAGAACGGGCTTGGCAAAGAGGACAAAGATCAGGTTTCCAGAATTGAAAGCAAGCTGTCTGTGATTGCCCGGCAAGGGCGGGCGTTTGGTATTCATCTGATCTTAGCAACGCAGCGTCCTGACGCGACAATCTTGACCGGGCAGATTCGGAACAACATTGATTGCCGGGTCTGCGGACGGGCTGACAGCGTACTGTCACAAATCATTCTTGACAGCAGTGCCGCCGCCGACAGAATCCCTAAGGACGCACAGGGCCGATTTCTTATGCACGATGGGACAATCTTTCAAGGCTACCTGTTCGACGAGAAGTCGCTATAAGCTAGGGGTGATTTCTACGGTTGACAAAAAGAGTTTAACAAACAGTGGGATGGAAATTCCAGACTATGCAATAGAAAGCCTTGCCCGGTGCTTGCTCCCACATATTCAAAAATTCTACGAAAGCGCGGAGGGCCAAAGGGCTTTTGAACAGTGGGTAGAGAATCAGGGGCAGGTAAAGGAAACATAAAAATGAAACGGGCGGCAGATGCCGCCCGTTTTAGTCTGACAAAAAACTTTTTAAGGCCACGTTGTTAACTCTTTAAGGTATATGGTAGCAAATCTTTGCCTAATTCATATTTTCACCCGATAAAGCTTTTATCTAAAAGGAAACAGTGGCCTGTTCTTCATTGTCTTTCGGAATTCCGCGAACAGGCAAGAATCCGTCAACAGTCTGTTGATCTTTTAAAACAGCTATTGGATTAGCAATACGGGTGCGGGTATGTCTATTTATATTTGCTTCTTCACCGCTATTAGCACCTAAGAAAAATAGCACGAATACGATCAATAAAATTCTTCTCATTATCATCACCCGATAAATATTATTACCATTTATTTGTTGAAATACCCAAACCCGCTGTTCTTTGCTTGTAGATTTACAAATAACTACAATCTGGTAAATTTAGTATGCTCATGCAATCTGGATTGCTTTTTTAACACAGTGAAAATGGGCGGCATCTGCCGCCCATTTTCTATACTGCTATATCTTCCAGAGAAACAATAAATCCGAACCCGTTTCCGATTGGAATTAGGTTCGGATTATATTGATTTGGTGGAGACGAAGGGGATCGAACCCTCTACCTCTTGAATGCCATTCAAGCGCTCTCCCAGGTGAGCTACGCCCCCAGATATGGTGATCCATCGGAGATTCGAACTCCGGACACCCTGATTAAAAGTCAGGTGCTCTGCCGGCTGAGCTAATGGATCATTCTGCGCAGTCAGAACAGAAGCACTCTGTACGACGCTAGATTATTATAGCAAACAGAGGAGGGCTTGTCAACTATTTTGCCAGAATTTTTTACAGAAAACTGATTTGACAAATCCCGACAGAAAAACCCTAGTGACAAAAATTATAAAAAGGGGTAAAATGAGAACATATATTCGGCTTGACGGGAGATGAGCTGTATGGCAAATGCGCAGCAGGACATCCGTGCACTGCGCGGTGTAGGCGAGCAGCGCGCACAAACGCTGCAAAAGCTTGGCGTCAGGACTGTTGGAGACCTGTTGATGCATTACCCGCGCGGGTATATCGACCTGTCCAAACCCTGTGAAATCGCTGCCGCACCGCTTGAGACGCCATGCTCGGTGCTGGCGACAGTGATCAAAAAACACGGAGAGGCGCGTCTGCGCGGAGGGCTCAAGCTCTATAAGATCACAGTCGCGGATGATTCCGGATCGATGACGCTTATTTTTTATAATGCCAAATTTACTGTTGACGCGTTGGAATATGATGTTCCATATCTTTTTTACGGAAGGGTCGAAGGCAACCTTCTGCGCCGTACAATGAATGCGCCTCAGGTTTATCCGGCGCGGGCGGACCGCCCCTATCTTCCGGTTTATCCGCTGACGCAGGGGCTCTCTGCAAAGGTGTTGACCGGATTGGTGGAACAGGCGCTCTCACAGAATCCGCAGCTGCCGGAGGTGCTTCCGAAACCAATCAGGGAACGTTACGGGTTGGATGGCATCATGGAGGCAATTCGGGGAATCCATCTGCCCGCGTGTACAGAAGCTTTGGAACGAGCGAAAAAACGGCTCATCTTCGAAGAACTCTTTACGCTTGCCGTGGGCGTGGGGATGCTGAAAACGCGTGCGCAGACCTGCCGGGCGGCCTCGATGCAGCCGCATTCATTGCAGAAATTTTATGATGCGTTGCCGTTTACCCTGACCGGTGCGCAACAGCGCGCGATCGGCGACCTGACAATGGATATGCAGCGCACAGTCCCGGCAAACCGCCTGGTCCAGGGAGACGTCGGATCGGGAAAGACGATGGTTGCCGCGGCGGGAGCCTATTTTGCATTCCTATCGGGCGCACAGTCAGCCATTATGGCTCCTACCGAACTGTTGGCACGGCAGCATTATGAGGGGCTTTTACCGCTCCTGTCCGGGCTTGGGATGCGGGTCGGACTGCTTACCGGATCGATGCCGCCTGCACAAAAGCGGGAGATGCACGCGAAGCTGGCGGCAGGAGAGATCGACCTCTGTGTCGGGACCCATGCGCTTCTTTCACATGGGGTGGAATTTCAAAATCTTGCACTGGTCGTCACTGATGAACAGCATCGGTTTGGCGTCGCGCAGCGCGCCGCGCTTCAGCAGAAGGGTCGGCATGCGCATACGCTGGTCATGTCAGCCACGCCGATCCCACGCACTTTGGCGCTTATGGTTTATGGGGAACTGGATATCTCGGTGATTGATGAGCTGCCGCCAAACCGCAAACCGATTATGACCTACAAGATCAGCTCAGGAAAGCGCGACAGGGCGTTCAGTTTCATCCGGAAACATCTGGATCAGGGTTTGCAGGCATATATTGTCTGTCCCCTGATTGAAGCGGGTGAGGAGCAGACCGGCATGCAGGCCGCGAGCGATTACGTCCTGTCGCTGGCTTCGGGTGCGTTTTCCGGTTACACGGTGGGGCTTTTGCATGGGAAGATGAAGGCAGCCGATAAAGATCGGACGATGTCCGATTTTAAGGATGGGAAAATCCAGCTTTTGGTTTCCACCACTGTGGTGGAGGTGGGAGTGGACGTGCCGAACGCGGTGATCATGATGGTCGAGAACGCCGAACGCTTTGGCCTGAGCCAGCTGCATCAGCTGCGCGGACGGGTTGGGCGCGGCAGGGCGCAAAGCTACTGCATTTTGCTTTCCGACAGCCGCAGTCCGGATACGCTGGACCGGCTTCAGATGCTCTGCCGCTCGCAGAGCGGTTTCGAGCTGGCCGAATACGACTTGAAAACGCGCGGTCCGGGAAATTTCCTCGGCCAGCAGCAGCATGGCCTGCCGCAGCTGCGTATCGCGGACCTTTCCACCGACGTGCGCCAGGTGGAAGAAGCGCAGGAGGCGGCGCGGATCGTGCTGGCGCAGGATCCAGCACTCGAAGCGCCGGAACACGCCGCGCTCAAAACCGCCGTTGAACGAATGATGGATGCCGTTGGGGACAGGCCCAATTGACGCGGCCTGCCCGGTTCAGCCG
>NZ_QSBX01000017.1:0-46214 GCF_003465835.1 Anaerotruncus sp. AF02-27 | reverse complement strand
CGCCGCCCCGCCGCCAAAAGCGGCGGATGAGGTACAAGGAGTGCCTGCGGCACGATTTGGGCCTCTCACTTTGGAAGGAAGGGGCCCGTGGGGAAGGGCGAGGAGCACGAAAGACTTGCGGACGGGAGCCGCAAGTCTTTCGTGCTTCAGAGTGGGTAAATATTGAGACGTTTGATTTTTTCTTCGCTGTCGATTTCGGAAAGGAAGGCGGTGACCGGAACGACCTTGCCGTTATAGGTGATGAAATACCAGACGGTAGTGTCGTTGAGGTGTTTCACCGAAGTGATCCGGAACGGGCCGCCGTTAAAGCCGAATTTATGATGGAACATCATTTCGATGGCCATTTTCCCTTCGAGATGCAGGGTATCCTGCCCGACCTTGATGAGCGAGGAATCGTGCAGCACGCCGTAATCGTTAAAGAGGTCCGCAAGGCAAGCGCAGTTGCCTTCCTGCATGCAGTGGATATATTGTTCGAGAATTTTCATCGTTCGGATGCTCCTTTCCTTAAATCTGTTCCGAGCGCAGCAGCGCGTCGATGCCGCCGTCCACAAAGAGAATGATACCGTTGATCCCACTTGCTTCCTTTGAGGCAAGGAAACAGATGCCGTTGGCGATTTCGACCGCATCGAGGAATTCCCGGCGGCCGTACCGGGTGGGGATCGGGATCAGCAGCGCGGCATCCATCTGCGCGGCGGTCATACTCTGGGTCATGGGGGTGGTGGTGTTGCCGGGCGCGACCGCGTTAATCCGCAGCCCGTCCGCAGCCCAGGAGGGCGAAACCCGGCGCACCCATTTGGCGAGCGCGCGTTTGGAGGAGCTGTAAGCGGATGGGGCCAATTCGCGCGGGAGGTCTTTGGCAAATTCCATCGCGCGTTCTTCATCCATGACATTGGCGAGCATGTCGACCCAGTCCATTCGTACCGTCATATTGGTGATCGAGTTGGAGGAGGTGATGACACAGCATCCTTTTCTCATTTTGAGCAGATCGCGGACTCCTTCGGCCAATTGAACCGAAGCGAAAAAGTTGAGCGCGAAGATCACGGGGATCGGCGCGGTGGGGCCGACGCCTGCATTGCAGATCATTGCGTCGATGCCGTCCGGAAAACGCCGGTGGACTTCTGCGATGGCGCCTTTTCGGCCTTCCGGAGTGGAAAGGTCGGCGGTGTAATCGCCGCCCTTGTAGTCAATATTGAATACCTCATGCCCTTGTTCCTGCAATTTCTCTCGGGCAGCGGCACCGATGCCCGTCGTCGCGCCGGTCATGACATAGATTGCCATTGATGCATTCCTCCATTCTATGAATGATAATAATTTATTGGATGCTTTTAGATTATCATCCGTTTTTTAAATTGTCAATTTTAATATTTCTTTCACAATTGGTATTTAATGCGCTTTGATGGAGCTTTTAATGAGATTTTAGTTGATTCGAATTGATAAAAAATTATCTTATACAAATATGGTATATTTTAAAGAGCCATTCTTTGGGAACTCGCACAAAACAAAGGAAAAGCCAGCCGGAAACGGCTGGCAATCTATATAAAAATGAAAGAGATTTTTCTCCATGCTGCAACATAAAACTCCCCGGCCAATCGGTCGGGGAGTTTGGTTTTACGCTTTGCGGATGACGCCCATAGGGGTTTGTTCGCTGCACTGGCCAAGGGGGTTGTCCTTGAGAATTTTGCAGAGCAGGCCGCGGTCGATTGATTTGTCCGAGGTGCCGAGGATCTGTCCCTCGAGGTCGTTGATGTCGGTGATGGCAACCGGGTGCCCGATTTTTTTTGCGATATCGGCGGCCACCTCGTCCGGCTTGTCCGGGCCGAGGACGACATATTCATTATATGGCGGAAGGGTAAAATCACAGGGCCCGTCGATACTGCGCGCCTTGTAGCCGGCAATATTGTAGAACCATCCGCGGATACCGAACAGCTTGCCAACGGCGGAAACCGCCGCCGCAAAAAGGATGCGGATAGTACCGCATTCCCGCAGGGCCATTTCCATGGTTTCGGGCATCGCGAGGCCGATGCCATAGGGGGTGCGCAGAACAAAACGGCTTAAAAACCGCGCCAACGGGCGGGGATGGATGTCCTTCAGGGGGATGGCGCGTTTCTGGGTGCAGGCGACCGCTTTCTCGGTGATGAAAAGGATGTCGCCATCCTGCAGGACCGGGGAGCCATACTTGTCCGCAACCTCAACAATGTTGTCCGCATCGGTGATGACATGGGTTTTGATGCAGAGCCTGCGGTAATCCACACCGTCCACTGTGATGACTTCGTTCTTCTCCGGATTTACCACATATCCGGCCGCCGCTTCCGGCTGCCCGGCGGCTTGGTTTGCTTCATTGACTTCGTTTGCCATTTAAAACGCCTGCCTTACCAATTTATTCATATCGCTATTCTGGAATGAAAACATTCAAATTATACAATAAAGGGCCTGTCCCGTCAATTCCCGGCGTCCACTGCTTCAGACTTCAGACCCCACCACCTTGTCCCGCCGCACACACCAGAGCGTGATAGTGACGATGACAATTACACCGCCGCACAGCGCAAATGCGCCGGGCCGTTCGCCGGTCACGAGGAACACCCAGACCGGGTTTAGGAGCGGTTCCACCGCGTCGAGCAGGGAACAGGCGAGCGGAGGACAGCTTTTGAGCGCACAGCCGTATAGGATATATGGGATGCCGAGCTGGAAGATGCCGAGAACGAGGATCGAGAAGATGGAAGCGGAGTTCAGCGGCGTGTCAAAGACAAACATCAAGGGGATGCCAATGAATGCCGAGACGAACTGCCCGAGCAGGATGCCGCTCATCCGTTCCTCCATATTCGCGCGGCTGTTCACCAAAAACATGCAACCGAAGCCAAGGCCCGCGCCGATCGCAAGCAGATTCCCGATCAGGCTGCCGAGGTCGAGCTGGTCAAAAAAGAAGAGCGCGATGCCGCCCATCGTAGCTGCGACTGTGAAAATATCGGCGCGTGAAAAACGCTGATGGAACAGCAGCGCGGAAAGAATCATAACGAAAACCGGCGCGGTGAACTGCAAAACGATCGCATTCGCGGCGGTGGTGAGCTTGGTTGCGCTGACAAATGCAAACATAACGACCACCATGAGCGACGCGCTCGCCAGGGAATAGTGATTGACCCGCACGCGCAGCCGGGAAAACCGCATATAGATCAGGACGCAGAAGCCGGCGATCAGGCTGCGCCAGCCGGTGATGACCAACGGGTTCCAGGGCAGCAGCTTGATAAAGAGCCCGGAGATACTCCAAAGCCCCGCGCAGGCGCACATCATCAGCATGCCTTTTTTCTGTTCGTCGAGCGCTTTCATCAAAAAATCCCCTGCCATTCTGCAATTCACAAACATAGTCTAATACTACCGTAATTGCATGGAAAAAACAAGCCGTACTAGAAAATTCCACTTTATTATTTGGCAGGTTCTGTGTATAATAGTAATATCATGCGCGGCCCTGTTGGGGACGGTTTCTGTTTCAAGGCAAAAGCGCTCCCCTCGGATGGCGGCGGGGCTTATCCGGCGCACTGGTTTTTGCCGCCGCTGCGGTGTAGATTGTTCTGCCGCCTGTTCATGCGGGCGGTCAAGGAGAAATAAATGGTTTTTGCAAATCTGCTGTTCCTGTATCTGTTTTTGCCGCTGAATTTGCTGTTTTACTTTCTTTCCCAAAAAATTGTATACCGCAACCTGGTACTGGTCTGCTTCTCATTCCTATTTTATGCGTGGGGCGAGCCGGTCTGGGTTTTTTTGCTTATGACCTCGGCCGCGTTTGACTATATGCATGGGCGGCTCATCGAACGGTACCGTGGTTCCTGGGTGGCGAAAGCGGCGGCCGTTTCGTCGCTCTGTCTCAATCTGGGACTGCTTATCACCTTCAAATACAGTGGATTTCTGGTGCAGAATCTGAACGCTATTCTGGGGACGGCGTTCCCGGTTCCCGCGTTTGCATTGCCGATCGGCATCTCGTTTTACACCTTCCAGACCATTTCCTATGTCATCGACGTCTATCGCGGAGACACCAAGGCGCAGCAGAATCCAGTTTACTACCTGCTTTACCTTTCGATGTACCATCAGCTGGTGGCGGGGCCAGTTGTGCGCTACGCCGACGTGGCGAGTGAAATACGGCACCGCACCGTCGACGCCGCAAGCTTTTCCGAAGGCGCGACGCGGCTTATCTATGGGCTGTGCAAAAAGGTAATCGTCGCAAACGCGGCTGGAAAGCTGGTGGATCAGTATATGGGCGCTGGGCTTTCGGGCCTTTCGGTGGCGGGGGCCTGGTTCGGCGCACTCATGTTTACGCTGCAGATCTATTACGATTTTTCCGGCTATTCCGATATGGCCATCGGACTTGGACGGATGTTCGGTTTTCATTATAAGGAGAACTTCAACTATCCCTACATCGCGAAATCAGCCACCGAGTTTTGGCGCAGGTGGCATATTTCGCTCTCCTCGTTTTTCCGGGATTATGTCTATATTCCGCTCGGCGGCAACCGCAAGCATCAGTACCTGAACCTTCTGGCGGTGTGGTTTTTGACCGGTTTCTGGCACGGAGCAAGCTGGAATTTCATTCTGTGGGGACTTTATTTCGGCTTTTTCATCGCGCTGGAAAAGAAATTTTTGCTGGGGATTTTGCAGCGGCTCCCGGCCGTTGTCCAGCATCTTTATCTGTTATTGATCGCGGTTGTCGGATGGGTGCTTTTCTATTTCACCGACATGAAACGGCTGGGCGGCTACCTTTCGGTGATGTTCGGCCTTTCGGGAAACCGGCTGTGGGACAGCCAGGTCGAAATCACCTTGCTCAACAACCTTTTCTGGCTGATTTTGGCGGTCGTGTTCTGCCTGCCGATTGTCAAGGAAATCAAGCGAGAGGTGAGTGAGCGGATGAATGCGGGCCGCATCCAGGTCGCCCTGTGCGGGCAGGCGTTCATAAACCTGGCGCTGCTGCTCATCTGCACCGCCCAGCTTGTTGGGCAGAGCTACAATCCGTTTCTTTACTATCGATTCTAAAATCCTTCCGACTGGAGATACCGCATGAGAGACCGCAACAAAAAATCAGAACCATATCGCTACCGGCCGCCTGCCGCAGGCGGATCGCCGCGTGTGGCGCGCCCGGAGGATACGCGGGAACGGTATTATCTGCTGATCCGATTAAAGCTTTCCATGGAATGGCTGCGGCGGGTTTCCTGGGTGAATATCGCTGTGTTCCTATGTGTGCTGGGGATGTTTTTCCTGGGTGGGATCTTCCTGCCGAAACCGGAATTTTCTCAGGTCGAGAAACGGGATCTTGCCAAGCTCCCGGAATTTTCGGCAGAAACACTGTTTTCCGGGGAATATACCCGCGGGTTGGAAACTTACTTCGCGGACACCTTCCCGCTGCGCGAATGGTTTGTAAGTTTTTCCGCTGTGATCGATGAAGCGCACGGCATCCGGAAGGACGATGTGCGTATCGTGCATAACGGCGGCATGAATGAGGTCCAGGATGTGCCGGTCACAGCGTCCGGCGACGCCAAAGCGCCTGCTCAGCCGGAAACGGACGCCGTTTCCGCCGCCGAAGCGTCTTCGGGGGCTTTTGCGCCGTCCGAAGCGGATATGCCCGAGAGCAGCGCACCGGAATCTCCGGCGCCTTCCGAACCGGCCGCGCCCCAGGACGACGGCACGGGTGAAGCGAGCACGATCAGCAATGGCATCCTGGTTTATAAGGGCCGGGCGATGTCGCTCTTCGGCGGGCTGCCCGCCAACGGCGAATGGTATGCGCAGGTTCTGAATGCCTATCACGAGGAACTGCCGGATGTGCAGATTTATAATATGGTGATCCCGACGGCGGGCGAGTTCTATGTACCGGAACGGTACCGCGACCTCACCCAGAGCCAGAAGGCGATGATTGACCACATCTACAGTACGCTCGACCCGGCGATCAAACAGGTGGATGCCTGGACGAAGCTTGCCGAGCACACCAGCGAATATATCTATTTCCGTACTGACCACCACTGGACCGGGCTGGGCGCTTATTATGCCT
This sequence comes from Anaerotruncus sp. AF02-27, assembly GCF_003465835.1. Taxonomy (NCBI): domain Bacteria; kingdom Bacillati; phylum Bacillota; class Clostridia; order Eubacteriales; family Oscillospiraceae; genus Anaerotruncus; species Anaerotruncus sp. AF02-27. Next base: position 40,195 of record NZ_QSBX01000017.1, on the reverse strand, counting down.
ACACCGCTTTCTGCGAACAGGCAGGCTTTGAACCGCTTTCGGTCAGTGACTTTGAAACGCGCAGGCTCACCGATTTTATCGGCACCATGTATGCGCAGACGCAGGATTCCACACTGCTCAAAGAACCGGATTATGTGGACTATTATCTTTTCAAACAGCCATACACGGCCGAACGGTTCATGCCAAACGCGCCGTATTATCCGATCCGGCACAACCTATGGGGCGAATATGCGCAGAGCCCAAACAGTTATTCGGTTTTCCTGCAGGGTGATTTCCCACTGATCCAGGTGCATACAGGCATCCCGAACGGACGCAAAATCATGGTGGTCAAGGAATCGTTCGGCAATGCGTTCGCTCCCTTTTTGATCAATCACTACGAAGAAGTTTATATCGTTGACCAGAGGTACTTCCAGCTTGGCGCGGTCGATTTCATCAGGGAACATGGAATCAACGAGCTTGTCTTTGCCAACAACACCTTTGCGGCATGCACACCGTACCACATCCGCTGCATTGACAACCTGCGGCATCAGGTCTTTGTCCCGCCGGCGCCGGAACCCGCAAAGGAAGAACCTGCTGAACTCAAAACGGAGGAAAAGCCGAAAAAGCAGCAGATGGAGAAATCCTCCTCCGAAGTGCAGCCGGACGATGAGGAAGAGATGGACGACCGAGAACGGTCTGCCAAAAAGAAGAAGAACATGGACGGCGGATAAATTCCGAAAAAGGGGGTGCGCGCCATGTGCAAAGCAAAGAGAGCTGTAATCCTGTTGCTTTCGGCGATGCTGGTTTTGGGCGGGTGCGCCTCTGGCACAGCTGAAATGCGGCAGATTTCGGTGAAGATCACCCGCAGCCTGACCATGCAGGTGAGTGAAAAGGACGCGATGGTGCGTGAGGAGGCGGAGCGCTTCGCTGCGCGGGTTTCTGAATTGAGCGGCGGGATGCTCGAAATCGAGGTGCAAAGCGGTTTTCCAGATCATGAAACGGTGGCGTCGGGAGAGGCGGATTTCGCGTTCCTCAGCAACATTCAGATGGCGCAGGCGAACAGCCTGTTCGGGATGCTTTCGCTGCCGTTTACCTATGACGACTATAACCATATGAGCATTGCGCTCAATTCGGAGGAGATGCTCACGCTGCTGACCGACCGGCTTGCCGGCACCAATCTGCTGCCGATGATGGCGCTCTATAACGGTACCTCCTGCCTGGTCACCAATCGGGGGGAGCTGCGGGTGCCTTCTGATTTTCGGGATCTGGCAATTGCGATGCGCACCGACAACGCTGAAAAAATCCGAATGTTTGAGGTGCTTGGCGCACGGGTGCTGCCGTATTCGCATACCTCGCTCGTGCCAATGCTTGGGCAGGAGGTGGAAATCCTGCCGGATGATTTGACCAAGCCCGGCGACCTTGTCACGATCGATACGATTGAAGTTGACCTCGAACAGGCGCTCCAGCTGCTGTCCGATCCTGATTCGCTCTATTTGATCCGTACCTTCCACAATCTTTCGCCGCTCTGGCTGGTGGCCAATCAGGAGGCCTTCGCAAGCCTTTCCGCATGGGAACAGGCAGTGGTGCGCGAAGGCTTGGCTGGGTTGCTGGCGCAGATGGAACTGCGGCGGGAAGGGCGCGACCGGGAACTTCTTGCGCAGATGGTGAATATGGGGATCGAAATTGTGGACATCGAACGACCGGAAATCGGCGTGGCGATTTATGGCTCGAGCGGGACCGGGACCGACAAATACACGCCGCCTGCCGCGTTCGACCGGCGGGTCTACCAGATGATTCAGAACTTTTCATAAAAAACAGCCGCTTTGCGGCTGTTTTTTTGCACTGGGCAGGGCGCGCAATCAGCATGTATCCGCCTGCGTGAAAACTAAAGACAGAAGGCTGCCGTAGGCAGCCTCCTGTCTTTAGTTTGATTAATCTTCGTCGTCAATGATCTTGAGATCGTCCTTATCTTCCTTTTCCTTCTGCTTCAACCGGAGCGCGCGCCGCTCGGCGGGAGTGAGATCGTCGAGGTCAATCGAGTCGGTGACATCCGAATGGAGCGTGCAGGTGCCTGGCATGTAGGATTCCTTATACCATCCGATAGCAGTGGTTGGGCAGGTGTCGAGCGCCAAGTCGCCGCTTTCGGTGCAGTAGGCCTTCTCAACCACATTGCCCCAGACAGGGAACTGCTGAACTTCGAGCCCTTCGTGCAGCGGTCCCATAACCGCTTTGAAAACGAGCGGCGGCGGGTAGCTGGAATAGCGGATGCGTTCCGGGGTGTCGTAGCCCATCCAGACAGCGCAGACATAATAGGGCGTGCAGCCGATAAACCACTGGTCGCGGTCGTCGTCGGTGGTTCCAGTCTTGCCTGCAACCGGCATGGTGGAAAATTTTGCACCCGCGCCGGTTCCGTAAGGCCCGGTGGTGACCCGCTGCATCAGTTTGTTGACGATGGTGGCGGTTTCCGGGGTGATGACCCGGCGCGGCGTAATGTCGCGCTCAAGGATCGTTTCTCCGTTCGCGTCGAGCACCTTGGTGTAGGCATATGGCTTGGTGAAATAACCGCCGTTTGCGTATATCTGGTAAGCGCCCGCCATTTCAAGCGCCGAGACGCCGTTGGTGAGCCCGCCGAGCGCCATCGGGAAGAGATCGACGTCTCCGAGAATCCGTCCGTCGACCACCTGCCGTTCAACCAGCGTTTCCATGCCGAGCTTGTCGTGCAGGAAATCGAAAGCGCGGCGGGGGGTTATGATCTCGATCAGCTTGACCGGGATGGTGTTGGTTGAGCGCTGGATCGCCTCATCGATGGTGATCGGCCCCAGGTAACGGCCATAATGGTTGACCGGCCAGTCCTTGTCGTTGAGTTTGATGGGGGAGTCCTCCAGCTTGGTGGACCAGGTGACCACATCGTTTTCGATCGCCTGCAGATAGGCGGAGATCGGCTTGATCGACGATCCGCACTGGCGCAGCGACTGGGTAGCGCGGTTGAGCGCGCGGGAATATTCCTTCTCACCGATGCCGCCCGCGACCGCGAGCACCTTACCGTTTGGATCGGTGACCACACAGGCCGACTGCGGGTATTCTTCATTGTAGACGGTCTGAGGGAAGTTCGCGACATCTTTATAATAGGCCGAAAGGCTGTCCTGCATCTGCTGGTTTACAGTCGCATAGATGCGGTAACCGCCGTTAAAGACCTGGCTCTGCGCATAAGCGTAAGTGTAGCCTTTTTCCGATACCAGATCGGCGATTACCTCCTCGATGAGATGGTCGACAAAATCACTGTAGATAATATTCTTTTTGGCGTAGGCGATGTCCTTTTGGAAAACGAGTTTCTCATTGACAGCATCCTCGTATTCCTTGTCATTCAGATAGCCCTGGTCGTGCATCTCCGCAAGGATATGCTCCTGACGCTCCTTGTTGTCATCGGGGTTTACAAACGGGTCATACCGGCCGGGAAACTGGGTGATGCCGATGATGGCTGCCGATTCAGCTACCGAAAGCTCGTTTACATCCTTACCGAAATAGGTATTGGCGGCCGCCTGCACGCCGTAGCAGGAGTTCGCATAGTAGACGGTATTGAGGTAGGCCTCCAGGATCTGCTGTTTGGAATAGCGTTTTTCTAGGTTCAGCGCGCGGAAGATCTCCTGCACCTTGCGCTCAATGCGCAGGTCATCATCCCCGGTGACATTCTTGACCACCTGCTGGGTGATGGTCGAACCGCCCTGCTGGGTGTTATAGATGGGGACAAAGAGGTTCACGAATGCACCAAAGGTGCGCTTCCAGTCGACGCCCTGATGCTCCCAGAAGCGCTTGTCCTCAATTGCGACCAGTGCTTCGACCATGTGCTCAGGAATCTCATCGTAGGATACCCATATCCGGTTTTCCGCGGTCTGCAGGCTCTGCAGTTCGTAAGGTTCACCGGTCGCCGGGTCATCGGCATAGATGATGGTGGTGTATTTGAGCGGGAGGTTGTCGAGGCTGACCTGGTCGTCCGAATTGATGTAGCGCAGGATATAGACGGTCAATACCGAAGCCACGATACAGCCAGTGATGATACCGACCATGATAAGCGCAGCAATCACGCGGCCAATGTTGGCAAACGTCCCTTTGACGATGCTGCCAACAGAATATTTTTTGTTAGACCCCATTCGGTAGAATCCTCCTTACAGATGAGCGCAATGCAGAGACCTTTTTTACTGGGATTACATATCTATAGAATAGTATGCCATAAAACAGAGAAAAATGGATGATGCATTTGCATATGGGATATTCTCCCGCAAGAGCGAAGCGCGCGGCGGGAGAATTGCGCGCTGGGGCGGGAGCGCCAAAGGCGCGGATCGTCCCGCGCATAGCGGTATAATAACCGCATTGGAAAAAGGCCATGCGGATATTCTCCCGCAAGAGCGAAGCGTGCGGCGGGAGAATTGCGCACTGGGGCGGGAGCGCCAAAGGCGCGGATCGTCCCGCGCATAGCGGTATAATAACCGCATTGAAAAAAGGCCATGCGGTTATTATACCACAGAATAAAGGTAAAGTGTTACAGTTTTTTAAACGAATGAGGCAGGCGCTTCGGAAAAACAAAAACAGGGAACCGCTTACTGAATATTTTACCTAAACAGTGTGCAAAATATTGTAAATCAATTCATCCAAATGGATTTTTGGCCGATCCCGGAATGAGGTGTAGTTTTAAGATGCGTAATGCAGTGATATTGACGCTTGTAGGAATTCTGGTGGTGTCCCTGATCACAATCGGAGTCGCCTATGCGGTGCCGCAGACGGTTCCGCCAGAGATGACCTCCTCCAGCATGCCTGAACCGCCGCCGATTGAAGATACCACGGGGTATCCATATCTTCTGCGCAATTATGAAGGGAAGCTGGCGGTATTTACCGATGATCTTGTGCAGCCGGACATGGTGTTCGACGTATATGTCCGCACCCTGCCGGAACTCGACCAGCAGGAGCTGCAACGGGGCGTGCGGGTGCAGAGCTATGAGGAGCTCACCGCGCTGATTGAGGATTATATCAGCTAGCCAACCACAACATCTGGTGGTTGGAGACAGATGTAACCGCTTTGTAATCTTTCCCTTGTTTTTGTTACTATTTTGTTACCGCTTTGTAATCTAAAAAGGCGGATTTTATCCCTTGCGTATCATATAATAAAAACAGGTTAAGACTTCAATTACTTGAAAGTCTTCCTCCTGAAAAATCAGTTTTGAAAAATGCGTAAGGTCTGATCAGCCTTAACTCCCCACAATTAAGCGGTTGTACGAGCAGCCGCTTTTTTGCTGCCATTTTTCCGAAAACCGCCGGGCCTGATAGGGTCCGGCGGTTTTCATTATGACTTTCGCTAAGAAAAGGATAAATGGAAAAGAATAGAAATTATAGAGTGGCGTATGATGCCCGACCACATCCATCTGCTCCTCCGTATACCGTCAAAGCAGAGTGCGTCGCAAATCATGGGATATCTAAAAGGAAAAAGTGCAATGATGATGTTTGAGCGGCATGCAAATCTAAAGTACATACCACCGTGGCTTGAACAAAGTGAAAGCCAGCGTCTTTTAGGCGCTGGCTTCTCTTATGGCCTTATAGACGGCCCCTCATGCCACCCATCTTAAGGGTGTAATGACTGTAAAATAACTGGCGGCTGCGAAGGGTGGCAGCCCTTCGTGTCAATCCCCGAAGTAGGCGAGCACCGCATCCGCGACGGCGTTCGCGTAGCGGTACATGGCCTGTTCATTTGCAATCTCCTCGTACTCGGACGGGTTGCAGATGTAACCCGATTCGATCAGCACGGCGGGCCGCGCGGTCATCATCGTGACCCGGTACCAGGACCACTGGGCCCACCGCAGCTTGCGGCCGGTGTCCTGCGAAAGGTTTTCTCCAATCGCCTGCGCGAAGGACTCCGACTGGCTGTTGTAATAATAAACCTCAATGCCCGAAACGTCATTGGAATCGACGTTCTCTCCGAGTGAATTGTGATGGCTCGAGATGAATACGTCCGCGTCGAGCGTCTCGGCGAGCTGGATACGGTCGTTCAGGGTCATTGTCTCATCCGCCTGGGCCACATGGACCTCGGCGCCGAGTGCCGCAAAGCGGCTTTGCAGGGCGTAGGAATTTGCAAGGTTGAGGGTCTTTTCCATCGGGCCCGTCTCACCCGGAATACCAAGCGCCCCGGGGTCGGTGCCGCCGTGACCCGGATCGAGCAGGATGGTTACGCCCGCGAGCGGTGTGGCGGTGTCTTTGAGGAGCGCCGGCTTTTTGCGCAGATAAATAATGGTATCGTCGTTTTCGAACTGGACGTCCCAACCGAGCAGGTCGACGCCCTGGGCCAGGGTGAAGGTCAGCGTAAGACTCTGATCCTCACCGATTTCACTGTCGATCGATTCGCAGAGTTGGCTTTCGAGCCCCTTGGCATTGAGCTTTTCAAAACCTGTGATGTTCTGTAGGGTCACGGTGAGCTTCCCATCCACGAGCTCGCCTTTGAAGTATGGCCGCGCCGTGCCGGTAAGAATGATCTTTTCGCCCTTTGGCACGCGTGAAAGCGAGATGGCGGTGACATTGTTTTGCGCGGTCACGGCGCCTTCCGGGATATCGACGCTCGATTTGGGGACGTAGTCGCCTGTAACCAGCTTATAATAGCCGCCGCGTGGGTTTTCGGCAATCTCCACGACGCAGTCCTTTTTCAGCAGGGTGGAATAATCGCCGTCGTCCTTGCCGTTTTGGCTGATGGGCGAGAAGTTTTTCATCTTTGCGACCGGGACAATCCCTTCGCCGGTTACGAAGACCTCGCCCGCCGACTGCTGGGAGGAATTCATGCCCGCATAGTTGAGGTTATAGGTGATGGGCCCCAGTTTTTTGACCTGTCCGGCAACCGCGACAGAGGAAAGGTCAAGCGTGGCTTGGTAGGTCATTGCAATGCCGTTCTGGCTCGCGGCGGAAAGCGGTTCAAGCGTTTGGGTGAGCCCGCCGATCGAGGCGGTCACAGTGCCACCCGCCGGTGCGACGCAGGAAAGCTTGAGCACGTCGCCGTCGAGCACAACTTCGGCAGCGGACGGGTAGAGGTCGGATTTCTGGATGGAATCGATCGTCGCGACGGCGCCGGATGGCTGCGGGCGTACGATCGTCACAGTTTTGGTGGCGCCGCCCTGCGAAAAGGAATAGGTATTGGTTCCATAGGGGACGTTCACAAGCAGTCCCCAAAGCCCTGTTTGGGGACTGCGGGAAACCTCCTGCCCGTTATAGAGAAGCGGCTGAGAGGGATCGGAGGTGCCGGTGATAAAATACTTGTCATAGGAGGTGGTGAGCCGTTGGGCCGGTCGGGTCACCGCAAAGGTCTGGGGATAGCTGAGATCCGACATCATTGCGGACGGTTCCTGCGCGAAGGTGGCCGCGACCGAATAGGCGGCGACCCGCGCCTCGGTGTTCAGCGCGCCATAGTTGCTGACCACCACGCCGTCGGCGTTATGCTGGCGTTCGAGAAAAAGTCCGTTGTCGATCACATGCAGGAAGGCGGTGCCGTCGTCCACCGCATGCAGCGGGTAGTAGGCGGCAGAACCGCTGTCCGCACAGCGCAGATCCCAGGCGGAAAGTTCGGCCGCATAGGCCGCCGCGTCGTTCACGGTGGAGGCCGGGACAACCGGCACCACAAAATCGAGATCGCCGTTTTGCAGCGGCAGGGCGGAAAGATCGCGCATCCCGTTTTCCGGCAGGACCGCGCCGCTGTTCACCACCAGCCCAAGCCGCTGGCTGTCCTTGTGCTTTACCGCGTCATGGGCGTACCCCACAGCATTGGCAAGATCTTTCGCATAGTCTTGCGCGTCGTACGCCTCGGAATCCACTCCGCTGAGCAGCACGCCCGCGACGTCATAGTTGGCGGTCAGCTCTTCGGTGATTTTGCCGACCAGTTTCTGCACGCCGGTTTCTGCGGGATTGAGCCTGCCCGCCGAGACCCAGGATGGGTTCTTTGCGGCGGGGGAATCGGTGGAAACTTCGGCCGCAAGGTGAAATGGATTGACGACCGCGTAGATCTGAATATTCTTTTCCTTGCAGATGTTGACCAGGTATTTGAGCGGGTCGAAGAAGGTGAATTTTCCCTGTTCGCCGGTCCAGAAAGCGCTCGACGGCAGGATGGAGGAGCGGTAGAAGGCGTCGCCCTGCGGCGAAGCTTCAAAAAAAATGGCGTTGTAGCCGTAGGTTTTGGCAAAAGTGGCGAGCTCGTCGAGTTCGTCCTGCAGGATCTTTGCCGGAAGGCCGGGAGCGCTGGGGAAATCGGCGTTGTCCTGCGTGCGCACGGTCAGCGCGCGCAGCTCCCCCTGCGGGGCAGGGATGCCGTCGGGATAGGTCTTGCGGGGGATCTCCCCAAAAAAGAGCTCGCTGGCGGCGAGCACTGTAACGGTCAAAAGGACGGCCGCCAGCGAAACGGCCAGCGTGCGCCAGATGACGTGTCTTTTTGAATGATTCATCATCGTTTCATTCCTTCAATCGATTTGTTCAAAGCGAAAAATCCGATTTATCAAATTTCGGCAGTGCGTTCGGGCGCTTTGGGACCCGTTTGAGCGGAGCATATTGGTATTTCCTGCAGGAGTCGTACGGATTGCTGACCCCTTTTTTTTCACAGAGCACCGTCTTGCCGTCCCGCGTGAGGAAACCGTATTTGCAGTATTCGCATGCCGGTGGAATTTCTTTAGAGAACAACGATAGTTTACCCATTTTGAACCTCCGCGATTTTTGAAATCATATCGTTACAATTATACCGTATGTTTTCGACAATTTCTATGGCTAATTATGAATTCTCCCGCGCTGCGGCAGGATGAGGATGGTGCACATCGCGATGAGGCATGCGCAGGTGAAGAGCATGTTCGGTGTGGCCTGCGGTACCGGACGGGAGACCATTGCGCCCGCGGCCAGCTCTGCGGGAGGGATAAGCCGGTAGCCGAGCGCGGCCAGCAGGCTGGTGATGCCGCCGTGCAGGAGACGCGACCGGTAAAATTTACCGAAGGAAATTTCCGTTTCGGCCGGAAAACAGCTCTTTACCTGGAAGATGATGCTTATGGAGGAAAAGGAAACCAGGAACGCGCAGAGCACAAATCCCTGGAAGGTGTGCAGCCCGGCCGCGGCGATGCAACCGTTTGTGACTTCAAGCAGCCCAGTGAGCGCCGCTGAAAAAAAACGTTCCCCAAGCGCCGGGAAAAAGGAGGCCAGGACTCCGGTGAGCAGCCGGAAAACGCCGAATGCGTCGAGCAGCGCCGCCAGCGCGGAAAAGGCCACCACAAACGCGCAGATGCCGATCATCCCGGCGGCCGCGCCGCGCACACTCTCGACAAACGCATCTTTGGAAGGCGTTTGCAAAACCGGCGGAAGCCGGATGTTTCCGCCGTGAAAATGCAGGAATCCTACCGTGAGCGATGAAAGAAGCTGCGCGCCGAGCAGTACCAGCCCGGCGGTCCTGCTGCCGAGCATCCCCGCTCCGACGGCGGAGATGAGAAACGAAGGCCCCGCATTCACACAGAAACAGAGCGCGCGCTCGGCGGTATCGCGGCTGATCTCCCGACGCGCGAGCATTTCGGAGAGCATCTGCGCGCCGACCGGGAAGCCGCCCACAAAACTCATCAGCAGCACCGAGCCAAGTCGTTCGGGAAGCCCCATCGGCCGGGTGATGAGGCCGACGCAGCGGCTAAGCAGGGGCCCGGCCGAAGTGCGGGAGATGAGCCCTGCCAGAATCATAAATGGAAAGAGCGACGGGATCAGCACGTTTGCGCAGTTTAAAAGGCCCGTGCGCACTCCGGCGCAGACCTCCTGCGTCTTCCACAAAAGCCCTGCGGCCGCCACCGCCGCGAGCGCCGCCCAAACCCATCCGTACCGTTTCATTCCCAACGCCTCCACCGCCTCATAAATTCCCATGTTTTTTAATAGATATGAAGAGAAGCGTACAAGAATGACCGGGACGTTCCCACTTGCGCGAACAGGCCCGTATGGAGGAATCGGATATGTTTAAAAAGAAACGCGGACAGGAGCAGCGGCCCACCTTCGCCGACCAGCTCACCCGGCTGACCGGGCTGCCGGTCGACGTGGTGGAGGGGCTTCCGGAAATCGAGCTGCTGGGGAATAAGGAAGCGGTGATCGAGCACTGCCAGGGGGTGCTTGAATATAACGATAAGGTCATCCGGCTCAATACCGGCAAGCTGAACCTCAAATTTACCGGCAGAAACCTGCAGCTCAAAAGTATGACCGACAGCAGTGTGGTGGTGGAGGGTTATTTCACTTCCATCGAATTCACAAATTAGGGGGCCGGCCGCTTTGTACATCGTGAAACTGCTGCGCTTTTTGCGCGGCTATGTGCGTTTTTTTGCACGCGGCGGTTCGATAGAACGGTTTATCAACCTCTGTGCGCACCACGGCATCCCGACCTGGGGCTGCCGCAAGACCGAGGAGCATTTCACCGGGTACACCTCCGCGAACGGCTACCGCCGGATGCACCGCCTCTCCCGGAAAGCGGGCGTACGCCTGCGCGCGGGCGAACGGCACGGCCTGCCGTTTCTGACCTTCCGTTACCGCAGGAGGATCGGCATCACGGCAGGCGCGGTCCTGTTCGCGCTGGCGATGCTCTTGTCCCAGCAGTTCATCTGGGTGGTGCAGGTAGAAGGCAACGAATCTGTGGATACACAGCTTTTGCAGAATGCGCTTTCGGAGGCGGGTGTTCGCCGCGGAGTGCTCAAGCACAATGTGGATACCGGATTTGTGGGGCGGGAGATGATGCTCCGGGTGGATGATCTGTCGTTTGCGGCCGTCTATCTGCATGGCACGACCGCGACGCTGGTGGTGCGCGAACGGGCGAAGCCCCCGCGGAAGATCGACACCGGCGTGCCGGCGAACGTCGTGGCGTCGCAGGACGGGCAGATCAAGCGGATGGAGGTGATCGACGGGGTCGCGGTCTGCAAGGCCGGGGACGCGGTGCGCGCGGGCGACCTGATTGTGAGTGGCGTATACGAGGACCGCTGGGGCCTCACGCACTTTATGCGCGCGAACGCGAAGGTGATTGCGCATGTGCCGCAGTCGCTCGAGGTGCAGGTGCCGCTTTTGCAGGAACAGGTGCGGCAGACCGGAAAAGTGACCCGCCGCCGGTATCTGGAGGTGATGGGCCTTCGGGTTCCGCTCTTTCTTTATCATGGGCTGGAGGGGGACTATAAGCTCGAGCAGACCTGTCTGCATCCGACGGTGTTTGGGATGGAGCTGCCGTTCGAGATATCTCGGGAGACTTATATTTTCTACGAACGCGACGAACAGGAGATCAGCCCCGAGCTTGCGCTGCGGATGGCCGAGCGGGAGCTGCTCAAAAAAGAACAGGCCGCTTGGGGGGATGCAATCCTCATGCGGCAGGCTGCGGCCTCTACCGAAAACGGCATACTGACCCTGCGGGGGGAGTACGTCGTGGAGGTGGATATTGCTGAACAGGTGGAGATTCCGGTTCACGACCGAAAGAACCTGGAGGACCCAAAACCGATCCGAGAAGGCGGATATTAGGGAAAAATAACTAGGGAAGTTTCACAAAATATTCATAAATTTATGTGAAATATGCTTGTTATCTTTCCGACAATTTGCTATACTGTTAAATGGAAACGCAGAGATACGCCAGCACTGTGAAAAAACGGTGAAATCTGGCGGGCTTCCAAAAGGATGGATTAAAAAACATGATCGAACAGTTGGTAGATATCGACCGCATGGAACATGCGCTGGCGCTTTTTGGGAGCTTCGACGAAAATGTGCGGCTGATCGAACAGGAATACAGTGTAACGGTCACTTGCCGCGGCACCGAAATCAAGGTGTTTGGCGATGAGGAAAAGGTTTCGCTCGCGGTGCGCGCGATCACCGGCCTGCTTTCGCTCATCAACAAAGGCGAGGCAATCACCGAGCAGAATGTGCGCTATGTCATGGCCATGGTGAGCGAGGGCACCGAGGAAAAAGTCGCGGCGCTTTCGGACGACGTGGTCTGCATCACGACGGCGGGCAAGCCGGTCAAGGCGAAAACTCTTGGACAGAAGAAATATATCCAGGCCATCCGTGAAAATACCATCACGCTGGGCGTCGGCCCGGCCGGCACCGGAAAGACCTATCTTGCGGTGGCGATGGCGGTGCGGGCTTTCCGCGCGCATGAGATTAACCGGATTATCCTGACCCGCCCGGCGGTCGAAGCGGGCGAAAAGCTCGGCTTTCTGCCGGGCGATCTGCAGAACAAGGTCGACCCGTATCTGCGGCCGCTTTATGACGCGCTGTTCGATATGCTCGGCGCGGAGAATTTCCAGAAATATGTCGAACGCCAGCAGATCGAGGTTGCGCCGCTCGCCTACATGCGCGGGCGCACGCTCGACGACAGCTTCATCATCCTCGATGAGGCGCAGAACACCACGCCCGAACAGATGAAGATGTTTCTGACCCGCCTGGGCTTTAATTCCAAGGCGATCATCACCGGCGACGTGACCCAGATCGACCTGCCTGACCCGCGCCGTTCCGGGCTTGTGGAAGCGGTGAAAGTCCTGAAAGGCGTAGACGGCATTGCGGTTATCCACTTTACCGAAAAGGATGTCGTGCGCCATCACCTGGTGCAGGAGATCATCAAAGCATATGAAAAATATTATCACGCGAACGCCCACCAGAGGCGGCCCGGATGATGCGTATATCAATCAGCAGGCATGACGTGCGCCGATGCAAAAAACACTGCGCGGCGGGAAAAATACAAGGAGGGCAATCAAACAAAATGGCAGAGAGTATCAAGGTCCTGATTTCAAACCGACAGAAAGAAGTGAAAATCCCCAGCGGTATCCGTTTGCTGATCAGGCGTTGCTGCCATGCGGTTTTGCTTTCGGAGGATTTTCACGAGAACGCGGAGGTGAGCGTCAGCTTTGTGACCGACGAACAGATCCGTCAGCTCAACAAGGAATTCCGCGATAAGGATATGCCGACCGACGTGCTTTCCTTCCCGCTCGGGGAGAACGGCGTCTACGACCGCAATATGGAAACCGGCGCGCTGCAGTTGGGGGATATCGTCATCTCGATCGAACGCGCGTTTGCACAGGCGCGGATGTATGGGCACACCCTGCAGCGGGAGATCGGTTTCCTGACTGTGCATTCGATGCTGCACCTGCTCGGTTATGATCACGAAGCGGGCGGGCTCGAACAGGTGCGCATGCGCGAGAAGGAGGAGAGCATCCTTGCAAGCCTCGGGCTGCGCCGGGATGCAAGCTACGTGCTCGACGAGGATGAATAACAGGATTCGCAGCCTGGCCAAAAGCTTTGCCTGCGCCGCGTCAGGGATGAAATATTGTGTGCTCTGCGAGCGAAACTTCCGCATCCACCTGGTCGCGACGGCCTACGTGCTGGCGCTGGCGCTGCTGATCGATGTGGACGGGACGGATTTTGCAATTTTGCTTTTGACTGCTGGGGCCGTGATCGTCATGGAGATGGTCAACACGGCGGTGGAGGCGGTGGTGGACCTTGCGTCGCCGCAGGTGCATCCGCTCGCGCGGGTAGTCAAAGATGTGGCGGCGGGTGCGGTGCTTGTCGCGGCGTCGGTCAGCGTCGGGATCGGCTGTTCGCTGCTCTGGCGTCCCGCGAAGCTGCTGCTGCTCGCAAAAGCGGCGCTGGCGGCTCCGCCCGCCCTCGCCGCGTTCGTTTTGTCCGCCGCGTTTTCGGTCTGGTTTATCTTCTACAGCGGACAGCGCAAGGACGCCGGTACAAAAGAATCCGGCAGCTCCAAATGAAAGGAAAATTTATGAATTATACGGAACCTCAGTATGAGACAAAATCGGCGTTCGTTGCCATTGTCGGCAAGCCGAACGTGGGAAAATCGAGCCTTCTCAACGCGTTGGTCGGGGAAAAGGTGGCGATCGTCTCGAATAAGCCGCAGACCACCCGCACCCGGATCACCGGCGTGCTGACAAAGGACGACACCCAGTTCGTGTTCATCGATACGCCGGGCCTGCACAAGCCTCGCACCAAGCTTTCCGAATATATGAACCAGCAGGTGACCGACAGCGTCGCGGACGTGGATGTCGCCGTTCTGGTGGTCGAACCCATGGGGGAAATCCACAAGGCCGAACAGGATCTGATCGCATCCTTTAAAACGCAGCGCATCCCGGCGATCCTCGCGATCAACAAGATCGACACCGTCAGCGCAAAAGAAAAGCTGATGAGCCGGATTCTGGCCTTTTCACAGGCATATGATTTTGAGGCGATCGTGCCGATTTCGGCGCTTCGCGGGGATGCGGTGGACGAGCTGCTCGGAGAGCTTGCGAAATTCGCGGCCCCGTCGCCGTTTTTCTTTGACGCGGACACGCTGACCGATCAGCCCGAACGGGTGATCGTGGCGGAAATCGTGCGGGAGAAGCTGCTGCGGAGCCTGCGCGAGGAAATCCCGCATGGCACGGCGGTCGCGGTGGAACGAATGAAGGAACGCGAAGGCGGCGGTATCCTGGACATCGAGGTGCAGATCTACTGTGAAAAAGATTCCCACAAGGGAATGATCATTGGCAAGGGCGGAGAGATGCTCAAAAAAGTCGGTTCGCAGGCGCGCGAGGATATCGAGCGGTTTTTGGGCTGCAAGGTGAACCTCAAGTGCTGGGTCAAGGTCCGGGAGGACTGGCGCAACCGCGAAAACATCATCCGTTCGTTCGGATACAACTAAAATTTCGTTTGTCAAGTCCAAATTGTTGGAAAGCCTGATAGACTTTCCCTCTGATATCGTCCGTTGCATCGGAAAAGATAATCCCAACAAGATGTTGGAGGGATGTCCCGATGGAACAGAACGCACAGAACGCTTACGAACAGTTTTTGCAGACCGGAAAGGTATCCGATTATCTGCGCTATACTGAGATTTTGCATTCCGGCGCATCGGGCGTACCGGTGCCGCCGCATCCGACGGGAGAACACAGTGCATATTACGACCGACGCGATCGTTCTGCGGGAGCGCGCGGTTGACGAGTTCGACAGCGTGCTCACTTTGCTTTCGAAGGAACGTGGAATCATATCAGCTTACGCACGGGGAGCCAGGAAGCCGCGCGCAGCCCTCAGGGCCTGCGCGGAGCTGCTTAGCTACTCGTGTTTTGTGCTGTTTGAAAACCGGCAGAAGTATACGGTGGACAAAGCGGATCTGAACCGGATGTTCATGGGGGTGCGCGGCGATGTGGAAAAGCTTTCGCTCGCATCGTATTTCTGCCAGCTCACGGCGGAGGTCGCCCCGCATGAGGAAAATGCGGAAGGCTATCTGCGTCTTCTCCTAAACAGCCTGCACCTGCTCGACCGGGACAAACGTACCTGCGTCTTCATCAAACCGGTTTACGAGCTGAGGCTCCTTACAATGGCGGGTTTCATGCCCAACCTTGTAGGATGCTGTTCCTGTGGGAACTACGAGGCGGAGCGGATGCTTTTTCTGCCGCGGCTTTCGCAGATTATCTGTGGGGACTGCGCGCCCGAAACACTTCCGGAAAATGAAATCGCGGTGCCGCTTTCCAAAAGCGTGCTGGCTGCGATGCGGCATATCATCTATGCGGATTTTGGGAAACTGTTCGGTTTTACCGTCTCCGACGAGACGCAGCAGAACCTGAATGAAATCACCCAGCACTATGTGATGGTGCAGCTTGACAAACGCTTCGACACGCTGGATTTTTATCTGGCCATGAGAGGATAGACAGATGGATAAATATTGCAGAGCAATTGAACTCGATAAGATTTTAAACCGGCTCGCGCAGCACTGCGGCTGCGCGGACAGCAAAGACGCCGCGCTGGCAATCGCGCCGGCGTACGAGCTGCGGGACGCGAAACGCCTTTTACAGCTCACGGTCGATGCAAATACCTTGACCAACCGGTACGGCACACCGTCGATCGGCTCGGTTGAAAACTGCGGCGCGGCGTTAAAGCGCGCGCAGGTCGGCGCGCGGCTTTCGCCGCGCGAACTGCTGGATGTGGCAAGGGTGCTGCGCGCGATCGAAACGATTGAACGCTGGCACGACCAGCTCGAAGGCGAGCCGACCAGTCTGGAAGGGCTCCTTTCGTCGGTGATCGCGCTGCCGACCCTTTATCGCGGCATCACGACTGCGATCCTGTCGGAGGAGGAGATCTCCGACCGCGCGAGCCCGGAACTGGCGGATATCCGCCGCAAAATCCGGCAGGCCGGCGCGAAAGCCCGCGAGGTGCTCGATAAAATGGTGCGCTCGGCCACCTATCAAAAGTATTTGCAGGAGAATATCATCACCCAGCGCGACGGGCGTTTTGTCGTACCGGTCAAGATCGAATACCGGGGCGAGGTCAAGGGGCTTGTGCACGACACCTCCGGCTCCGGTTCGACCGTGTTCATCGAACCGATGGCGGTGGTTGAGGCGAATAACGAGATCCGTATCCTGCAAAATAAGGAACAGCTTGAGATTGACCGGATCCTTTCGGAGCTGTCCGCGCAGGTTGGCGGCTGCGCCGACAGCATCGCGGGAAGTTATGAGGCGATTGTGGAGCTGGATCTCTATTTTGCCAAAAGCCGCCTTGCGGATGAGATGCGCGCGACCATCCCCGTATTCAACGAAAACGGGGTCGTGAATCTCAAAAAGGCGCGGCATCCGCTGCTCGACCAGAAGAAGGTCGTTCCGATCGATCTGCGGCTCGGCGACGGATTCGATACGCTGGTTGTTACCGGCCCAAACACCGGCGGCAAAACGGTTGCGATCAAGACGCTCGGTTTGCTCGCAATGATGGCCCAGTGCGGGCTGATGCTGCCCGTCTCGGACGGGAGTACCCTGCCGGTCTATGAGAAGCTGCTGGTCGATATCGGTGACGAACAGAGCATTGAGCAGAGCCTTTCCACCTTTTCGGCGCACATGACCAACATCATCCGCATCCTTGCCGAAGCGAATGAGAATTCCCTTGTGCTGCTCGATGAGCTCGGCGCGGGCACCGATCCGGTCGAAGGCGCGGCGCTTGCCGTTGCGATCATTGAACAGTTGCGGGAGCAGGGCGCGCGGATCGTCGCGACCACCCACTATGCCGAAATCAAGATGTACGCGCTCAACACCGATGGCGTCGAGAACGCCTGCTGTGAATTTGACGTGGCCACCCTGCGGCCGACCTACCGGTTGCTGATTGGCGTACCGGGGCGTTCGAACGCTTTCGCGATCAGCGAACGGCTTGGACTGCCCGAAGCGGTGATCGAGAACGCAAAATCCCATGTCTCGAACGAGAACGCACGGTTTGAGGATGTGGTCAGCCAGCTGGAAGGCACCCGGCAGGAGCTCGAACGCGAGCGTAAGCTCGCTGAGAGTCAGCGGGTCGCGGCGCAGCGCACGAGCGAGGAGGCTGACAGGCTCCGGAAAAACGCGGAAAATGAACGGGAACGAGAGCTCGAGCGGGCGCGGGTGCAGGCGCGGGGCATTGTCGAGCAGGTGAACGCCCAGGCGGAAAAGCTGCTCGATGAGCTGGAAGAACTGCGCAAGCAGAAGGACAGCGAGGACTTTAAGGAGCGGATCGCCCAGACAAAGATATCCTTCAAGGCGGATATGCGCAAACTCCAGGATCTGGCCGACCCGGTCACCCGCAAGAACCCGGAAAACTATGTGCCGCAGCGGCCGCTTAAACGCGGCGATACGGTGCGGCTTATTTCGCTTAACAAAGAAGGCATCCTGCTTTCCGCCCCGGACGGGCAGGGCTTTGTCAACGTGCAGGCGGGCATTATCAAGACCAAGGTGCACCAGAGCGAGGTGCGCCTCGTTGACAACAAGGATAAGCGGGTCACTTTGAATAATTCCAGCGTGAACACCCGCGGCGTGACCTCCAAGGCGAAGCGGGAGGTCAAAACGGAGGTTGACCTGCGCGGCATGACCGTTGGAGAGGCTTTGATGGAGCTTGACCGGTATCTCGACGGCGCGGTGCTTTCGGGCGTGACAACCGTCACAATTATCCACGGGAAAGGCACCGGAGCCCTGCGTGCGGCCGTACAGGAGCACCTCAAAAAACACAGGAGCGTCAAGCGGTTCCGTATGGGCGTCTATGGGGAAGGCGAATCAGGCGTGACGGTGGCGGAACTCAAATAGGTTCGCTTTACAGCCTATGGAATTTGTGTTATGATATATTTGGTAACGTATAATTTTACAAATTTAAGATAGATGGAGAGATGTATATTGGAAAAGAAGATTACAAAACCAGGCACGCTCCAGTTTAAGGGCCGTCCGCTGGTGCGCTGTGACAAGACGATCTATTATGGGGACATGGGCGACAAATATGTCGCAATGCTCCAGATCCTCGGTGAAGAAAAGGTCGGGGAGGAGCTGCTCCCCAGCAAGGTTTCTGTGCAGATCTGGTCGACTGACGACGAACTGCGCCCGCGTGACCGCGTGATCAAAAAAACCGAGAAGAGCAACCTCTACGACGCGCTCAACATCGCTTCGATCTGGCTGGAACGCCAGCTCGACCAGAAATAAAAAGAAGAAATGCCGGGAAGCCTTGTGCTTCCCGGCATTTTTTATCGTCCGATTCCTCAGTCAGCCGCCCCTTCTGCAATCTGCGGACGGTCGGTCAGTCCGAGCAGATAGTCCTGTGTCACAAGAAAGTACGCGGAGAATTTTTCAAGTTCTTCGGTGGATACGGTCGCTTTGCCATTGGTGAGGTCCTCGATGTGCTTTTCACTGACATTCAGAGCCATTGCGAGCGCACGCGGGGTGAGCTCCTCCTTTTGCGTCAACAGCAGCAGCCGTTCGCCAAAGGTTTTTCTGCTAAACATGGTAAAAGTTCCTCCTCAGATCTTTGCCTGATACAATCTCAACCGCCAGAGAGCAAGCCCGGCGATTTATTAAGAACAGTATAGCACAAGATACGATCGATCGTTTATGATAAAACACATTTTTGTAGGGATGCACAATCCCTGCCAAATGTTCTGGTATTTTTGCTACTTTGCCGTCAGATGACAAACCCGCCATTGGGGCTGATGACCTGTCCGGTGAGGAAACCAGCCGCGTCCGAGCAGAGATAACAGATCAGCGAAGCCACATCGGCAGGCGTGCCGACTTTCCCGAGCGGCGTTTCCTCGCGCAGCGCCTCCAGCGCGGCTGCGTCGAGCTGTGCGTTCATTTCCGTGGCGATGAGGCCGGGCGCCACGCAGTTGACCGTGATCCCGGAGGGGCCTACCTCCTTGGCCAATGCCTTGGTGAAGCCGATGACCGCTGATTTTGCCGCAGAATAGTGCACTTCGCAGGAGGCGCCCGCGATCCCCCACATTGAGGAGAGGTTCACGATCCGGCCTTCGTGGCGTCGGATCATCTGCGGCAGGACGCACTGGCAGGTGTGAAACATCCCGGTCACGTTTACCGCGAACATCCGCTCCCACTCGCTGGCGGTGAGGTCGGTGAAGAGCTTCTGCTGGGCGATGCCGGCGTTGTTGACCAGCAGATCGATGTGCCCGAAATCCACGGTGGCTTTTTGCACCATCGCCTCGACTGCGGCCCGGTCGCTCACATCGGCCTGATAGACAGCCGCGTCGCAGCCGAGCGCCGCGAGTTCCGAAAGCAGGGATTTTGCCGCATCCTTTCGGGCATGATAATTGGCGGCCACCCGGTAACCTGCCCGCGCGAACTGCAAAGCGGTTTCGCGCCCGATGCCTCGGGAAGCCCCGGTGATGAGCACCGTTTTCGCCATCTTACAAAACACCTCACAAACAAAAGCTCCCGCCATTTGACGGGAGCCGGGATTCAATCGTTCAGGTAGCTTTTCACCAATAGTTGCAACAGCTCGTCGCGGTCGATTTTACGGATAAGCGCGCGTGCGTTGTTGTGCGTGGTGATATAGGTGGGGTCCTCCGAAAGGATGTAACCCACGATCTGGTTGATGGGATTGTATCCTTTTTGGCGCAGCGCGTCGTAAACCGCGGTGAGGATTTCCTTGAGCTGCTTTTCCTTATCCTCATGGATCGAAAAGGATATCGTTGGCTCGTGCATTACATCACCCCTTTCTGTTCGATTTGATATTTCCATTTTACAACAAAATTCGCCGCATGGCAATATGGACATGTAAATTTCACTGAGTTATTGTATGATGAAACTGTTAAGAATATGCGAAACGCTGCCGCGCGGCGATTGACAGGCATTTCCGGGGATGGTATAGTTTGGTCAAACGGTGCGAAGCCGGTACACGGAGGGATTACACTTGGAAGGAAAAACGCTTGCGCAGAAGGCCGCGGATGAGCTGGTGCGGCTCATCCGGGAACAAGGCAGCGCGCCAGGCGACAAACTGCCGAACGAATACGAACTATCGGCGCTGTTGGGTGTCGGGCGCAATACGGTACGCGAAGCGGTGCGGATGCTCGCCTCGCGCAACATCGTGGACATCCGGCAGGGCGCCGGAACCTTTGTTTCAGAGAAGATGGGGATCGCGGACGACCCGTTGGGCTTCACGCTGATTGAGGACCGGCGCAGGCTGGTGGCGGATCTTTTGCAGGTGCGCTGCATCATCGAGCCGCAGCTCGCGGCGCTCGCTGCCCAGAACGCCACCGCGCAGGATATCGGCGAGCTCGAGCGGCGATGCGGCGAAACCGAGGAGCTTATCGCGGCGAGAACGGATTTTTCCGACGCGGACCGCGCGTTCCATGTGCAGATTGCGCGGTGCAGCCACAATCTGGTCATGTCGAACCTTCTGCCGGTTATCAGCGCGGGTGTGACTTTTTTTGCCGCGCAGACCGAACGGGAGTTTGAACAGACAGTCGCCGCCCACCGCAAAATTTTCGAAGCGATTCGGGACCGGCGCGGCAGCGACGCGCAGCAGGCGATGCAGTTTCATCTGCTCTTCAACCAGAACCGCTTCCTCGATGCGAAATAGCCTTTTTTGCCCATTGGGAATTTTTCATTCCCAATGGGCAAAATCATAGGATGATTTCACTTTTCCTGTTTTGCCGCTCAATTTATAAAAAGCCTGTTATATAAGCGAAAAAGAAAAAATCCACTTGACATAAGGTACATGAAGTGTTATATATAACTTATAAATCATAGGATGATTTGGAGGCGGTCGGATGGAATCATTTGATGTGTTAATCATCGGTGCGGGCGTGATTGGCAGCGCTGTGGCGCGGGAGCTGACCCGCTGCAAGCTCAAAATCGGCGTGCTCGAAAAGAACAGGGATGTCTGCTTTGAAACGAGCGGACGCAATTCCGCCGTATTGCACGGCGGGTTTGCTTATGATACCGGGACGCTCAAGGCGCGGCTCTGCGTGGAGGGGAATCGGGAGTTCGACGCGGCGGCCAGGGAGCTCGACGTGCCGTATAAACGCACCGGGAAGGTATTGGTGGGCAATACGCCCGAGGACCGTGAACGGCTTTTGCAGACGATTGAAACGGGGCGCGTGAACGGTGCGTCCGGTCTTTCGATGATCGATAAAAAGCGGCTGCACGAACTGGTTCCGGCGGTTGTTGGCGAGTTTGCCATGCTTTCCGAGACAAGCGGTATCCTTGATCCGTTCCAATATGCGGTCGCGCTCGCGGAGAACGCCTGCATGAACGGCGCGAAATTCTTCTTCGATCACGAAGTAAATAGTCTTGCACGGGAAGAAAACGCCTGGACGGTGCAGACCAGCCGCGGCGTGCTGCGTGCCCGATGGGTGGTCAATGCGGCGGGGCTCGGCTGCGGGAAGGTGTCTGACATGCTCGGGATCAAAGGCTACCGCATCCTCGGTTCGCGCGGCACCTACATCGTGCTTGACAAGCGCACCGGTCCGCTCTTGCCGATGCCGGTCTATCCGGTGCCAAGCAACACCTATATGGGGATTCACGTTACGCCTACAGTCGACGGGAACGTCATTGTCGGGCCGGACGCCGAATACATTGACGATTTTTCCTATTATGGCGTGCCACAAAAGAATATCGATTATCTCGCCAAGAGTGCGTCCGATCTCTGGCCCTGTATCCGAAAGCCCGATTATATCCGTACATACGCGGGCATCCTGCCCAAATGGGTGACAGAAGACGGCGTGATCCACGACTTCACCATTGAAGTGCGCGACGACCTTGCGCCGAATGCCGTGAATCTTGTCGGGATCGAGTCGCCGGGCCTCACCGCCGCGCTGCCGATCGCCCGTCACGCGATCGGGCTGATCGCCGCGCGTGAACGGCTGGAACCAAATCCGGCCTTCAACCCGCGCCGCAAGGGGATCGTCCGGTTCGCGGAAAAGTCCCCGGAAGAACAGGCTGCGCTGGTCGCGGAGAACCCGGATTACGGAGAGATCATCTGCCGCTGCGAAAAGATCACCCGGGCGGAGATTTTACAGGCGGTGCACAACCCGCTCGGCACGGACACGATGGCAGGCGTCAAATACCGCACCCGGTCGATGATGGGCCGCTGTCAGGGCGGCTACTGTCAGATGCGCATCGCGCAGATTCTGGAGGAGGAGCTGGGCAAACGCCCCGAAGAGGTGCTCTATGCGCGCACCGGTTCCGAAATCTTCACGGGGAAGGTGAGGGAAGCATGATGCAAAAGAAGGACGTCATCATCATCGGCGCGGGTCCGGCGGGGCTTGCCGCGGCCGTTGCGCTCCATAAAAAAGGGGTGCGGGACATCCTGCTGCTCGAACGGGAGAAAACGCCGGGCGGCATCCTGCGTCAGTGTATCCATGACGGCTTTGGGCTGACCCGATTTAAAACCTCCCTGTCCGGCCCGGAATATGCGCAGCACTTTACTGATGAGGCCGAAACGCTCGAAATTCGCTGCATCACCGGCGCGACGGTGCTTTCGGTCACGCGGGACAAGGTGGTGACCGCCGTTTCACGGGAAGGGCTGCAAAGCTGGCAGGCGAAAGCAGTGGTTCTGGCGATGGGATGCCGGGAGCGCACCCGCGGCGCGCTGGCGATCCCGGGAGAACGCCCGGCGGGCGTGTTCACCGCGGGCGTTGCGCAGAGTTATATCAATCTTTATAACCGGATGATCGGCAGGCGGGCCGTCATCTTGGGATCGGGCGACATCGGCATGATCATGGCGCGCCGCCTCACACTGGAGGGCGTGCAGGTGGCGGGGGTTTTTGAAATCCAGCCGTATGCGAGCGGCCTGCCGCGCAATGTCGAGCAATGTCTCAATGATTACGGCATTCCGTTGTATTTAAGCCGTACGGTTACCGATGTCCACGGCCGGGCGCGGCTGACCGGCGTAACCGTTTCGCAGGTGGACGAGAACCTGCGGCCAATCCCCGGCACGGAACAGGATTATGAATGCGATACCCTGATCCTTTCGGTGGGACTCATCCCGGAGAATGAGCTTTCGCTCGATGCGGGTATTGCGCTGGATCCGCGCACCCGGGGAGCAGTGGTCGATGAGCATCTGATGACCGGCGTGGATGGCATTTTCGCGGCGGGGAACGTCCTGCATGTGCACGACCTCGTGGATTTTGTTTCGCTCGAGGCGGAATCGCTGGCCGATTCGGTGGCCGGGTATCTCACGCACGGCGGCCTTCCGGCCTGTCCGCTCGCGGTGAAGGCCGATGAAAACATCGGCTATACAGTGCCGCAGAAGATCAGTGGAAAATCGGATTTCACCTTGTCGCTGCGGGTAAAAAAGCCGATGCGCGACTGTGAGATCCAACTCATCCAGACGGGCAGGACGGTGAAAACCGTCCGGATGCGCAATGCGCTCCCGGCCGAGATGATCCGTATCCCGGTGGAAAAGGAACAGCTCTCGGAGGATGGGGAACTGGAGGTGTGTATCGTATGCTGATGGAATATACCTGTATCATCTGTCCAAACGGGTGTGGTCTTGAAGCGGAGATCGTGGACGGAAAAATTCGTTCCATCAAAGGCGCGCGCTGTGAGCGTGGCCGGATGTATATCGAACAGGAACTGTCCGACCCGCAACGCAACATCGCCACATCGGTGCTGGTGGAAGGCGGGACGCTGCCGCTTTGCAGCGTGCGGCTGTCCGGCCCAATCCCCAAGGGGAAGATTTTTGACGTGATGGCGGAAATTCGCGCGGCCCGTCTTACCGCACCAGTCAAGGCTGGAACGGTCGTGCTTGGAAATGTTCTGGGCCTTGGCCGCGACGTGATTGCCACCAAAAATATACCGGCTGGATAAAAAATCCCCGGAGCGGCATTTTTGCCGTTCCGGGGATTTTCTGTGATTTCGGGGTCAGCGCCCGTCCTCCTCGGCGCAGGGAAGAAAATACTGCGGACAGTCCTCCAAAATCCGCTGCTCGTCGGCCTTATAGCGTGCCACGTGGTTTTGGATCTCCCGCACGGCGACCTGGGCGTTGCGGCTTTTGAAGGCTTCGAGGATCAGCTCGTGTTCCGCAACCGCATGAGGAGCGCTCAGGCTTTGCAGGCAAAGACAGCGCATGATGTTGTACTGCCCGAGCAGGCGGGACATCGCCTCATAGATGCGCCCGGAGCGGGCGATCCGGAAGATGGCGGCATGGAAAGCGTTATCCAGCTCGATCAGCTGCTCATAGTTTTCCTGCTCCAGATAGAATTTCTGCATGTAGAGGTTGTTTTCCAGCTCCTGCAGGTCTTTCTGCGTGGCAAGCCCGCACGCGGTTTCGGTCATGGCCGATTCGAGGATATACCGCGCGCGTTTGGCCTCATCGATCAGGCTGGTATCGATGAGCGAGACGCGGCTGCCGCGCTGTGGGAGTACGTCCACCAGGCGCAGCCGCGACAGATAGGAGAGCGCCTCCCGCACAGGGGTCCGGCTCACGCCAAGAATCTGCGAAAGGGCCGATTCATTGATCGGCTGCCCGGGTTTCAGGATCAGGTGCAGGATATTGTGATGCAGAACCCGGAAAGCGTAATCCCCCGCCGGTTCCCGGGGGCGGCGTTCGAGAAGCGTCAGCATAATTATGAGGGCCCTCCCAGATTGGTTTTAATGATTTATTATAAACCGGCGGGAATCCGCCTGTCAACCGGCGGGGGGAAGGGCGCGAGTTTTTTCAAAATGTGTCTAAATTGTAAATAGCGGTGGAAGCATTGGAAAAATGGCCGGATATCCGTGTGGGACTGTGGAATACGAGGCAAAAACATCGAAAAAATAGACAGGATATCTCCGCAAAAAATTGACAGAATTTACAAAAATCTATAAAATCGATGATACATATTGCGAAAACTTCTCATTCATGCTAGCATGCTAGTTGAAGGATTCTTTAGAAGCAATGGGGGAACAGGGATGAATCTGACAGTCTACCCATCCCTGCCGTCCGAACCGGCGGGGGAATATGTCTACCGTGTGCTGCGCAAGAACATCCTGGCCGGGAACCTCCTGCCGGGCGAATGCCTTGGCCCAACAGAGATCGGCAAACTGCTGCAGGTCAGCCGCACGCCGCTGCAAAGCGCGTCAGTGCGTTTGATGACCGAAGGCTTGCTCAAAATTTATCCGCAGCGCGGGTCGTATGTGTCGCGGATCGATATGAAACGGGTTTATGAGGCAACCTGCATGCGCAACCTGCTCGAACAGGCGGCGATGCGCGTCCTCTGTACCGAGGGCATCGGCCGGGAAGGCCTGATGCAGCTGCAGGCGAACCTGATCCAGCAGAACTTCAGTTTTGAGCAAAAGCAGACCTGCGACGTCTTCGAACTGGATAACGCTTTCCATGAGCTGCTGTTTTCGCTTGCCGGCATGTCTCTCGCAAACGAAGCGCTGCAGAGTATTTCGGCCGACCAGTACCGGGTGCGGCTTTTGAAACTGCAGGCGCGGTTTCGCTGGGAACAGACGGTCGCCGAACATACCGGGATCATCGCCGCGATCCAGGCAAGAGACGTGGAAGCCGGGCTTCTGCGCAGCAATGAACATCTTTCCCGGATTTCCTGGGATCTGGAAACGATCCATGAGCAGCATCCGGATTATTTTGAAAACTGGGAGAGCTTCCCGCCGCGCGCCTTTTGCAAACGCCGGGAAAGCTTCTACACAATCTATCGCAACAGCGATGATAACGCCGCGCTGGAAGACTGAACTTTCGGGATATAAAAACGTCGAAAATGAGCCGCAGACAACTGAGAAGGTCATACCGGCCTTCGGCTGGAGCTCTACAAATATAAAAAACAGAGGTGCTTGCAAAATGAAAATGACATTCAGATGGTATGGAGAAGGCAACGACAGTGTAACCCTCAAGCAAATCAAACAGATCCCGGGCTGCACCGGCCTGATGGGCGTGCTTGACCAGTATGCCGCGGGCGAGGTCTGGCCGCTTGACGTGATCCGGGACTATGTCAAACACGTCAATGACGCCGGCCTCGAGGTCGAGGTCATCGAGAGCGTCAACGTCCATGAGGACATCAAGCTCGGCCTGCCGACCCGCGACAAGTATATCGCCAACTACATCGAGACCATCGAAAACCTGGCCAAATGCGGGATCAAGGTGATCGTCTACAACTTTATGCCGGTGCTCGACTGGCTGCGCACCGATCTGGCGCGTGAAATTCCGGAGGATGGCTCGAACTCGCTCTATTTCGATGAGCAGGAACTGCTCGGCATGACCCCGCTCGAAATTGTCGAGAACACTGCGAAGAATTCGAACGGATTCACCCTGCCGGGCTGGGAGCCCGCGCGTCTGAAGGAACTGGAGCATGTGCTTGAGCTCTATAAATCGGTTGATGAGGACAAACTGCGCGAAAACTACAAATACTTCCTTGAGAAGATCATCCCGACCTGCGAGAAGGTCGGCATCAAGATGGCCTGCCATCCGGACGATCCCGCGTGGCCGATTTTCGGCCTGCCGCGCATCGCGCATTCGCAGGACGACTATGACAAGATCGTGGCCCTGGTCGACAGCCCCTGCAACACCGTCTGCCTGTGCACCGGTTCGCTCGGCTCGAACCCCGAAAATGATATCCCCGCGATCATCCGCCATTTCGGTGAGAAAAACCGCATCGGCTGCATGCATGTGCGCAACGTCAAATATCTCGGCTATCACAAATTCCGTGAGGCGTCGCACCTTTCGAGCGACGGTTCGCTTGACATGTACGCCATCATGAAGGCGATCTATGACACCTGCCCGGATACCTATGTCCGCCCTGACCACGGTCGCATGATCTGGGATGAAAAAGCGCGTCCGGGTTACGGCCTCTATGACCGCGCGCTGGGCATCACCTACCTGAATGGAATCTGGGAAGCGCTTGAGAAACAAGGCAAATAAGAAAGAAGGCAATCATTGTGAAAGCAGTTAAAATTCCGGAGCCTTGGAAGGTGGAGCTGGTTGAGCTCCCGAAACCGGAACCCAAACAGGGTGAGGCACTTTTAAAGGTGCATATGGCGGGTATCTGCGGCTCGGATATCGGGGCGTTCCGCGGCGCCAACAGCCTGGTGAGTTATCCGCGTGTGATCGGCCATGAAATCGCGGGGGAGATCCTTTCGATCCCGCAGGACAACAAAAAGGGCCTCAAACCGGGAGACAAGGTGATCGTGGATCCATATCTCTACTGCGGGGAGTGCTATCCCTGTTCTATCGGGCGCACCAACTGCTGTACCAGCCTGCGTGTACTGGGCGTGCATATCGAGGGCGGCATGGCGGAGTATTTCACCCACCCGGCGGATATGCTTGTGAAGGTTCCGGATGACATGGAGTGGGAGCTGATCCCGCTGGCTGAACCGCTGACCATCGCGCTGCATGGCTTGCACCGCGCGCAGTTGAAAGCCGGCGAGCATATCGCCATCTCCGGCGCGGGACCGATCGGGCTGCTGGCCGCGATGGGCGCGCTCCATTACGGCGCGGAGCCGATCCTGATTGACCTGGTCGAGGAGCGCCTGCAGATGGCGCGGGAATTGGGGGTGCGCTGCACTGTCAACCTGGCCAAGGAGAATCTGGAAGAGAAGATCAAGGAATACACGAATGGTCGTATGGCGCAGGTAGCGATGGAAGCGTCCGGCGCAAAGCCCGCGATCCTCAATGCCTTCAATATTGTGGCAAACGCGGGCCGCGTCATCCTGACCGGCTGGCCGAAGGACGCCACCGAGATCGACACCGGCCTTTTCACCCGCAAAGAGCTTGATGTCCGCGGTGCGCGCACC
Source organism: Anaerotruncus sp. AF02-27 (assembly GCF_003465835.1). NCBI lineage: Bacteria > Bacillati > Bacillota > Clostridia > Eubacteriales > Oscillospiraceae > Anaerotruncus > Anaerotruncus sp. AF02-27. Next base: position 12,224 of record NZ_QSBX01000017.1, on the reverse strand, counting down.
AGCGCGGGCGAATTCGAGGAGGCAGTGGAGCTGATCTATACAGGCAAGGTGGACGCGCGCGGGATCCTCACCAAGGTGATTTCGCTCGAGGAAGCTCCTGAAACGATCATCGACATCGAAAAAAATCCCGGCGATTATCTGAAAGTCAACGTCCGGATGAACTGATCCGGGAAACGGGCAGGGCGGACGGCCGCAGAGATGCGGCTGTCCGCCCTGTTTTTGCGCGCAAAAAAGGGCCGTTCCCAAACTTTTGGTTTGGGGACGGCCCTCCCGTTTTCCGGTGATCAGCTTCGGATTTCCGCGCCCAGGTTTTTCAGGGCCTTGAGCACCCGTTTGATGGCCGCGTCGGCTTCCTCGTCGGTGAGGGTGCGGTCGGCAGCGCGCAGGGTCAGGCTGTAGGCGACGCTCTTTTTGCCTTTGGCAACCTGTTCACCTCGATAGACGTCGAACAGGCCCACATGCTCGAGGATATTGCCGACCGCCGAACGGATGGCCTTTTCGAGCGAGGCGACCGGAGTCTCGTCATCGCAGATGAGCGCGAGATCGCGGGTGGAAGCAGGGAACTTTGGCAGCGGGCTGTAACCTTCCTCCGGAGCGACATGCCCGAATAGGAGCATTTCGTCGAGGCAGGCGATGTAGGCGCGCGTGCCGATCTGATAGTTCTCACAGACCGCCGGATGCACTTCCCCGACCATACCGAGCAGTGTGCCGTCAAGCGTGACCTTCGCGCAGCGTCCGGGATGGTAAGACGGATGGTCCTTGCAGGCTTCATATTCCACGCCTTTTATACCCAGCGCCTTGAACATCGTTTCGAGGATACCCTTGAGCGAGAAGAAGTCATGTTCCTCGCCGTACATGCCGATGGTGACGAACGGGCGTTCCTCTGGAAGATCCTGGCCATCTTTCGGGAGGTAGACGTTACCGATTTCGTAGAGCGCGGCAGACTTGTTGCGGTTGTTGTAGTTGCGGGAGAGCACCTCAAGCATCGACGGCACCACGGTGGTGCGCATGACGCTGGTGTCTTCGCCAAGTGGATTCTGGATCACCACGCAGTTGCGGTATTCGCTCTGCGCGGGCAGGCGGATCTTGTCGTAATATTTGGGGCTGATGAACGAATAGGTGGAGACTTCATAGAGTCCCTGCGCCTGTAGAATCCGGTTGATTGCGCGCTCAAATTTCTGTTCCGGGGTATATTTTCCGTTTGCCACGCCACGGATCGCGGTGGACGGGATCTTGTCATAGCCGTAAAAACGCGCGACCTCCTCGGAGATATCCGCTTTGTGTTCGAGATCGAGCCGGAAAGAGGGCGGGATCACACAGCCATCCTCGAATCTGCATCCGAGCCGCGTCAAAATACGGCGCATCTCTTCCTCCGCGACTTCGATGCCGATGAAGCGGTTGATCCACGCGGGATCGAACGGGATGCGGCGCGGTTCGTGATCCGAGTTGTCCACGTCGATCATGCCGCCGATCACCTCGCCTGCGCCGAGCAGCTCGCAGAGCTCGCAGGCGCGTTCGACTGCCGGAATGCAGGTAGCCGGGTCGAGCTGTTTTTCAAAGCGGCTGGAGGCTTCGGTGCGCATACCGAGCTTTTTGGCGGTGGTGCGAACCGACGCGCCATTGAAGCATGCCGACTCGAAAACGATCATATTGGTGTCGTCCATGATGCCGCTCATTTCGCCGCCCATGACGCCCGCGACTGCGGAAGGTTTCTTCGCGTCGGCAATGGCGAGCATGTCGGAGGTGAGGGTGCGTTCCACCCCATCCAGGGTCATGATCTGTTCGCCGTCTTTTGCGCGCCGCACGATGATCTCGCCGCCCTCGACATACTTGTGGTCGAAGGCGTGCATCGGCTGGCCGTATTCGAGCATGACGTAGTTGGTGATATCGACGATATTGTTGATCGGGCGTACGCCGCAGGCACGCAGACGCTCGCGCAGCCAGCGCGGGGACGGTTCGATTTTGATGTTCTTGACCATCCGGGCGACATAGCGCGGGCAGAGGTCGGGCGCTTCCACCTTGACCGAAAGATAGCGGCTGATATCGTCGGTCGTGTGTTTCACGACCGGAGCAGGAAGGTTGAGCGGCTTATCGAAGGTGATGGCCGCCTCGCGCGCAAGACCGGCGACTGACATGCAGTCGGGACGGTTGGAGGTGATCTCGAACTCGACGCAGGTGTCATTGAGCCCGATCGCGCTCTGGATGTCCTGTCCAGGTTTCATATCCGGCTCCTCGAGAATGAAGATGCCGTCCTCAATCGCATATGGAAAATCGTGAGCAGTGAGCCCGAGCTCGGAAAGTGAGCAGAGCATGCCATTGCTTTCCACGCCGCGCAGTTTGCCCTTTTTGATGTGTTTGCCGCCGGGCAGGTCCGAGTCATGCAGCGCGGTGGGGACATAGTCCCCCTGTTTGACGTTCTGGGCACCGGTGACGATCTGAACAGGTTCTCCAGCGCCGACGTCCACCTGGCAGATGAACATGTGATCGGAATCCGGATGCCGGACGATTTCAGTCACCTTGCCGACCACCACGTTGCGGATTTCGCTGCCCTCGGTTTCCCAGCCTTCCACCTTGGAGCCGGACATGGTCATCGCTTCCGCGAAAGCACGCGGCGCGGCGTCCCGGACATCCACATAATCATAAAGCCATCTCATTGACAGATTCATATTGTTAAGCCTCCGTAAATTTCAAAATGGTTCTTGCCCGCGGATTTAAAACTGGCTCAGAAACCGGACGTCGTTTTCATAGAAGAGCCGCAGGTCGTCGATGTTGTAACGGCGCATGACGATCCGCTCGAGTCCCATGCCGAACGCGAAGCCGCTGTACTCCTCCGGATCGATCCCACAGTTTGAAAGCACCTTCGGATGTACCATGCCGCAGCCGAGGATCTCGATCCAGCCTTCACCCTTACAGAGCCGGCAGCCTTCGCCGTGACAGGCGAAGCACTGGAAGTCCATCTCGGCAGAAGGTTCGGTGAACGGGAAGTGGTGCGGACGGAAACGCACGACCGATTCCTCGCCGTACAGCCGCTTGACAAACATCTCAAGGGTCCCTTTGAGGTCGGCCATGGTGATCCCCTTGTCGACAACCAGCCCTTCAATCTGATGGAACAGCGGGGAATGGGTTGCATCGACGGCGTCCGAGCGATAGACACGTCCGGGGGAGATGATGCGGATGGGGGGCTTTTGCTTTTCCATGGTGCGCACCTGCACCGGGGAAGTCTGGGAACGCAAAAGGACGTTGTCCGAGATGTAGAAGGTGTCCTGCGTGTCCCGCGCGGGGTGGTCCTTCGGGATGTTGAGCGCTTCAAAGTTATAATAGTCGAGCTCGACCTCGGGGCCCTCCGCGATCGAGAAGCCCATGCCGAGGAAGATTTCCTTGATCTCGTCGAGCACCTTGGAAAGCGGGTGCGCTTTGCCCAGCGGCGCGGCCTTTCCAGGCATGGTCACGTCGAGCTTTTCCGCCTCGAGCTTTTTCTCAAGCATCGCGGCCTTCAGAGCCGCGGCTTTCTCATCGATCAGCGCTTCGATCGAAGTGCGCACTTCGTTTGCAAACGCGCCGACCTTCGGGCGCTCCTCGGCGGAGAGGGATCCCATCTGCTTTAAGATCGCGGTGAGCTCGCCTTTTTTCCCCAGATACCTGACGCGCAGTTCATCGAGCGCCTTGGGGTCGGAAACATCGGCCAAAGCCTTTGCTGCCTGCTCTTTGATGTTTTGCAGAGCGTTTAACATAGCTGTATCATCCTTTACATCGTTTTAAAAAATAAAAAAAGCCGTCCGTCCGCAAAGGGACGAACAGCATTCAAGCCAATCCGTGGTACCACCCAAATTTCCGCCTTGTATCGCAAAACGGACACTTCTGCGCAGGATAACGGCTGCGGGCCGTCGCCGCCTACTGTTGTTTCAGCAGCACCGCTCACGGGTGAACTTCACAAAATGGAGCATTCCGGTTTGCTTTCAGCCGGTGACAAACCTCTCTGGAGCAGCTCCGGGTTTTGTTACTCTCCCGGTCGTCGCGTTATAACTAGATTTTACTATAACATGTTCCCCATTCAAATGCAAGGGGTATTTTTGCATGTTCCGGCACGCGGCGGTTTTCTTCCCGCACTGCGGGCGAAAAAGACTAGAGACTCTTGGAAATGCTCTTCAGGTATTCCCGGAACCCGTCCCCAATTTCAGGATGGGCAAGCCCCACTTCGACGATGGCCTGCAGGATGCCGAGCTTGTTGCCTATGTCGTAGCGGACGCCCTCGTATTCGACGCCCATCATGTCGCCGCGTTTTGCAAAAGCGCGCATCGCGTCGGTGAGCTGGATTTCGCCGTTGCGGGAAGGGGGGGTCTGTTCGATCAGTTCGAAGATGTCCGGGGTCAGCACGCAGCGGCCGAGGATGGCAAAATTAGAAAGAATCTCAGACGGGAGCGGCTTTTCGATCATGTCGAACACCTGGTAGACGCGGTCCTGAACCTGCTTGACGTCAAGCGTGCAATAGCTCGGAAGCAGTTCGGCCGCCACCGGCTTGATGCCGACGACGCTTTTGCCGTACTGCTCGTTGACGGCCATCAGCTGGCCGATCGCGGGCTTTTCCGAAATGATGACGTCGTCGCCGTAAAGGACGGCAAACGGTTCGCTGCCGACAAAGGATTTCGCACACCAGACCGCGTGGCCGAGCCCGCGGGTTTCCTTTTGGCGGACATATTGGATGTTCGCCAGATGCGCGAGCGAGACCACCGTATCGTAAAGATCCTGTTTGCCGGAAGAAAGCAGTTTTTCCTCAAGTTCCGGCGCATGATCAAAGTGATCCTCAATGAGACTCTTGCCGCGGTTGGTGATGATCAGGATGTCCTCGATGCCGGAAGCGACCGCTTCCTCGACGATATACTGAATCGCGGGCTTGTCCACAATGGGGAGCATCTCCTTCGGGACAGCTTTGGATGCGGGAAGCACCCGGGTGCCGAGCCCAGCGGCGGGGATAACTGCTTTGCGTACCTTCACGAATAACCCTCCGTAATTTTCAAATCTTCCTTTTTAAACGGCGACAATGCCCGCGATGAGGAAGCAGACCATAAAATAGCATGCAATGACGCTGCCAAGCACCGCGATGACAGCCGCCCGGCTGGTGCGCCCGCGGTATGCCAGTTCGTCGACATAGGCGCGGTCATCCGCAACCTGCCCGTTCTGATCGAGAAACCGGGCGCGGATATTTTTCACGCTGCGCAGGACGAACCCCATATAGAAGCGATTGGCAAACGCTGCAAAAGCAATCGAGATGCCGAAGGTGAAATAGCGCATATACGGGAGAACCGCCCAGGCCCACAGGTTGGTCTGCGGGATGAATTCCGCAGGCATGATACCCATGCTGATATCTTCTATATTGGCTAAAATAAAAGCGGTATATTCCGGCATGACGAAGAAAGTGGGAATCTGGGTCAGTACGACGAGGCCCAGAAGCAGGCCGCCGAAGAAATACATCTTGCGGTAGAAGAAATAGAGGAAATTGAAGATGAGTGCGCAGAAATTGAAGCTGACCGGCGAACCTTCCGCCATTTTTTTAAAACGCGGAAGAAAGTACTGGGAATTTTCCCCGATAAACAGCGCCGCATCCCGCGCGGTAACGCCGTCGATTTCCTCTTCCGGGGAAAGTCCGCCAAACGCCAGGGTATAAGCGTTCTGGAAGGGCGTCTGCGCGCTGCCGAACCCATTCGCCCCATAGGGCGGCGGGGCCTGCCGGGGCTGCACGGCGGGGCCTTTGAGCGGCGCGCCGCAAATCTGGCAGAAAAGACCGGTCGTTGGGTTGTGCGCCCCGCAGGCGGGGCAGGCCGTGCTGTCTCCGGAAGCGGCCCCGTCTTTTGAGCCTTGGACGGACCGGTCCTCCTGCCGGCCGCCTTCCGGTTGCCAGGTATGTCCTTTGATATGCAGTTCGTCCAGGGCGCAGTGGCCAAGCTGCCGATAGCATTCGCGGTGATGGGGGGCGCCGCAGATTGGGCACACCACGATATCGTCATCATCCGTGAAGCGTTTCTTGCACACCGGGCAATGAACACCTGTATAGTTTGCCAAAAGATCAACTCCTGAGATAGAATTCCAATCGAATGCCGATACTTCTAAAATCTCATAATACAGAAAGATACTGGAAATTTCAAGGGCGTAATTATGAACATTTCGTATTGGGGCCCGGGAAAGCCTGCGGGAACAAGATTTTCTTTACATTTTACGGGGAAAATACTATAATATTTGCGTATATGAATTTTGCTAGATTTTAACAAGGAATGGTGCAACGGAATGTTACAATTTGAAGAACTGCGGCTGCGGCTGGAGGGGCATAAGGACGAGCTTGCCGACCTGGCGCAGGCGATCGGTTACGAAGGGCTCAGGCGCAAGCTGGCCGAGCTGGAGGAAAAGACCACTGTCCCTGGCTTCTGGAACGACGTGGAAAAATCCCAGCAGAACCAGCTCGAGACCGCCAAGGTCCGCGCCAAGCTGGAGGGCTGCGACGGGCTCGGCCGCCTTTACGACGACACGCTGACCCTCATCGAGCTGGCTAATGAGGAGGAGGACGAGTCGGTCTATCCGGAAGCGCTGGCGGATGTGGAAAAATTTGAACAGGAGCTGGAGACCCAGAAGCTTTCGACACTGCTGACCGGCGAATACGATGCGAACAACGCAATCCTCACCTTCCATGCGGGCGCGGGCGGCACCGAGGCGCAGGACTGGGCCCAGATGCTTTACCGGATGTATACCCGATGGTCCGAGCGCCATGGCTATAAATATCGAATTCTTGATTATCTCGACGGGGATGAGGCTGGCATCAAGAGCGCGTCGATCCTGATCGAAGGCACCAACGCTTACGGTTTCCTGCGTTCCGAATCGGGCGTGCACCGGCTGGTGCGCGTCTCGCCATTCGATGCGTCCGGCCGGCGGCACACCTCGTTCGCGTCGCTCGAGGTCATCCCCGAGCTGCCGGATGACAAGACGGTGGAAATTGACCCTGAGGATATCAAGATGGAAGTGTTCCGTTCGTCCGGCGCGGGCGGCCAGCACATCAATAAAACCTCCTCGGCGGTGCGCCTCATCCATATCCCGACCGGCATCGTGGTCTCCTGCCAGAATGAGCGCAGCCAGTTCCAGAACCGCGAGATGTGTATGAAGATGCTGACCGCGAAGCTGGTGGAAATCAAGGAGCGCGAGCACCTCGAAAACATCAACGAGATCAAGGGCGAGCAGATGCAGATTGCGTGGGGCTCGCAGATCCGTTCTTATGTGTTCATGCCTTACACCCTGGCCAAAGACCACCGCACCGGTTTTGAGATGGGCAACATCAATGCGGTGATGGACGGCGACCTCGATGGATTTATCAACGCCTACCTCAAGGCGGCGAGCCTCGGCACGCTCGGCAGCGGCGGCGCGGACGACTGATTGGATGACGAAATTGGGGGAAAGCGGTATGTGGGCGGTCTATGCGGTTGGCTCGGCGGTGTTTGCTGCGCTGACCTCGATCCTGGCAAAGATCGGCATTGAAAATGTAAACTCAAACCTGGCCACCGCCATCCGGACAGTGGTGGTGCTGGTGCTCGCGTGGGGGATGGTGTTCCTGACCGGAAGCCAGAGCGGCATCAAGGATATTTCCCAGAAAAGTATGCTGTTCCTGGTGCTTTCCGGGCTTGCGACCGGGCTTTCCTGGCTCTGCTACTACAGAGCGCTGCAGATTGGGCAAGCGAGCAAGGTGGTCCCGATTGACAAATGCAGCGTGATCATCACGCTGGTGATGGCCTTTCTCATCCTGCATGAGCCGTTCACCGTGAAGGCGCTGATCGGATCGTTCCTGATCCTGGCGGGCACCCTGTTTATGGTACTGTAATAAAAATTGCACAAAGGCTCTCCGGCCTTTTCTGGCCGGAGAGCCTTTGTATATTTTCCGGCGGTTTCGGTCAACCTGAAACTGGGTGATAAAATATGGGAAAAAGAGCAATTTCAATCTATGTGGCGCTCGTCTTGATGTTCACGGGGCTGCTTTGCCGGATGTATATGCTTTCCGCGCAAGGGGATCTGCTCGCTTCGGCGGCGCATAGCCAGAGCACCTATCTTCTGGACGTAGACCGGACCCGCGGACTTATTTACGACTGTAATTTAAAGCCTTTGGTGGCCCAGAAGAAACGGACGGTGGCCGCGGTGCTGCCGTCGCCGGAGGCAAACGCCGCGCTCACAGTCGCAATCCGCGAGGAAGGCGAACAGTTCGATTTCGACCCGCAGGCGCAGAAGCCGTACACTGTACCTCTGGAGGAGGCTTCGGTCTATGCGAAAAATGTGGATATGTTCGACGTGGTACAGCGGTATTCGGACGGGCAGCTCGCTCCGCACATCATCGGTTACCTGAATCCTGAAAAGACCGATGGCGCTGCGGGGATCGAGATGGCTTACAACGATCTGCTGCGGCAGTATGACGGCAGCCTGCAGCTGCGGTATACGCTCGATGCGGTCGGCCGTACGATGTCGACCATGGCGCCTGAGGTGGTGAAAAACAACTACGAGAGCGATGGCGGCGTGGTGCTGACCCTAGACGCGGACATCCAGTGGGCGGCGCAGTATGCGATGCGGGAGGTGGAAAAAGGAGCGGCGGTTGTGATGGATGTGGAAAACGGGAACATCCTGGCTTCTGTTTCGATGCCCGCTTATGATCCAAACGATCTGGCGGCCAGCCTCAAGGACCCGGACAGCCCGTTCGTCAACCGTGCGTTTTCGCAGTACAGCGTCGGCTCTACCTTCAAGCTTGTGACCGCTGCGGCAGCGCTTGAATCTGGGATCGGACGTTTTGCGCCTTATAACTGCGAAGGATATATCGATGTGGACGGACATATCTTTTACTGCCACTGGCGCAACGGCCACGGCGAGATCGACATGAAAAAAGCGGTCGAGGTTTCCTGCAACCCGTTTTTTATCAATCTGGGGCTTGAAACAGGCGGAAAGCGGATCGTTTCAATGGCCCGTGACATCGGATTTACCCGCGCCGCGCAGTTCACCGACGACATCAAAACCCAGAGCGGCACCCTTCCGGACGAAGCGGAACTCGAGAACCCTGCAGCGGTTGCAAACCTTTCGTTTGGACAAGGAAGCCTGACCGCGACGCCGGTGCAGATCGCGCAGATGATCTGCACCGTGGCAAACGGCGGCTACGCGGTCACGCCGCGGCTGGTGGAGGGGTTTACCGACAACGGCCGCACCATCTATGAGCATGCGACTGCCTATGCGCCGAACAGGGTTTTTTCAAAGCGCACCTCGGACATCCTGCGGGAATTTCTCGTGGGAAATGTGGAGAACGGCAGCGGCAGGCCGGCCAAGCCGAATTACAGCACGGCGGGCGGAAAGACCGCTTCGGCGCAGACCGGCATCTACCGCACCCCGGGCGATGAGGACAGCGAGATCGTACACGCCTGGTTCGCGGGATATTTCCCTGCGGAATCGCCAAAATATGCGATTGCCGTGCTGGTGGAGGGCGGCGAATCCGGACAGGACGTGGCGGGTCCTATCTTTAAGCGGATCGCGGATGGGATTTACCTTTCAAAATCCTGACGGCGGCTTGTCTTTGCAGCTAAAATATGGTATGATATATTGGATAGAATGACTGCCTGAGGAGGGCGAGCCGATGCGAAATTACCTCGTTGTCACCGATTCCAATGCGGATCTGGTTCCCGGATATGCGGCCGCGAACGACGTCATTGAGATGGAGCTGACCTATACCCTGGATGACAAAACTTATTACTGCAACGATCCGGCGCTTTCCCGTCCGGAGTTTTATGCCCGGATGCGGGCCGGCAAGATGCCGATCACCGCACAGATCAATCTGGAGAGCGCGAAAGCGATCATGGGGCCCGCGCTCGAAGCTGGAAACGACCTGCTTTGCGTGATGTTTTCGTCGGCGCTTTCCGGCACTTACAACAGTGTGCGGCTGGCGGCGGAGGAGCTCGCGCAGGAGCATCCTGAGGCGAAGATCATCGTCCTGGATAGCTTGGCTGCTTCGGCAGGGCAGGGGATGCTGGTGGCGCGCGCGGTCGGCTACAAGGCACAGGGATTGACAATCGACGAAGCGGCGCGGCGCCTGCGCGCGGATATTCCACATCTGGCGCACCTGTTCACGGTGGACGACCTGAACCACCTGCACCGCGGCGGCCGCGTCTCGGCCGCGACAGCGCTTTTCGGCACGATGCTCGGCATCAAGCCAGTGCTGCACGTCGACGACGAAGGGCGTCTCGTCCCAACCGGCAAGGTGCGCGGCCGGCGCGCTTCGCTGCTTGCGCTGGTGGACGGGATGGAACAGCAGATCGACCGGGAACGCTGCGACTGCTTCGCCCTGAGCCATGGAGACTGCATTGATGACGCGCAGTTTGTGGCGGACGAGGTCTGCAAACGCTTTGGCCTGAAAAACTACACGATCAGCTATGTCGGCCCGACGGTCGGCGCGCATTCCGGTCCTGGGACTGTGGCGCTCTTTTTCTATGCAAAATATAAATAGGCGATCCACATTGATAAAGTGGATGGCAGCGCTGTTTACGGCGCTGATGCTGCTCGCGGGATGCGATGCGCCGGGAAAGGACGAGGGCCGCTACCATGCGGTCTATGCGGTCGCCGCGACCTTTCCGGAACGCGAACGGGACGAAATCGTGATCCGCAACGGCTGGTCCGCACAGTATTGTGAGAATCCGGACGGCGTGTGGCTTCTGATGGCGGACGGCGAAGAGCCGTTTCTATTCACCGGGCCGTGCTGGCTGGTGCGCGGGCCACAGGCAAAGGATTACCCGGCCTACTGTGTGACAACCGGCTGGACGGTAGCGGGAATTCTTGCGGAAGAATGAAATCCGTAGTTGAAATCGTAGCTTTCCTGTGCTATAATATTCTGGCTATGTAAAATCAGCATGATCCATGTGTGCCCAGACATGCGGGTATGCGGGTCCTGTGCGACAGAGCGCCGTGAACCATGTCAGGCGGGGAACCGAGCAGCATTAAGCGGTTTGTGATGTGCGCCGCAGGTAATCTGCATGTCCGCATTTGTGGGCACACATTTTTGTGTCAAAAAACCGGAATGGAGGTGGGAGGAATGTATCAGGCCCTTTACCGCAAATGGCGGCCGAAGGACTTTGAGGATGTGGTTGGACAGGATCATATCACCGTAACCCTCAAAAATGAGGTGGCTTCGGGAAAATTCTCCCACGCCTATCTGTTCACCGGTTCGCGCGGCACCGGCAAAACCACCTGTTCGAAGATCATTGCCAAGGCGGTCAACTGCCTGCATCCGGTCGATGGAAACCCCTGCAACGAATGCGAGATCTGCCGCGGCATTGATGAGGGTTCGATCCTCGACGTGGTTGAAATCGACGCGGCCAGCAACAACGGCGTTGACAACATCCGCCAGCTGCGCGAAGAGGCGTATTTCATGCCTTCGGTGGCAAAATACCGAGTGTACATCCTCGACGAGTGCCACATGCTTTCGGCCGGCGCGGTCAACGCCCTGCTGAAAATTTTGGAGGAACCGCCGGAGCATGTCATCTTCATCCTGGCGACCACCGAAATCCACAAGGTGCTTCCGACCATCCTGTCCCGCTGCCAGCGGTTTGACTTTAAACGTATCAAATCCCGCACGATTGCCGACCGGCTTTTGTATGTGGCCGGGGAGGAGGGCTTTTCGCTCACGGACGACGCGGCGCTCCTGATCGCCCGCCTTTCGGACGGCGGCATGCGCGATGCGCTTTCGCTGCTCGACCTGTGCACCTCTTATACCGGTGAGATCAACGTGCGGACGGTGACTGAAGCGGCCGGGCTTGCCGGGCAGGGGCATCTGTTCGATCTCGCTGCCGCCGCGATTGCGAAGGATCCCACCGCCGCCTTGCGCACCGTCGAGGCGCTCAGCGAAAATTCGGTGGACTTCGCGCGGCTCACAGAGCAGCTTGTGGGGCATTTTCGCAACTTGATGCTTGTGAAAACGGTGAAGGAGCCGGAGGAGCTTGTGCAGGCGACGCCGGAGGATCTCGAACGCCTGCGTACGCAGGCGAAAGGGATCACCCTGCCGCAGGTGCTCATGGCGATCGACCTTCTGCAGGAGACGATGGGGAAAATTTCCCGTACCGCCTTTAAACGCACCGAATTTGAGATGGCGCTTATCCGCCTTTGCGATCAACAGCTTGGAGGCGGCCTGGAGGGCGTACTCGACCGGCTGGAGAAGCTCGAACGCGCGGTGC
>NZ_QSBX01000016.1:0-76632 GCF_003465835.1 Anaerotruncus sp. AF02-27 | reverse complement strand
CGCATGGGCGCGCACATGGTTGCCATCAAGCGCCTGGTCGCCGCCAAGAAGATCCGCGGCATCTTCCCCAACTGATATAACCAATCCCTACATCTCTATAATCATACAGCAGATTCCTGTATCCCCTTGTGCGGGAACAGGCGGGGTCTTCCTGCCTGTCCCCACACTGAAAAGGCGGTGCGATCTCTCCCGAGTCGCATCGCCTTTTCATATGGTTCGGCGTCTATTGTCCGGCTGTGAACGCATTCCCTCTATGGGAATTGCAACCTTCGGCTGCGCTCCGACGCAGCATATCTGCAAGAACTCAAAATACCCACGCAGCACAACGGTTACCTGATGGCCGAGTGGCATTTCTACGCGCCCGATCCCAGCAAAAGAAACGAACGCAAACTCTGGACAAGCGGGACAATGCAGGAACGTGCATTGATCGACGAAAAAATAAAGCTGGCGCTGGATTGGCAGAAGCAGACCAACGTCCCAACATGGGTAGGCGCGTGGATGCCGGGCAATTACAACGACGGGGATGACTATACGATTGAGGAGCAGATCCAATTTGCCGGCTATATGACAGAACAGTTAACCAATGCCGGAATCCCCTTTGCGGTTAATTCCGATACCAAATTTTATAGCAGGGAAAAGAATAAATGGATCACCAAAATACAGCCTGTTTTTAATGCAATCTACAATTAGTTTTATATAAATTTTTCCAGAAAACAGTAGACGATCCCACCTGTTTCTGGTATGATAGGAGCGTTGCGCGCTTAAAAAACGCCGAACAAAAATTAGGAGGAACTTATGAAAAGAGTACTTGCAATGATTCTTGCGGCAGCCCTGTCCCTCTCGGTTGGCATCACCGCCTTCGCGGCGCCGGAGGAAGGCGACTACATGACCGAGAAGGAGATCGCAGAAACCATCGGAAAAATCACGATGGGCAAAGGTGTACTGGAGCTGAATGCCGCCCACCCGTTCGATGCGGATGGAAAAGAAATTTCCGACGCCACTTCCGATTTCCGCTCGGACGAGGATTTCTACGTCACTTCCCCCTATCTGGCAAAAAACCCGGTTTTCAACGACCGCGACCTCTTCAAGGTCAAATTCGATAAGGACGACAACGCCAACCGGTTCCGCTATGTCCTAATCGTTGAGAAGAAATTCCCGGAACTCAGCGGGATTTGGGAGCCCTATAAAAACGAGCGCATCGTCGCCTTCCGCTTCATCCTGAACGAAACGCCGAGCGACGAGGAATTTAAGATCAGCGGCACCGCCATCTTCACCGCGAAGAAGGACATTGTCGCTTTTGACAGCCATAAACGATTTGAAGAAGCCACCGACGCGCTGCTCGCAGAGCTCAAAGCGGACGGGACTTCAGGCTATGTCGGCGTCATCAAGAAGGGCACCAAAATCGAAATCCCGGTCGAAGGCTTTGTGCAGAACACGAAATATGACGCCGATTACACCGCCACCGCGGGCGACGGTGGCATTGTGGTAAAGCCGCTCAAAAATGAAGACAGTGAAATCACCTGGGAAGATGCCAACGACACCCTTGCAAAGCTCTCGGTTTCCGGCGACAACGACACCTCCAAAATGGCGGTGAAGCTCTCCACCAAATGGTATCCCACCGCCCCTTATACCCCACTCTTCGCAAATCAGGACGCCTTCATCCGCAACTTCTGGCACAATCCGGAAATCCCCTCCACCTCCCGCGCAACGCTGGAACTGCCGGTCCCGTATGTGGATGAGGACGGCGAACTTACCGTCGAGGAGGATGACATCATCGTCTACGACGTTTCAAGCGGGCAGCTTGCCGACATCACCAGCAAAGGCAAGTTCGTTACAAACGATGACGACGAGCTTGTTTTTTCGCTGAAAACACGCCAGCTTGGAACCTACATTTTCGCATCTGAACCGATTGCCGTCCCAGCCAAGGCGGAATAAACAGCCAAAAGCCCCGCGTATGGAATTTCCATACGCGGGGCTTTTATGGATCTATCCAGGAAGGCGAATGCCAATAAAACGGCATTCGCCTTTTTCGCAGTATGCCCGCTCCCCAAATTGGATCAAACCATGTACTTCTCGAAGAATGCCGCCTTTTTTTCAAAGGGGATTACCTCCATTTTATCATAGAGGTCGGTATGAACGGCATCTGGAATGACCATCAGCTCCTTGTTGTCCCCTTTCAGCATTGCATAAGCATCTTTGCTGAAATAGAGGGAATGCGCTTTTTCGCCATGAATCAACAATACAGCGCTGCGTATCTCATCCGCATACTGCAAAATCGGCATGTTCAGAAAGGACAAGGAAGCGGTTACATTCCATCCGCCATTAGAATTCAGAGAGCGTTTATGATAGCCCCGGCTAGTCTTATAATAGTCGTAATAGTCCTTTATAAAGAACGGGGCATCCTCCGGCACAGGATCGACTACGCCGCCAGCCCTCGCATATTCCCCGTTTTTATAGTCTACAGTTCTCTGCGCGTTCAGAGCCCTGCGTTTTTCATGGCGGACTTCTTCGCTGTCCTCCAAATCAAAATATCCCTTTGCATTGACCCGGCTCATGTCGTACATAGTGGAAGTTACCGTCGCCTTGATCCTGGTATCCACCGCCGCCGCGTTCAAAGCCATTCCGCCCCAGCCGCAGATGCCAATGGTCCCGATTTTTTCCGGATCAGCATTGTCCTGCGCAGACAGAAAATCGACTGCGGCCTGGAAATCCTCTGTGTTGATGTCCGGGGAGGCCACGTATCTGGGCAACCCGCCGCTCTCGCCTGTAAAAGAGGGATCAAAAGCAATGGCCAAAAAGCCCTTTTCTGCCATTGCCTGCGCGTAAAGACCAGAGGACTGTTCCTTTACCGCGCCAAACGGACCGCTCACCGCAATGGCCGGAAGCTTCCCCTTTGCGTTTTTGGGAACATACAAATCCGCGGCCAGCGTAATGCCATAGCGGTTTCGAAATGTTACTTTCTGATGATCGACCTTTTCGCTTTTGGGAAAGGTCTTATCCCACTGCATCGATAGTTCAAGGTTCTCTTTCATGTCTAAAATACTCCTTTTTCCCATTTTAAAACCTCCCAAAGACAGATTTGACAAACCCGCCTCCAGTTGATATGATCAGTATAAGACATAAACCTAACTTTAGGTCAATATCCAATTTTAAAATCCAGGAGGACAGATGATGTATACGATCGGCCAGGTATCCGAGATGTTTGGATTGCCCATCTCCACGCTGCGGTATTATGACAAAGAAGGCCTGTTTCCTGACATACAGCGAATCTCCGGAATCCGCAAGTTTGGTGAAAAAGAGATGGAAGCCATTCGGGTCATTGAATGTCTGAAAAAATCCGGCATGGAGATCAAGGACATCAAACGGTTTATGCAGTGGTGTGTGCAGGGAAGCGAAACTTATCCGCAGCGCAGAGAGCTGTTCATCAAACAGAAAGCAACCGTAGAAATGGAAATTGAGCGGATGAACAGGGTGCTGGATATGCTGAAATTCAAGTGCTGGTATTACGGGGAGGCCATCAAGGACGGGAACGAGAAGCGGCTCAGCTGTATGAAACCAGAGGATATGCCGGAAGAAATCCGTCAGGCATATGAAAACGCCCATAAATAGGAAAATGAGCGTTCCGACGCAGAGCCGGAGCGCTCATTTTTCCAATTCAAGGATATCTCTGCACAAATCGATTTTCTCTGACATCGTGTCCGCCGTAATTCCAGCAGATCATTCAAACAGCATATTCTGCTGGATGCGGTACTGTTTGAGCTTGCGGTACAGCGTAGCGCTGCTGATGCCAAGTTCTTTGGCCACAAGCGATTTGGAGCGGGCGTTGTTGCCAAAGTCGTTAAGCGCTTTGATGATGAGTTCTTTTTCAGCGTTTTCCAAGTTGTAAGCGTTCTTCTTGTCGTCCCGCAGGCGCTCCAGAATCAGCTGTGGCAGGTTCTCCGGAGTGAGCACCTCCGCGTCGTCGTCGCTGTTCTCCACAATGTAGGAGATGACATTCTCAACTTCACGGATGTTGCCTTTCCAGGAATAATTGAGAAACATCTCCTTGAGCTGTTTTGAAATGGTCAAATTTTTTCCCGTCAGCTTATTGTAACGCTCCAAATGCCGCTCAACAAAGAGCAGTACGTCCTGCCCGCGTGCGCGCAGCGGAGGGATCTCAACAGTGTACATCTCCAGGATATAGAGCAGATCGTATCGGAAATCTCCCATCTGGGCCATCCGCCGCAGATTCGCACTGGTCGAACAGATCACCTTGGTGTTGTTCAGCTGGCTGCTGCGGATGATCAGCAGCAGAATATCCTGGTTGCGCGGGGAAAGCGTCTCAACGCCATCCACAA
Organism: Anaerotruncus sp. AF02-27; assembly: GCF_003465835.1. Taxonomy (NCBI): domain Bacteria; kingdom Bacillati; phylum Bacillota; class Clostridia; order Eubacteriales; family Oscillospiraceae; genus Anaerotruncus; species Anaerotruncus sp. AF02-27. The sequence continues at coordinate 72,295 of NZ_QSBX01000016.1, read as the reverse complement.
AAAAAGTGCAGCCGTCGATCATCTCGTTGCGAATGATCAGCCCATCCCCGCTGACATTTTCCGTATCCGGGAACATTTTCTGGAACATCTCATCCACATCCGCGTCCCGGCCAAGCCGCAGGAATCGGTTGTTGCGGCGTACGCTCTCATTGTGGATTGCATGGGCGTAGAGCTCTTTTCCTGTTCCGGGCTCGCCGCTCAGGAGGATGCAATTGGTGTTGTAGGAGGATTCCCGGCAGGCTTCGACCGCCTGTGCCCAGGGAGCGCTCGCGCCAAGCAGATAGTCAAAGGTGTATTTGTCCTGCGCCTGCGGCTGCTGGGCGGCCTCGTCGCGCGAACGGATATCGCTGAATACGAATACCCGCACAATCTCGTCATCTTCGACACCTTTGATCTGGCGGCATTTCCCCGAAAGGTCGTGACGTTTGTCTCGGATTTTAATCTCAAATACAGTGGCGTTTTCATCTCCGCCCGTCTTTTCCTGAACAGAAAGCTGTCGTATTTTACGCAGGTATTGCAGCTGCGCCAGCGTGTTGCCAAGGATCTTTTCACTGCGCTGGTTCATATAGAGGATCTGATTATTTTCGTCCAGAAGCAGCACGCCGTCCATAAGCAGGTTGCCGAGCTGGTCCTGCACGCGGCGGTCATACGACCGGATCTTCTGATCCTGGACTTCACGCGCCTTGAGCGCTATCAGCGACGCCATATGGTTTGCAAAAACAAACATCTGCTCATAACGGCCGATGATTTCCGTATACTGTTCCGGGGAGGAGGATGCGATCCCCAGCGTACCAATCACTTCCATATCCAATTTGATTGGCACCCGCAGTTCGCACTGGTCTTTACAAACCGAAAGGTTCAGGCAGTTCTGGCAGAGCGGCTCCATTTCGGGATCTTTGATGAAGATGGGCCGGCCCGTTTCAAGCACCCGGGCGCTGACACGCCCGCTGTGCAGGGAACTGCCAATCCTGCGCGCAAACCGCCCCGTCCCGGCAACCCGTATGAGGTTCTGATCCGCGACGTCCACATCGGCAGGAAAGATCATCGACATCATCCCGACATATTGCGTGATATCCTTCTGGATGCTCATCAAAAGGGTTTCCATATTGCCCTCCTTTTCCCTGTCTGCACCATTTCCTAACATCATAGCATAATTGAAAAAATTTGAACAGGTTTCACGTCCCTCCCGAAATGGAACGAACCCACGGTTCTGACCGCAGGCTCGTTTCCACTTCCAGGGGTGTCTCATACGGAGACTGGGTATATGTAGATGGAAAAGGGACCTCTTTAATAAAGGCTGATCGCGCCCACCGGGCAGACCTGGGCGCACAGGCCGCAGCCGTCGCATTCACCGTCCAGCACACGGCGCACGCCGTCGCCTTCCCCAATCGCGCGGTAAAAGCAGCTTTTCTGGCATTTCCCGCAGTTGGTACAACGGTCCGCATCGATGTGAGAGAACTTCGGCTCCTCGGTCGCAAGCTGTTCGACTGTGGTGAGCCGCCCGAGCGCGATGCCGCGGATTTCATCGAAGGATCGATAGCCCTTCGCATCCATCCATCCGTCCAGATCCTTCAGAATCTTTGTGATCACACCATAGCCGTTTAACATAACCTCGGTGCAAATCTGGACGGTGGAAGCGCCGATCATGATATATTCGACGATATCTTTGTAGGAGGTCACTCCGCCAACCGCCGAAATCGGGACATCGACCGCTTTTGCAACCTCAATCAGATGGCGCATTACAATCGGTTTGATTGCCGCGCCCGAATAACCGCCAAACGCCCGCAGATACGGGATTCCCGTTTCGATATCCACACCCGCGAAAGATTTGATCGTGTTGCTGATGGTGATTCCGTCCGCGCCTTCGCCGACACATGCTTTGGCAATCGGCACCATATCAGCGACGTTCGGGGTGAGCTTGACGGTGAACGGCACCTTGGAAACCGCCTTGCAGGCTTTCACCTGCGCGGCAACCAGCTCCCAGTCCTTGCCGATGTGCATACCCGCCGAGGCGGACGGCATCGGGCAGGATGCGTTGAGCTCAAACAGGTCGACCATGCCACTGTCCTGCAGGGTTTTGACGATCTCGGCGGTTTCCTCCGGCTCCGGCATTGCCATGACACTGATATGCATGGTTGCTCCGCCGCTTTTGGCGATGGCAAACTCCTCCTGTGCCCACTGTTCACGGGTTTTATCGGTGAACAGTTCCAGGTTGATCATGCCGATGGGGCGGTTGTTGTAGCGATGCAGGACCATCCTGCCGTTGCGCGGCTGCGCGCTCCAATCGTCCTTCGGGCCGATTGTCTTTGGGATTACGCCGCCGATCCCCGCCTTTGCCGCAAGCAGCATCGCCTCGCCGTCCCAGCCGGGGCTCGCGGATGCCAGGACCAACGGATTCCGATATTTCACACCGCAATAGGATACTTCAAGATTTGCCATTTGTCTGTTCCACCTTTCCTCTTTCCGCGCGCTCATTGTCTATCTAAACGCCGATAAAATCGCAGTTTTTCCGTATTTATGATATCCTGTTTGAGGGGTCCAGGCAATCGAATTGGGGGCGCCATTGAGAATTTTCCGGCAAACTTTCATCTCTTTGTCATTTTGAGAAGAATTTGTTAAAATAAAAAACTTACTTTCTCAGTTTGAGCCCATCCGTCATCTTACGATACACAAAACCGCTCCGGCAGGACATTGCAGCCCTGCCGGGGCGGCCTGTTCCAGCCTGTGACGCGCGGGAAATCAGCCCTGCGGCTTGCCGCGCACAAGAAAACGTCCCGCGCCTTCTTCCCCTAAGAATTCCCGGCCGTCCACGATCACCTTCCCGTTTGCAACTGTCTGAGCCACCGCGGCATGCATCTGCATGCCCTCGAACGGTGTATAATCGCTGCGCTCATGCAAGTCCTTTGCTGTGAGCGCATAAGAAACACCGGTGTCGAGCACCACAATGTCCGCGTCGCTGCCTTCGGCAATGACCCCCTTTTGGGGATAGATCCCATAGAGCTTCGCAGGCTCGGTCGAAAGCATCTCAACCATCCGACCGACACCGATGCGGCCCTGCGCCACGCCCATTTCATACAGTGTTACAAGTCTTGTCTCGATGCCCGGCAATCCTCCCGGCACACCGTAGAAGGTGTCGTTCATCCGTTTTTGGCTCAGGTAAAAGCCGCAGTCATCGGTTGCCATCGTACATTTTACATCGCTTTCAACAAGCTCTCCCCAAATGGCGTCCCGGTCTGCCGCACCGCGAATCGGCGGATGCAGAATGTAGTCCCGACCGTTTTCCTGCGTATAAACTTCGCGTGTGAAGGCAAGGTACTGCGGACAGGTCTCTCCATAGACCGGATACCCTGCTTTCTGCGCGGCCGCCACGCTTTTGGCGCCAGCCGCGCTCGAGATGTGCCGGATCAGCAGCTTGCAGCCAGTCTCTTTCGCGATTTCAATACAGCGGTCTACTGCTTCCGCTTCCGCCTCATCGGGCTTATATTGCGGAAAATAGACCGCGCCGGTCTTTCCTTCCGCGAGCAGGTGGTTTTTGGCGGCTTCGATCATATCATCGTTTTCGGCGTGCACCGTCACGATTCCACCCGCCTTTGCAATTGCGGCAAAAGTCCGCCGGAGCCCGGGGGTATCGATGTAAAGCCCGCCGTCCTTATAGGTCGTATGGACCTTGAAGGAGGTGAAACCCATCTCCATCAGCTTGGGAATCGCGTCGATCGTCTCGTCGTCCACCGTCGTGATGGTCGCGTGAAAACCGTAATCGACCACAGCGTGACCCTTCGCCTCCTTGACGCGGTCCTCGCAGGCCATGATGAGCGGCACGCCCTTGATCTGCTGGGCGAAGTCGACCAGCGTGGTCACGCCGCCAAACGCGCCCGACATGGTGCCGTCGTAAAAATCGTTCATCGTCTTGGTTCCGGCGAACGGCATGTTCATATGCGCATGGGTCTCGATTGCGCCGGGGATGACTGTTTTCCCAAAGGCATCTATGACCCTGACGGCCTCGGCATCGAGGCCTTTTCCCACTTTGGCGATCTTCCCATCCGTCACCGCAATATCCACAACGCCAAGGTCCTGCGGCGCATAGACATGCCCGTTTTTAATCAGCAGTTCATATTTCATCTTTCACACCCGCTTTCTACTGAATGAATCTTCCTGCTGCGCAGCGCCAGCCGGCAGGATCGGCGCGTCCGGTCACCGGGAAGCATTCAGCTTCTCATTGACCTTCTGCACCGCATTGATGATCGGGATATAGCCGGTGCAGCGGCACAGGTTACCCGAAAGCGCAAGCCGGACTTCGTCGCGCGTGGGGTTGGGGTTCTTGCGCAGCAGCGCATACGCGCTCATCAGCATGCCCGGCGTACAGTATCCGCACTGCACAGCTCCTTCCTCAAGGAAACAGCGCTGCAGGGTCTTCCCGATTTCTGTTTCGCTGAGGCCTTCCACCGTGAGGATATCCTTTCCGTCCATCTGGCCGGAAATCACCATACACGAATGCATGGCCTCGCCGTTTACAAGCACGGTGCAGGCCCCGCATTCGCCGATGCCGCATCCCTCCTTGGTACCGGTGAGGTTCAAATCGTCGCGCAGGACATCCAGCATACGGATATCCGGACGGGTGGCAACGGTATAGGGCTTTCCGTTCAAAGTGAAGGAAATTGTAATTTTATCCAATTTTCTCACCTCCCAGGAGTTCTCTCAGCACCCGTTCACAGAGCTTCTGACAGACGGGCTGTTTATACTTTGTGGTGGGCCGGATACCCGCGATTTCCGGGATCTTATCCGAGACCTGTTTCGCAAATGCCGAAAGTTCCGCTTCGGAAGGGATTTTCCCCACAAGCGTGCGGTTGATCTCTTCGAATACGACCGGCTGTGGGAAAACCGAACCGACTGCCAATTTGAGATCCTCCACGCGATTCTGTGCATCGGTTTTGAGGCACGCCGCAATCGTCATGCGGGAGATCGAAAGGGAATTGCGCCGTCCAAGTTTATAAAAATACGCACGGTATCCGTCATATTTCGGGACAATCACGCTGGTGATCAGCTCGCCATTTGTCAGGCTGTTGCGGTAGGGCCGTGAAATAACCTCGGTGAGCGTCATCAGCTTTTCGGTGCCGTCCACACATTTCACCAGCACTTTTGCGCCAAGCGCCGCCAGTGCCGAAAGGTCATCCGCCGCCGGAGAGGCATTTGCGATATTGCCGCCGATGGTGCCGCGGTTGCGGATCTGCGGGGAGCCGACCGTCAGCGCCGCCTGCGAAAGCAGTTCGGCATATTTCTGCACCAGCGAGGACTCATGCACGGCGGCATGGGTTGCCAGCGCGCCAATTTGAAGGGTGTCAGCTGTTTGTGAAATCCCGGTCAGCTCCCGGATGCCCGTGATGTCCACAAGGTATTTCTGCGCGAAACGGTCGTCTTCACGCGCCTGAACCATCACATCGGTACCGCCCGCGAGATAGACGGTTTCGCCTGGATACTGCGCAGCATAGGCAAGCGCCTGCGTCACAGTGACCGCGCGCAGAAACCCTTTGATCTTGATGCTCATTGTTTCTCCTCCTCGCAGAAAAATACCGCTTCCAGGTTCGCCGGAAGGCTGCGGATATGTTTCCCGTTGCCCATGGCGTGGTTGACCGCGTTGACATAGGCCGCGCCGCAGGGATCGAACGCGGGTTCACCGAGCGAACGTGCGCCATATGGGCCGCGCGGATCGGGATTTTCCACGATGATCGGCACGACTTCTCGCACATCCATTGTGGTCGGGATGATGTAATTGTCGTAGTTGAGGTTCCTGATCACACCATCCTTGCAGCCGAGGTCCTCGGTAAGCGCCCAGCCCTGTGCGCCGACCAGCCCGCCGACAATCTGGCCCTTGGCCATCTGCGGGTTGATCGCGCGGCCCACATCATGCGCCGCGACAGACTTGAGCACTTCGGTCTTACCGGTGTCCATATCCACTTCCACTTCGACCATTGCGCAGGAGAAGGTAAACATATAAAAAGCGTCTCCGTGTCCGGTCTTGCCGTCCCAGGTGAGCGGCGGGGTCTTGTAGTTGCCGACGCTTGCGGCGGTGCGGCCGCTGTCGTAACAGAGTTTCACCGCCTTATCAAACGGCATTTCGGTCTCGCCGAAGGTCACCTTATCGTCGTAGTAATGGATTTCTTCCGGAGCAATCTCATATTTTTCGCACAGCGCCTCGGAGACGATTGCGTGAATTTTCGCAGCGGCGTCGTTGATCGCGTGGCCGCCGAGATAGGTGCCGCGGGAAGCGAGCGCCGCGCCGGTGAGCGGAGCCCGGCTGGTATCGGGATCGTTGATGGTGATGCGGTTGATGTCACAGCCGAGCGCTTCTGCCGTCATGATCTTCATGGTGGTGAGAAGCCCCTGTCCGATCTCCGCAAGGCCGATCGAAACCAGCACGCTGCCGTCCTCTTCGACTTCTATGTAGACGCGACCGTTATCCTGGATCACCGTTCCGACGCTGTTTCCGCGCAGGCTGCAGGAGATCCCGACGCCGCGGCGGACGCTGCCTTTGTTTTCTCGGGAATATTTCCAGTATTTATTTTCGAAGTCGATCTCTTTCGCGGCGGCGTCGAGCACATCGAGCGCGCCGATGCGGCACCAGTCCATCTTCTGGCCGGTTCCGTTGACATCGCCGGTTTTCATGATGTTGCGGCGGCGGAATTCATAAGGCGAAAGACCGAGTTTTTCAGCGACCTCGGTCATCGCGCACTCCCGCGCGAAGATTCCCTGCGGGTTGCCGAAGCCCTGGTAGGAGCCGGTGTGGATGTTGTTGGTCATTACCGCGCGTCCATAGAAGTAGGCGCTTGGGGAATTGTACGGTCCCGCGCCGAGGGTGATCGCCTTGCCCATGATGCCCTTGGCTTTGTTCACATAAGCGCCCGCGTCCGAGATGAAATCGCCGGAAATCGCGCGCAGCATGCCGTCCTTTGTGACGCCGATTTTCATGTGCATATAAAACGGATGCCGCTTGAAAGTCTCGCGCACCGACTCCTCACGCGTCAGCAAATATTTGATCGGCCGCTTGGTACGCACCGCGAGCAAAGCCGCGCGCACCGCGATGGAAACCGTGCTCTCCTGTTTGCCGCCAAAGCTGCCGCCAATGACCGTCTGCCGGATGGTTACGCGGGACATCGGGATATTCAGGCACTGGCAGACCGATTCGCGCGCCATATAGAGGTTTTGCAGGCAGCCATAAACGGTGACCGCGCCGTCGTGGATGCTCGGGATGCCGATGACGACCTCCGGTTCGGTGTAGACATGCTCCTGCCAGCTGGTCTCGTAGTCCTGCTCAAAGATGAGGTCAGATTCCGCGAAGCCTTTTTCGATGTCTCCGTTCGACGCGACATAATCGCAGTAAACGTTGGTCGGGAACAGGTCGGTAACCACGGTGGGATTGTTGATCGCCGTGCGCGGATCATGCAGCGCGGGCAGCGGCTCGTACTCCACTTTGACCAGTTTGACTGCCTCAGCGGCAATCTCCGGGGTTTCGGCCGCCACGACGGCGACCACGTCGCCGTACATGCGCACCTTGTCGTCCGCGAGGACATACTGGTCCGAAACGACCTCGCCGATCGTTTTTGAGCCGGGCAAATCCTTTGCAACCACCACATCCGCCACGCCTTCCAGCGCCAGCGCTTTGGACTTATCAATCGAAAGGATCTTTGCGTGCGCATATTCTGAATACACGCCTTTGGCGTACAGCATATTGAGCATCCGGACGTCGGAGCCGTAGATCGCCTTGCCGGTGACTTTCTCCATGCCGTCTATGCGCTCATGCGTCTTATTGACGTTCTTGAATTCCAAAATATCACTCTCCTATCTGCCTGGGGATAACTGTTTCTGTGCCGGTGTAACCAGGAACATTTCTTGCCTTAATCATACGGGCCCGCTTTTTCAATTTCAACAAATTGGACGCCGGATGTGAAATAGAATGTCCTCAAGGGGCGATTCGCAAAAATAAGAAAAATTTTTCTCGTATTGAGAAACGCGTGAAGGATGGAAAAGGGCCGCTGAAACACGGTTCGGCGGCCCTTCTGAAACGCTGCTATTTAATCGGCTTTCTGCGGGACCTTTGGGAGCAGGCTGTTGCAGAGAACACCCGCTACAACCGCGAGGAACAGTCCGGAAACCTTGACCGTGCCGACCATAACGCCGTCCGCCGCAAGACCGAGACCGATCACCAAGATCACCGCTACGATGATGATGTTGCGGGACTGGGCGAAATCGATCTTCGCTTCCGCTACCGTGCGTACGCCGATCGAGGCGATGGAACCGAACAGCAGGATCGAAACGCCGCCGATAACCGCGTTGGGGATCGACTGGAGCAGCCCGCCGAGTTTGCCAAACAGGCTCAGGCAGATCGCCATGACAGCCGCGGTGCGCAGGATCTTCGGATTGTAGGCGCCGGTGACGGCGAGCAGGCCGGTGTTCTGGCTGAAGGTGGTGTTCGCGTTGCCGCCGAAGAAACCGGAAGCCATGGTCGAAAGGCCGTCGCCGAGCAGGGTGCGGTGGATACCGGGGTCAGACAGGAAGTCTTTTCCCACAACCGCGCCGTTGGTGGTGATATCACCGATATGCTCCATAAAGGTCACAAACGCGATCGGCGCAATCAGGAAGATGATACTCATGTCAAATTTGGGGAAGGAGAAGAACTGACCGGAAAAATCCCAGAAAGGCTGTATCCAGGAAGCCTCCGCAAGCGGGGTGAAATCAACCAGCGGGGTCGCCGGATGAGCAACCATGTCATAAATGATCGAGCAGACATAGCCGGAAGAAATGCCGATGAGAATCGGGATAATTTTGAGCAGGCCCTTTCCGTAGACATTGAAGTAAATTACGACCGCAAGCGTGATGATCGCAATCAGCCAGTTCTGCTGCGCCATGCCGATCGCTTTCGGCGCGAGCTTGGTACCGATGACCATGATAACCGGGCCGACGACAATCGGCGGGAACCAGCGTTTGATCCGCTCATGGCCGACGAAGTAAGCGACACACGCCAGGATGCAGTAGACAAGCCCAGCCGCCATAACGCCGCCCTGCACGTAGGGGATGTTCTCGATGTGGCGGACAGCATTTCCGGACGCGTCCGTGACGAAAACGACCGAGGCGATGGTGGCAACGTAAGCGGTAGATGCACCGACAAAGATCGGAACTTTGCCTTTGGTGACCAGATGAAAAATCAGGGTTCCGAGGCCCGCGGTAAACATGCAAACCGGGGTGTTCAGTCCGGCCATCCGCGAAGTGAGAACGATGGACCCAAACATTGCGAACAGATGCTGTAAGCCGAGCAGGATGTTTTTTGAACTCAGGTAACTCATTTCTTCTGTCGATGCCGCGGTGGTGTTACTCATTTCATACCCTCCATGTTTTATTTTTTACAAATTATTCCAGTCTATCTGTAAACCACGCCTCCTGTCCCATCTGCAATCCGCAATTTTATTTGTTTGCTTTGGATAGTTTTTCCGTTTCTGTATGTTCATTTTATTGCTTTTTGCACATTTTGCAATTACTTTGCAAGGTTCGGGAGAAATTTTTCTCACGAAAAACCGCATCCTTTTGTTATGTGAAATTTTTCTCAAAATAAGAGGAATGCAATTTTTCTAAAAAAACGCCTCAAAATGGGACGCAAACAAAAAAACAGCCGGATTCATACGAATCCGGCTGTTTTTCCGATCACCAAACAGGCAGGCGAACAAAAAACGCGATGGGATCAATCCCTTATTTGGTTGATATCAGGCATCAATTTCACAGACCGCACAGCTGATAGCAATATTGCCCAGCAGGCATTTTTCCATCTTTTCAATGCTGACGCGGTCGTTCGGACGGTGCGCATAGACCTCCTCGCAGCAGGAATACCCGATGGTCGGGATTCCAAGCTTGCGGTCAAGCCAGGCGCCGTCTGTCCCGAAGTCCCATCTGCTGAATTTGGGCTCCTGACCGAGCTGCTTGAGGCTGTCAACTGTTTTGACAACATATTCATTGTCCGTAGGGACGAGATATGCGGGCTTGTCCAGCGGGCACACCTCGTGGAATCCGGTGTAACTGGTATGGTCGAGATCCCGAATACGGATATCAAAATTCGATTCCGGGTCGGCCGCTTTCAGCTTATCGGCCACGGCGCGATACTGCGCAAGGATATCCTCCGATTTCTGGTCAGGCAGGAATCGGTAATCAACATTTACCTGGCAGACATCCGGAACCGTGCAGCCCCATCCAGGCTGGCAGCTGATATGAATCATGCTCTGGGTGCCCTGGCCAAGGAATTCATCGGTTGGCAGGTCTTTCGAGAGCTTGTCAATTTCGACAATGAATGGCGCCATCTTGGAGACGGCGTTGATGCCCAGGCGCGGAGCGCTCGAATGGCTCATAAGGCCGCGGCTGATGACCTCAATTTCAATCTTGCCGCGATGGCCAAGATAGACATCGAGACCCGTCGCTTCACCAAGAACCGCAAACGCGATGGGTTGTTTGAGTGTGTCGGTAAGGTGCATGGCGCCCCACATATCGCCCGGCTCCTCATACACCACAAAGGTGAGGATGATGTCGCCCTTGAGCTTGACACCGCATGCTTTGATCAGATAGGCGGCATATACCTGAGGGGCCATGGCGCCTTTGGTATCCGAAGCGGCGCGTCCGTGAATCCAGCCGTCCGCGATTTCGGCGCTGTAAGGAGGATATTCCCAGTCATCGAGATTGCCGGGAGCGACATGGTCCATATGGCAGTTATAAAGGATGTTCGGGCCGTCTCCGGTTCCTTTGATAATTCCGATAACGTTACCAATCGGATCGACATACGCTTCATCAAAATCCAGCTTTTTAAGCTCGGCAAGGATCACCTGTGCGACGTCGCCTTCTTTCCCCGATTCACTCGGCGTGCGGATCAGGCGTTGCGCGAAGTCAATCATATCTTCTTTGACTTCTTTCGCTTTGGCATTGAACTGAGACAACAGTTCCTGGTTCATTGTCATTCCTCCCTCGGTTTGAATACAGCCGCAAACAGGCCGTAAGCTTTTATCTTATCTCCATTATAATTGTACAAATTATATAATTCAAGCGATGTCATATCGCGGCAATTTTATATTTCAGCTTTTCGTAACATCTATAAAATATTGAAAATATTGTTTCATTTTGAGAAATTTGAGTATAAATGAATGATATTTTCCGATTTCAGAGGTTTTATGAAATCCAATTTCCATTGCGGGGTTGCCATATGTCTTCCGCATCTTGTGCTCTTTGAAGCAAAAATGCTATACTAAAATCAAATTCCGGGCACCCGTCAGGGCTGCCCTTTCAAACCCCATCAGCTTTCCCCCCGCAAAAGCGGTTTTACCGCTCCAAAAGCAAAATTTGCGCCTGCCGAACAGGTGATAAAGGAGAACTGAAGTTATGTTGGATCATGAACAGCTGGAAGCGCTGCGGTACTTTGACACCCCCACCGTCTGCAATGCAATCGAATTTTTCAAACTACGGCCGCGCACCTGCGGTTTCGGTCTGCCGGGGATGGTCTGGCGCGGCGGCGACAGCTCGAAAGCGATCGTCGGCTATGCCGTGACGGCGCGCGTCGGCGCCATTTTTCCGGAGACACCGGAGCAGAAAGAGCTAAAGATGCAGCTTTATGCAAACGCGCGGGCGGTTGAAGGGCCTTCGATCATCTGCATCCAGGACACGGATCCGCATCCAATCGGTTCCTTCTGGGGCGAAGTACAAGCCAGCATCTTTCGATCGCTCGGCAGCGTCGGGACTCTCACCGCGGGCGGCGTACGCGACATTCCCGCAAGCGATACGCTTGGATTCGCATTTCTCTCCACCCATGTACTTGTTTCCCATGCCAATATCCATGTGGAAGCAATCAACTGCCCGGTTCAGATCTGCGGGCTTGAAATCCGTCCCGGAGATCTTCTCCACGCGGATATGCATGGCTTCACCGTGGTTCCCGGCGAGATTGCGGACCGGCTTGCGGCGGCCTGCGAAGCTGCAGCTGCAAGTGAGGAGCCTGTGATCGGCCCCTGCCGTGAAGCGATTGAACGCGGGGAGCGCCCGACGATTGAGGATCTTCGCGCCTGGAACGCAAAGATGGGCGCGGAGCGCCAGAAACTGAACTTCTGATTCCAGTCAGGCATAAAATGCACCCGCCGCAGGTTTAAAAAACCGCGGCGGGTGCATTTTGGCGTTCCGGAAAAGGACTGGCAAGCTGTTTAAGCTTGCTCATAATGCCGTTTTACGAACTGGGCGAACTCCAGGACATAACTCTTGGGAGCGCTGTTTTTCCGCAAAGCCAGATAGAGATCCCGTTTCCGGGAGTATTCCGGCAGCTCGAACATCAGCAGCCTTTTGGCTATGAGAAAATTGTGAGCGGCCTTTTCGGAAGTGATTGAGATTCCCAGTCCGCCGGCGACAAGGTTTTTAATCGCCTCCTGGTCGTTGACCCGGGCGGTGATCTGAAGATCCTCCTCGGAAACGCCTAGGCTCTCCAAAAAATAATCGATGCTTTTTTTGCTGCCGCTCCCTTTTTCCCGCAGGATGATGGGTTCCTTGAGCAGTATTTCAACCGGGGTCTGCGCCTGTTCTTTCAGCGCCAGAAAATGCTCGTTGACCGGTGTAATCACAACCATATGGTCCTGGCAAAACGGTGTGCAGTCAAGCCGTCTGTCCTCGCTCTTCATCCCCATAAGCCCGATGTCAAAGACTCCGTCCAGCAGCCCGTCCGCAACCGTCTGACTGTCGCTTTGGTGGATGATGAAATAGACCTCCGGATGGTCCTTTCCATATACGGGAAGAACCTCCGGCAGGATGTAAGCGGAGGGAATGGTTGACGCCCCCAGATGGATGATCTTTTTTTCCACCTCAGAGCAGTGCTTTATCATCCGGTCCCGCAGTTCCATAATATTGACGGCATAGTCATACAGCTCCTGCCCGTTGCAGGTCAGTTCAATGCTTTTCGTCGTTCGCAGGATCAGCCGGGTGCGCAGCTCCTCCTCCAATGCCCGGATATGGGCGCTGATGGTGGGCTGAGAGATGTATAACCGTTCCGCCGCCTTTGTAAAGCTGTTATGCTTTGCCACCGCGATAAAGGACTGCAGCTGTTTAAATTCCATTCCCCGCCTCCAGGATCTTGTGCAGCGCATGAACCGCCGCATCCACCTCATCCCCGCTGTTCCACCATCCAAAGGAAAATCGGATGGTGCCCGTCGGATAGGTGCCCAGCGTTTTGTGGGCGGCAGGCGCGCAGTGCAGCCCCACCCGGGTCATGATCCCATAAGCGTCATCCAGCTGGCAGGCCACATGAGAAATATCCTGTCCCGGCGTTTGCAGGGAGACCACACCAGTTCTGCCCGCGGTATCTTTTTTCCCCACAACGCGGAGCAGGCCGCTGTTTTCCAAAGGTTCCAACCCTGCCAGGAAACGGCCTGTGAGCTGAAGTTCATGCTCACGGACAGCCGTGATCCCTGTTTTTTGCAGCCACAGCAGTCCAGCGTGAAGCCCGATGATTCCCGGCAGATTCATGGTGCCTGGCTCAAAGCGGTCCGGCATAAAATCCGGGATCTCCTCCGTGTGGCTGAGGCTTCCAGTCCCGCCGGAAATAAGCGGCTCCAACAGGGGGATCATCTCCTCCCGCAGCAGAAACCCGCCGATCCCCTGCGGCCCCAGCAATCCTTTGTGGCCGGTGAACGCCAGCGCGTCGATACACATTTCCTCCATGTCGATCGGCCACACCCCGGCGGTCTGTGCCGCGTCCACAAAGAATCGCAGGCCGTTGGCCCTGCAAAACCGCCCGACTTCCCGAACCGGCAGAAGCGTGCCGCATACATTGCTCGCATGGGTCATCACAACCGCTTTTGTATTTTCGCGCAGATATGCCTGCAGCATTTCCGGCGAAAGCTCTCCCTTTTCGCTGCAGGGTACGCGGGAAAAGCTTACGCCGCTTTGGGAGAGCTGCGTAAGCGGACGCATTACGGCGTTATGCTCCATGGAGGACACCAACACATGGTCGCCCGGCCTCAGATATCCCTTCATCAGCAGATTCAGGCTCTCGGTCACGTTTTTTGTAAACACGGCGTTCTTACAATCCTGCCCGCCAAACAGTTCACACAGAAGCCGGCGGGTTTCGTAAACCGTCTCCTCAACCTGATAAGCCTGCTCGTAGCACCCACGGTTGATATTGCTGCCCACCTGGGTCATGTAATGGAAGATGCTTTCCGAAACCTCCCGCGGTTTGGGAAAGGATGTGCTGGCATTGTCAAAATACAGTTTCCGCAAGATGAATCGCCCCTTAAATTGATCATTTTCCAACCCCATTTTAGCAGATATTTATTTGATTTACAAATAAATCTATTTGTATAATTAATAAATACAATTGGATTCCAAAATTTTACTGTGCTATAATAAGCGCAAAGCAAACGGTAAATACCGTTTGCGGCCACCACAAGCGGGCCAAATTGAGGAGGATATCGGAATATGGACTTAAAAAGTGAAAAAAGCGGCATTATCCTGGCAGGGATCTTCATCGGGATCATCGCGTCGCTGTTGGTGCTCTTCGGGAATCCGGTGAATATGGGCTTTTGCATCGCCTGCTTCCTGCGGGACACCGCTGGGGCAGTGGGGCTCCATTCCGCCGCCGCGGTCCAATATATACGCCCTGAAATCATCGGGCTGGTATTGGGAAGTTTTCTGGTGGCGCTGGGGAAAAAGGAGTTTATCCCGCGGGGCGGGAGCGCTCCATTGACCCGTTTTGTACTGGGCTTTTTTGTGATGATTGGATGCCTCATGTTTTTGGGCTGCCCCTTCCGGATGATCCTCAGGCTTGCCGGCGGGGATTGGAACGCGCTTTTGGGGCTGGGCGGTTTTATCTGCGGCATTCTGGCTGGCGTATTTTTTCTGAACCGCGGTTACTCCCTCAAGCGCACTTATCCGTACGCAAAACTGGAGGGTTCCCTTTTCCTGGGCGGACAGGTCATACTGCTCGTTTTGCTGGTTGCCGCGCCGGCCTTTATCCACTTCACCGAGCCGGGGGACGGCCCGGGCGCCAAGCACGCCGCCATTCTCCTGAGCCTTGGAGCGGGCCTGATTGTAGGGGCACTGGCACAGCGGACGCGGTTGTGTATGGTTGGCGGAATCCGGGATATGGCGCTGTTCGGTGAATGGAAGCTGCTGGCGGGGTTCGTGGCCGTTTTTGCCAGCGCGCTGGTCTGCAACCTCATTTTGACAGCGGTCACCCCCGATACATACTTCCAAGCGGGCTTCGCGGGGCAGGCGGTCGCCCATACCGACGGTCTGTGGAACTTCCTGGGGATGCTGCTGGTGGGCTTCGGCTGTGTCCTTCTGGGCGGCTGCCCGCTGCGCCAGTTGGTGCTTTCCGGCGAGGGCAATACCGACAGCGCCATCACCGTTATCGGTCTGGTGGCGGGCGCGGCATTCGCACATAATTTCGGGCTGGCTTCCAGCGGTGAAGGCCCCACCGCCAACGGTATGATTGCCGTGGTGATCGGAATTGGCGTTGTCCTGTTGATCGCCTGTCTCAACACCTTCCATAAGCAAAAGCTGTAAAGGAGCATAAAGATGAACAAATTGGATGCAAGGGGATTGTCCTGTCCGGAACCTGTCATTATGATACAAAAGGCGATGCTCTCTAAAGAACCCGCCTATCAAATTGTGGTGGACAATCCCGCCGCCAGGGAGAATGTAACGCGATATGCGGAGCATCAGGGCTATCAGGTCGCCGTAACGGAAAAAGATGGGGAATACACCCTGTCCATTACCAGATAGATGATTTACATTGCCACTTTTTATTCCCACTTTGGCGCTATCCGCTTCAAAAAGCTTTGCGACGCCAGGAACTGGAAGGCCAAAATCATGCCCGTGCCCAGAAAACTGAGCAGCAGCTGCGGCTCGTGTGTGCGGTATGAGGGGGATTTTGCCTGTCCCACGGATTCTGTTCCCGAAGAAGTGGAACAGATTTTCCAGGTGACAGAGGACGGTTACCGCATATGCGGATAACACCCATGTTGGAAATCCATAAAAATATTTTCCGTTTGCGGCGAAATAGATTCCAATAAAAAACCGCCGGCCAAATTTTGGCCAGCGGTTTTTCTCTGTTCAAATGACGCCCAAAGCTTTGGCCTTGGCAATGATTTGGGCTTCCTCTTCAGGAAGCACCGAAACAAACGGGCTGCTCACAAGGTTGGTGGAATAAAGGCCCATCTCCCGCAGAACCGTCTTGCAGGCACTCTGATAAGCGCCCGTGTCGACCATGACCATTGCGGCGAAAATATCCATAATCCGCTCCTGGAGCGCCTGCGCGCGTTTCAGGTCCCCCGCCCGGTACGCATCGAAAATCTCGACAAATTCCTTTGGCGTGACGTTCGCAAGCGAAGAAACCGATCCGTCCCCACCCATCACATAGGACGGCAGCGTGGCAAAATCCTCGCCCATCAGCACGCTGAAATCGTCGTTTGCGCGCAGCATCTGGCGCAGGCGGCAGAAATAGAAGAAATCATCCCCCGCGGCGACCTTGATGCCCACGATGTTTGGATGCTTTGCAAGTTCCAGAACGGTTTCCGGTTCGATGGTCAGCTTGGTTTCTCCAGGCTGGTGATACAGCCAAAGCGGCAGATCGCACCGATCCGCAACCAATGTGAAAAATTCAAGCAGCGCACGCTGATCGACGTGGGAATAGTATGGCGGGGTGAGCATCAGCTCAGCTGCGCCGCATTTTTTTGCCAGCTCACACAGCTTAAGCACATTTTCGGTGGAACAGTCGCTCACCAGCGAAACAACAGGAACCTTCCCCGCAGCGGCCTTGACAGCAGTCCGGGTGACAAGCTCCTTCTGTTCAAAAGTGAGGTTTGCGAATTCACCGGTGCCGCTCGGAACGAGCAGGCTGTGCACGCCCGCATCCACAAGGAAACGGATGTGCCGGTCGAGCTCCGCCTCAGCGATCTTGCCCGACTGATCAAACGGGGTCATAACAGGGACCATAATCCCCGAAAAATATTTAGCCATAATTGCCTCCTGAATTCGGTTCAATTAATTTTGTGGGACGCGGCAGGCTGGAATTGGCCTGCACGACAATTTCAAATTTGTCGCTGCGGTAAAGCGACTCTTCGACCGCCACGAGGCGGTCATTCTGGTCGTAGACCCGGCCGCGCAGGAGCAGGGCGGCCGCGCCGCGTTCCTGGTGGAGCAGCTTTGCCTGTTTGGAATGCAGCGCGACAGCCGTATAAATCTCCTCTGAACGGGTCATGAAAATGCCATACTGCTTTTCGAGGAATTCATAGAGCGAGCCCCCCTGGTACCGGTCGCTGATATCCGGGCAGATCTCCTGCGGGATATAACTGGTTTCCAGGCTGTAGGGGACCGCGTCCAGCATACGGCGGCGGGTGAGAGTGTTAAAGAGCGCGCCCTCCGGCAGCCCAAACTGGGTCGCAGTCGGAAGGTTTGCTTTCACTTTGACCGCCTCGAGCAACTCGACATGAGAGGTCATCCCGCTTTCCTGGAAGAGCTGGGTGCCGCTTTGCAAGCGGGTGATATTGGAAGAAATCTTCTTCTCGGACACAAAGGTGCCTTTTCCGCGTTTTCGGGTGACAATCCCCTCAATTACGAGGTTTTCCAACGCATTTCGGACAGTGATATTGCTCACATTAAATTCCTGCACCAATTCCTTTTCAGAAGGCAGCAGCGCACCGGGATCATAGAAATTCGCGATCCGCTCCCGCAGGATTTCGGTCAGTTGGTAGGTCAGGGTCAGCGGCCCTTCTCTGTCCAGTTTTTGCATGGCGACACCTCATCATGATTTCCGCATATTTTAATCAGTCAACCTGACAGATTTTATTGGTGATCTGGAATTCCCCCGCGGTGAGCCCGCGATTTTCCGCAATCCGCACCAGCAGCAGTTCCATCACCATGGCGGACGCCATGGCAAATTGTTCGGCGGTTGCGGCATGCAGCTGGATGCAGCCCGGAAGCTCGCATGGGAGATTGGTCACCATCACCACATGGCTTCCATATCCGGCAATCTGTCTGGCCAGCTCCAGCATTTTGGGGAAGGTCTCCGGTTCGTTCGCATAGAAAACCGCCCGGTGGCCGGGCCCGCAGATTTCAATCGGTCCGTGATGGAAGCCGCCGGAGGTAAACGCACGCGCCGCGCAGTTCGCGCCCTCCATGAATATGAGCGCGCTCTGGTTGGCAACGGTCATCGCGGCGCCGCCCCGGCCGATGAAATGGACCATGTCGGCGGGTGCAAGCGTCTTGGCGGCTGCCGCGATTTCGGCGGGCAGCTCCCGCAGAACCCGCTCCATTTCAGGAACCGCAGCGTCCAGCTCCCCGCAGAGGGTTTCGGGCAAACCTTCGGCCACGCAGCATTCCAGCAGATATAAAAGCGCCATCGTGTTCGTAAAGGTTTTGTTGGTGATACTTTTTTCGGGGCCCGCGTGCAGAAGCAGCAGGACGCTGCTCGCGCGGGCCAGGGTGGAATCCGGCTGGTTGGTGATGCCGATAATTTTGGCGGTTCCCCGGAGCTTTTCGGTGAGCCGGTCAATTTCGACGCTCTCACCGGATTGGGAAATCAACACGACGACATCTCCAGGATGGATGATTCCGAGACAGCTCTCCAGCAGCTCCCCCGCTTCCAGAATAACCGGACGAACCCTGGCGCAAAGCTTCCCATAGACGCACAGCGGCGCATGGAAAGAGGTGCCCATACCGCTGAAGACAACGGTCCCGCTGCTGCGGATCAATGCCGCCGCGGCCTTTATGGACGCAAAATCCTCCTGCCGGTAACGGGCAAGCATCCCGCGCAGCTTCTCCGGCTGGGTTTTTACCTCGTTGTAAAAATCTGACATAGTGTTCTCCTACTATCTTACCATAATTTGAAGGCTGTTTTCAATATCTGTCCACGTTATATCCCATTTACGCCGGATATGCCGGCGCAAAAGCGGAATGTTTCCGGTCATCCGGCCAGCGACGGCACAAACAGGACAAACGGCGGGAAATAGGTGATGAGCAACAGCACCACCACGTTGATCAGGAAAAACGGCATCATCGCCTTGGCGATCTTTTCAACCGGCAGCTGGCTGATTCCGGAAGCCAGGTACAGGCAGGAGCCGACCGGCGGGGTGATGAGGCCCTGCGCCAGGTTGAAGCACATGAATACGCCGATATGTACCGGGTCCATATTCATTTCCACCAGGATCGGCAGAAGGATTGGTGCCAGAATGATGCACGACGGGGTCGAATCCATAAAGGTGCCGACAAACAACAGGAACAGATTGATAATGAGCAGCAGGACAAACTTGTTGTTTGTGATTCCAAAGAGCAGCTCGACAACCATCTGCGGGACCCGTTCCTGAGTCAGGATATAGCCGAAAATGGAAGACGTGCAGAGAATTACCATGACCGAACCGACCATTTTCGCGGATTTAAAGAAGATCCCCGGCAGGTCGCTCCATCTGATCTCGTGGGTGACCAGGCTCAGGAAAAGCGCATAGACAACCGCCAGCACCGCGGATTCGGTAGCGGTTGCGATACCGGTCACGATGCCGCCGATGATGATAACCGGAAGCAGAAGGGTCGGCAGGCCCTGCACGATGAAACGAAGGCATTCATGCAGGCTCAGGCGTTCACCCGCCGGAATGTTGACGCTGAGCTTTTTGTTGTGCGCATAGAAGAACACGAGCGCCATCTGCGCAAGCCCCAGCAGGATGCCCGGGACCATGCCGCCCAAAAAGAGCGACCCAATCGAAACGCCGGTGACCGATCCAAAGATGATAAAGAGCATGCCGGGCGGTATGATCGAGGAGATGGTGGAGGAAGCGACGGTGACGCCGGCGCTGAAATCCTTGCGGTATCCGGCTTTCTCCATTGCCGGGATCAGCACCGATCCGATCGCCACAGTGTCCGCTGTGGCCAGCCCCTGTACGCCGCCAAACAGCATGCTGACCAGCACGTTTACATAGGCGAGCCCCCCGCGGAAGCGCCCGACAATCGCGCGGGCCACGTTGACCAGCTTTTGGGTCAGGCCGCCGGTATTCATAATTTCCCCCGCCAGGATAAAGAGCGGCAGCGCGATAAAGATGAAGTTTTCGAGCGAAATGGTCATCTTTTGTGGTACCATGGAGATGGGCATTCCGTTTGCCATCAGGTAAAACAGCGAAGCCAGCCCCAGTCCAAATGCAATTGGCACCCCGATCGCGAGAAAGAGCAGAAGCAGGAGGAACATGATCCAGATACTCATTCGGCAGGCACCTCCTTCTGATTTTTCCCAAAGAGCCCCTTGACAGTGTCTCCGATGGCAAGCAGGCAGTTATAGGACATGATCACCGCGGAAACCGAAAAGGCGGCGGAGATATAGCCCATTTTGATCTTTAAGACCGGGCTGATCCGGTTCATCGCAAACTGAATGATTTCCACGTTTCCAATCGTGCAGACGACAAAGAAGAAGATCAGCAGCAGATTCACAACGATCTTCAAAAGTTCCTGCGCAATACGCGGAAGCTGATCGGTGACAAGCGTCAGCGAAACCACCTGGTTATCCCGCATTCCCATGCTGCATCCCATAAAGACCATCCAGATCAGTAGATAGACGGTGAGTTCCTGGGCCCAGTCGATCGAAAACTGAAAAACATAGCGGGAGATCACCTGCAGAAACACCAGAACGACGATTGCCATCAGCGCAAGCTCGACAAAGTAACCGCTGATTTTATAGATGATATCACTTATTTTTCTTAGCATATCCGAGTCCTCAATCCCTTTTGAATTGGAGCTGCTGTCAAAGTGGGGACGCTGCGATAATGCAGCGTCCCTCCGGGTCAGATTTAACGGACACTGTTAATGGCGTCAATGTATTTCTGGCATTCGGGATATTCCTTGACAAGGTTGTCGTAAACCGGCTGAACCAGTTCAAGATACGGAGCGGTGTCCTCCACCTTGGTCCAATCCTTGAAGTTGTTGTCCTTGAGTTCCTGCAGCTGCGCGGCGTTCTGATCCCAGGCCGCTTTGATGACGCCTGGCAGATCCTCTTCCACGACGCGTTTGACGATCTCCTTATTTTTGTCGGAGAGCGCGTCATAGGACTTCTTGCTGATGACGCAGGTCTGGGTGGATGCGAAAAGCGGGATATCGCAGTAATAGGGGGCGACTTCATAGGTGGCAAGGTTCTTGAAGGCGACGCCGTCGTTCATCCAGGCGTCGACGACGCCCATCTTGAGCGCGTTGTAAACGTCATTATAGGGGACGGCGATCGGGACGGCGCCCAGCGCGGTCATAGTGTCCATCTGCACGGCGACTTCCATGGTGCGCCATTTGACGCCTTTGAAATCTTCCGGCGAGTTGATGGTCTTTTTGACCAGGTTCGGCTGGCGGTAGCCCAGGATGCTCCAGTACCAGACCTCAAGGCCGCTGGCTTCGAGCTTGGCGTTCATTTCCTTGGCTTCGTCGGTCTTGGCAAACCGGTCGGCATGGTCGAAATCATCAAAGATGAAGGGCAGGTCCCCCACGTTAAAGCTGGATTCAAGGCCCGCGAGCAGCGCGCATCCCATCTGGGCCGCATCGAGCGAACCGGTCTGCAGGTTCTGAAGCAGATCGGCTTCGCCCCCGAGCTGTCCGAGCGGATAAAACTCGACCTTGAGCTCCCCGCCGGTTTCCTCCTCAATGCGTTTCCACATCGCTTTGTAAGCATTCGACTGGTTGGTGTCCTCCGCGTCGAAGGTGGAAAACTTCCAGGTGGTGACCTGCGCGGGAGCGGCTGGGTCGGATGCCGCTTCACTCTGGGCGGCGGCAGACGATGCGGGCGCGGCGGGCGCGGAGGACGCCGCCGGTTTGGACGACGTGCAGCCGCTCATCACAGTGAGCGCCATGGCCGATGCGAGCAGTAGTGCAAAGATTCTTTTCATTTTGTACCTCCTAAAGTTTTGTCCGGAGACATATTGCCTTTCGTGTAAATATATAATATTATAATATTATAATAAGATCAACCCCAAAATTAAAATTTTGGAACGACTGGAGAAAAGGATGAGCAAAATATGGTGAACTGCAACAAAGATTTCCTCAGGAACAGACGGGCGCTGGTCGGCTTCGACGGCTATATTGACCGCATCCTGCGCCCCATCGCGCAAACGACCGAAGAAACTGCCGCGTATTTTGACACGATTGGGGATTTCGGCAATTTCCTCGCGGGAAAAACCGGTAAGAGCTGCGCGATTCAGCTCGATTCACTTGAGGAGCGGCGCGGTGGGAACGCGCCCATCCTGGCCGGGACGCTGGCGGGGATCGGCGCGCAGGTAACGCTCTGCGGGATGCTCGGGCGCTCCGGCCCACTCGCGGTGTTTGACGACCTTCCGGAAAACTGCGCCCGCCGCAGCTATGCCGCGCCGTGGGAAACGCTCGCGCTCGAATTCCTTGACGGAAAGGTGATGCTGGCGCCGCGGCAGCCGGCGCCTGAAACCCCGCTCGCGGCGGTCGAACAGGCGCTCGGTGGGGAAGCCGCCGCCGGCGAAGCGTTTGGAGCGGACCTTGTCGCGATGGTCAACTGGGGCGAGATCGACTTTATGCATTCCCTCTGGCGCGCCGCCGCGCAGAAATATATCTGTACCGTGCCACAGCGGGAGAAACAGCTCTTTTTCGATCTGGCTGACCCCGCGCGCCATCCCGCCGCCCGGGTAAACGAGCTGATGGAGCTTATCGGCGCTTGCGGGCGGTACCGCACCACTGTCCTGAGCGTCAATCTGAACGAGGCGCAATTGATTGCCGAAAAGCTGGGAATCAGCTGTCCAGACCCACGGGAAGCGGGCGGCGTGCTGGCGGAACAGTTTGGAATCGACCAGGTAGCGGTGCACACCCTGCATGAAAGCCTTCTGTTCGAGAATGGCAGGCAATATGCCGCGCCTACTTCGTTTGTCCCAAAACCGAAAATTTCGACCGGCGCGGGCGACAATTTCAATGCCGGATACTGCGCCGCGCTACTCTTGGGGCTCTCCCCTGACGAACGTCTGCGGGCCGCGAACGCCTCCGCCAACTACTATGTGCGCAATGCCCGGGGAATCCCCTTCGAAACGTTTTGTGCCGCGCTGAATCAGACCTGAAAGACGGCTTTCCAGGCGCCAATCTAAAAAAGCTCCGCAAACCAAAAGTTTGCGGAGCTTTTTCGTGTTGTCTGCATTCTGTCAGAGCATGATGTTGTCGATTCCCACAAAGTTTCAAAGGCAAAGCCCGGCCGGGGCATACGGGGCTACAGAGCGCCCTTCCTACGCCGGCTCAAACCGTACCGTCCAGCAGCGCGGCCCCTTTTGTCTTCCCTTTCTGTTTTTGGAATCTCAGCCGTAGTTTTCCTCATAGAGTTTCAAAATTTCCTGCCGATAAGGGGCCGAAGCGGCCGCGCCCTGTTTTGTCACAGAAAGCGTTCCACAGACGTTTCCATAGCGCGCGGCCTCAAAGATATCCGCGCCCTGTGCAAGCGCCATAACAAAACCGCCGTTAAAGGCGTCCCCCGCACCGGTCGTATCCACCGCTTTCATCGGTATACACGGCAGATACTCCCCACGGCTGCGGTCCGCCACATAAGCGCCCTGCTTCCCCAGGGTGATCACAACGCCCTGCATCCCTTTTTCAAAGAAAACGGCGGCGGCCTTTTTCGCATCTTCCGGCCCTTTCACCGGTATACCGGTGAGCAGCGCGGCTTCGCTTTCATTCGGGGTGATGATGTCGACCAGGCTGAGCAGGCTGTCCGGCAGTTCCCTTGCCGGGGCGGGATTCAAAATGACCCGGGCGCCGCTTTGCTTTGCAAGCGCGGCAGCGCGTTTTACCGCGTCAAAATTCACTTCCAGCTGCAAAAGCAGCAGATCAGCCTGTTCCAAAACCGGTGTCACCGCAGCGATGTCGGCCTCGGAGATCCTTCCGCAGGCGCCGCTTGTAATAACGATCATGTTCTGGCCGCTCTCCTCCACGACAATCAGCGCCGTTCCGGTACTGGCCGTTTCATCGACAAGAATATAACGGGTGTCCATCCCTTCCCGGCTGTAGACTTCCCGCGCCATCCGGCCGAATTCGTCCGCGCCGACCTTGGTGATAAAAGTTACATCCGCGCCCGCGCGGTGGGCGGCAATCGCCTGATTGGAACCCTTACCGCCGGAACCGATCTGAAAAGAACTGCCATGCACCGTCTCTCCTGGGACAGGAAACTTTGGCGCGCGGGCGGCAAGGTCGACAAAGAAACTTCCGAACACCACAATTTTTTTCATATCGCACCCACCTTTACTCCGCTACCAGCCCGGTGACAAAGACCATCTCCGGACTGCATCCGCCCAAGAGCGCCGCCTCCCGAAGCTTTTCCGCCTGCGCGCTGCCGATCAGCTTCACATCCGAATAGGACCATTCCCCGCCGAGCTTTTCATATTTGTTGATACAGCTGTTGTTGAAAGCGCAGAGCTCCCACCGGGTCACCGCGGGCAGCAGATGACCGGCGATGAATCTGCCGATTTCGGACAGGTTTTCCTCCGTCGCGGTCGCGCCCGGGATCAGCGGGGTCCGGATCCACATCTGCGCATTCCAAACGCCGTCCGCAATCCCCTGTGCAATCCGCTTCGCATGTTCCAGTATAACCGCATTGTCCGCGCCTGTAAACTGTTTGTGCGCCGCGCCGTCAAGGATTTTCAAATCATACAGAACATAGTCCGTATGCAGCAGCACCTTTTCAAGCGCGTCCCATCCGGCAAGGCCGCAGGTGTCCAGCGCCGTCGTGACGCCCGCTTCATGCAGCCGGACGAACAGGGCGGCCACAAAGTCCGCCTGCATCAGCGCCTCGCCGCCGGAGGCGGTCACGCCGCCTCCGGTCTGGTCGTAGTAGGTTTTGTCCTTAAGCAGTTCCCTGACAAGTTTCTCAAGCTCCCAGTCTTCCCCGATGAAGGTCATCGCCTGTGCCGGACAGGCTTTTACGCAGGCGCCGCACGCCCGACATTTTTCCCGGTCGATCACAATGCCCTGTTCCTTCATTTCGTTCGCGCCGTATGGACAGGCCTCGTGGCAGAGCCCACACCCGATACAGGTTCTGCCGTCCCACCAGACCGCCCGCTTGAAAGGGATTCCTTCGGGATTGTGACACCAGGCGCAGGAAAGCGGGCAGCCTTTGAAGAACACCGTCGAGCGCAGGCCCGGCCCGTCATGGGTGGTGCCGCGGTAGAGATCGAAAATCAGCCCGCGGCTGTCCGTCGGTGGGCAAAGATCACATCTCTCCATAGTTGTTTCTCCCGCAGAACTCAACCTGGAAGGGTTTCGCAAGGCAGATGAACCGCGTGGTGTAGCCGGTGACCTTGATGACGATATTCTGATATTCCGGATTTTCGGGATGGTCGATCGCATCCTTCAGTTTCTCGAGGTCGATGATGTTCAAGTTGACCTGGAAGGTATTTTTGCTGAAATACGCCTCGATGAAATTCTTGATATATTCGGAAAGATTCTCCTTGCCATCGAAAAATTTCGGCTGAAGCTCGATCTGAAGGGTGCCGCCGAGGAATTTATAATTATGTACCTTCGCAAGCGAGTTCGCAGTGGCGAGCAGGCCCTTCGTGTTCCTGCCAGCGGTCGGGTTGATGCCGTGCGCAAGCGGCTCGTTGGCAAGGCGGCCGTCCGGAGTTGCGGGAAGCACATTGGTCGCGGTGTGTCCCTGGAACTGGTAGAGAGACGCACGGTACTGCTGGCCGCGGTTGTTATAGGTGTTGTCAAGCACATCGGCGATCATATCGGTGATCCGCACAAGCAGCTCATCCACCTCGTCGAGATCGTTACCAAATTTATCCTGGCGCAGGAAACGCTGACGCATGATCTCGTTGTCCTCCCAGTTTTCACTGGTCGCTTTGCGCACGTCCGCAAGGGTATAGGCCTTCTCGTCGAACACCAGCTTCTTGATCGCGTAAAGCGAATCCGCCACGTTCGGAATCCCCAGGACATTGGCCGAGGTATACTGATAGTCCACCCCGCGGTGGCCGGTGATATCGATGCCGCGCTCAACCGGGCCGTGGAAGCTCAGGGAGGTCGCCATCTCCGGCCAAACCTTGTCGATCACTTCGTATTGCGCGTCCTTAAAGACCCGCAGCGCTTCGGCAGTGCGCTTGAACTCCTCGGTAAACGACGCGAACAGCTCCTCGAAGTCCTTCGGCGGATTCTCGATGCCGCGGTCGATGGCGCGCCACATCGGGTCCAGCAGGACGAGGGAGTTGACGTCCTGGTCGCAGTATTCCTTGCCTGGGACACAGAACCACTGGCAGCCGCCGACCGCGACTGTCCACGCATCCTCCCACGGCACGCCCGAACGCATCTCGCAGTCGACGAGCAGGTCGTAGTTGCAGAAGGTCGGGACGCTCGCGCCGTGGCGCGCAAGCACATCGCAGGCATAAAGCAGAAGTTTCTGGTCCATATCTTTGTGCCACATCAGGAAGAGGTTGTTGTAGTCATCCACCATGTCATAGGCTTCGAGCGTGACCCAGCTCATATCGTTCGTCGCGTCCGAACCGTCCGCCAGCCGGCCGCAGATTGTGAAATGCTGGCCGCGAATCTTCAGGAAAAGCTCTGCCAGATATTCCCGCGCCTCCTGACGGGTGATCCGTCCGCTTTCGAGGTCCTTCACCAACAGGTCGTTCAGATAGAGGTCGATACGGCCATAGCCGTTGCCGTGGCCCACGATGCGGTCGGTCATGACGCCGAACTGAATCCACTGGACACCCTGGTGGTAGGTTTCAGGCGGCTTGCGGGAGATATGCGCGCAGTCGTCGGCCACCATTTTGTAAAGCGCCTTCTGCGCCGGATCGTCGGTGGCTTGCGCCAGTTCGTAAGCCTTATCGGCATATTTCTGGATGTAATCGATGATCGCCTGGCAGACATAGCGAAGCCCCTGCAGATAGTTGACCTTGCCCGGGTGATCAAGACGGGTGTACAGCGCGAGCGACTTGTCGATCCTTTCAAGGATGCCGCCCCACCCTTCGGTCAGCCCAATTGAAAAGTCCAGGCAGGTGTGGCCGTGGCTGGTGCCGCCGGCGCCCAGCTTGCGTACCTCACGGCCGAGCTCGTGGACCTTGTCGCCAAAATAGTACTGGCGGATTTCGTTCATCTCCCAGTGAAACTCTCCAACGATCGATTCAAACGGATGGATCTCCGCCGGGGAATTGTCGAGCAGGAAGGCGTAGTCCTTGCCCCAGCTCAGCGGCGTGGCCTCATACCCTTCCACGTGGGATGGGACCTCCTTGTAACGGGGAAATCCCTCACCGATATCCACGCGGCAGGCGTGGTCGCCGAGCGAAAAGCTGCTCTCTTTGGTGGCGGCCCACTCCCCCGACTGGGGGATGCAGCCGTTCGCCTTGTCGGTCCAGTGATAAACCAGCTGGTTTTCATCGGCGGTATAAAGGTTACGGCGGCCGGAAATAGCCAGCTCCTGATTATAGGCAATCACCTTCTGCAGGCGCTCCCCGGGAAGGAATTTGGATGGATATTTGGTTCTGACACTGCTCATATGGACGCATCCTTTCTCGTTTGACTTGCGGCAGAGGCGTTTCAGCGCGGACTCCCGGCGGTCCGCCGCACACAGCCGTGGCAGGTGGCTGCGCGGAGATTTGCATGGTGCGGGCCGGGGGGAATCTTCTGGTTTCATTATCCGTTGCGCCAAGTGTAAAACGCAATATGTAAATTATATTTTTACATAAGTAAATTTATAAATTTTCATCTTGAAAAAGTTGTGCGATTTTTCAGAAAGTGCTACAATATAAAAAAGGCTATGAGGGAAGGTGAAAACAGATGGCTGCAACATTATCGGATATTGCAAAAAAGGCCGGCGTTTCAACCGCAACCGTCTCCCGCGCGTTCAGCGGCAAGGATTTCATCAATGAGCAGACACGTGAAAAGGTCCTGAAAATTGCAAAGGAAATGGACTTCACACCCAAACAGTACAAGCGGCAGCTCGCCCGCGTCACCTGCCGGGACCGGATCGGGGTGGTGATCCCCGATATCCGCAACACCTATTACGCCGAGGTCATTCAGGGCATCGAATCGGTGATGGACCCGAAGGGGATCGAGGTTATCATCTGCAATACCGATGAGGACCCCGGCAAGGAAATCCGCTACCTCAATATGCTCCGGCAGATCCAGGTCGGCGGGATTATCACCGTTCCGGTTTCGGACACGGTGGAATACAACGCGGAATTCCTGATCGATATGAACAACACCGGCACGCCGGTCGTCATCCTCGACCGCGATCTGCGCGGCGGCAACATGGACGGCGTATTCATGAACAATTACGGCGGCGCTTACGAAAGTATCCAGGCTTTTATCGACAACGGGCACCGTGATATCGCCTTTATCTGCGGCCCAACAACCTCCACCAGCGGGCTCGACCGCCTCAACGGCTATCTCGGCGCGATGAAAGCGAATGGCCTGCCGATCCATGAGGAGTATATCCTCTACGGGGATTTCAAGTTTGACCTGGCCTACGATATGACCAAAAAACTCTTGGAAAAGCAAAACCGGGTCACCGCGATCTTCTCCTCAAACCGTCGGATGTCCTCCGGATGTATGCTGGCCCTTGCTGAGAAGGATTTGGTGATCGGTGCGGATATGGCGTTTATCTCCTGCGGAAAAATTGACATAAACTTCAATCGGATCAGCCACGTCAGTTACCCAACCGTAGATATTGGCGAAGAATGCGCAAAGATCCTCCTCGGAAAGATGGAAAAGCCGAAACGTATCCGCAGCGCTTCGAAAAAAAGGATTACCTTCGATATGAAGCTGGTGCTCCGCGGCTCGGAAAAATTCCCGCCGAACCGGAAAAGGCCGGATTGAATGTTTGTGGAAAGCTTATACCGAAACTGTACAATTCTCCCTGGGCATTCGCGTGATATACGCTTTTTTCCAGGGGGATTTCTTTTTGTCCACAGTGGCTCAATGAAACTTTATATATTTTCATATGTAAATCCATAAATTACATAGTGAAAGATTGAAAGAATTTGTATACTATTGTGGTAAGAGGATCCGTGTTTCAGTGCAAATTTGCAGAAGGGATTGAGAAAATGAAAAGAATCGGCACCTTATCCAAGCTTAAACCGGGCGCCGCGGACGCCTATATCAAGCTGCACGACGAAATCTGGCAGGGCGTTGTGGATGCTGGGCATGAAGCGAATATGCGCAACTTTTCCATCTTTCGCATAGGAGATTATCTTTTCTCTTATTACGAGTATATCGGCGACGACTTTGAGGCAGACATGGCCAAAAAAAGCGCGCTTCCCATCAGTATCGAATGGCAGAAAGCCACCGGTGAATTCCGGGAGATCATGGACGGCGAAAACCGTTTCATCGAGATAGAGGAAATCTGGCACCACGATTTTTAGACACCGACCCCCAAAAGCATTTGGAAGAAAAGAAGGATGTTCCCGCAAGGCGGGAAAATGGAAAGTGAATAAACCTGTAAAGTTACATGGAGGGTTATAAAATGAAAAAAATGCTGAAAGTCGTATCGATCGTTCTTTGTGCCGCAATGCTGCTGATGACCGGATGCTCCGGAAACAGTGGTACCGCCCCCGCATCCAATGCGGCCCCAGCCGCGGATGCCGCTCCCGCAGCCAGCGGCGACGCCCCGGCAGCGGAGGCCATCACCCTGAAGGTCGGCCATATTTACAGCGCCACGCATAACGAAGCCCTCTGGCTCGAAGAGCTTGGCAAGCGGCTTGAAGAAGCCTCCGGCGGACGTCTAAAGCTCTCGATCTTTGGCGGCGGACAGCTCGGCACCGAACGTGAGATGGCCGAACAGATCCTGCTCGGCACTTTGGATATGGGCGTTTCCGGCGGCAGCACCTGGGCAAACGCACTCAACGCGCCTTCGCTTTCCGCGCTCGAACTTCCCTTCCTTTATAAGGATATCGACGGACAGAAAAAGGTCATGGACGAGGTTGTTCTGGACTTTGCCGAACCGGTCATGGTGGAGTCCGGCGTGCGCCCGCTCTTCTGCTTCTCTGCTTCGATCCGCGGCGCGCTCACCACGACCAAACCGATCAAAAGCCTGGCGGATATCTCTGGAATCAAGATGCGCGTGCCGGAAAACAACGTCTATGTCCAGACCTGGACCCTGCTCGGCGCAAACGCAACCGCCCTCTCCTGGAGTGAAGCCTATACTTCCCTTTCCCAGAGCGTAGTCGACGGCGTCGAAGCCGACCCGTCCACCCTGGTGGATGCAAACCTGCAGGAAGTCGGCAAATACTATTCGCAGACCAACCACATGGGTACCATCCATATCGTCGGCATCAACGAAGCCAAATGGCAGTCGATCCCCGCAGATCTGCAGGAAATCTTCATCAAAACCACCCAGGAAGTCTCCAGTCTGCAAGTTGAGGACCGCAAGGTGACCGACCAGGCCGCGATGGACAAGATGGCTGAAGCCGGCGTTGAGATCGTTGATGTGAGCGTCGAAGAATACAACAAGATGGCGGCCGCTGTTCAGCCGTTGTATGACGAATTTGACGCGGAATACGGCGTGGGCGACGTCATCAGCAAAATCCGCGAACTGGGAACCGCAGCGTAAGCAAACTGAATGGGGAACAGACGGGGCGGCAGCCCCGCCTGTCCCCCGGACACCGCAAATAACAGGGAAAGAGGGTATTTGATGCGGGTATTTCTGAAAATTGACAAGTTTGTGGAAAAGCTGCAGACCTACGTTTGCTTCGCGCTTTTGTGCGCGATTGTGCTGCTTGGCAGCATCGCGGTTTTCAGCAGATTTGTCTTTAACCTTTCGATTCCATGGGCAGAAGAATTCCTGCGTTACAGCTGCGTGTGGCTTGTATTTATCGGTTCCTCCCTCACGGTGCGCAACGACGGGCACGTCTCGATCGATCTGCTGCAGGAATATCTGAAAAATCACAAGGTGCGCGCCGTGCTGTATGCCGCGTCCCGTCTGGTGGGGGTGGCGTTTCTGGCGGTTTTGTTCCCGGCGTCGATCACGCTTGTGCTGCGGTCGCAGAACTCGATGGCGGCTTCTCTTCCGATCTCGTTTTCCTATGTATATGCCGCGGTTCCCGTGGGAATCGTTCTGATGCTGTGGTCATATCTTACCGCGCTCCCACGCCGCACCAAAGAAATTCTGGAGGAAGGGGACGGATGATATGATTCAAATTACAATTGTCCTTCTGCTCATTTTTATCGCACTCGGCGCGCCGGTTGTATATGCCATCGGTTTTTCCGGGGTTATCGCGCTTCTGATGTCCGGCGACGTACCGCTGTTCATGGCGGTTCAGCAGATTGTGCGCGGAATCAACTCCTGGTCGCTGATGGCCTGCCCGCTTTTCATCCTGGCCGGCGAAATCATGGCGGGCGCGAAGCTGTCCGACCGGATTCTCAATTTCTGCTCCCAGCTGTTGTCCTGGATGCGCGGCGGCGTTGGCTGCGTATGCGTTGCGGGCAATATGATTTTTTCCGCGATCACCGGCTCCGGTGCGGCCGCGATCAGCGCGGTCGGTTCGCTCACCACGCCGGAACTTGACAAGCAGGGGTACAAGCCCGGCTTCGTGGCCGCGCTGATCGCCGGCGCGGGCGCGCTCGGCCCGATCATCCCGCCGAGCCTCAATATGATCGTCTATGGCTCGGTTACCGGCGATTCGGTCGGGAAGCTGTTCGTGGGCGGCATCATTCCAGGCATCATCATCGGCCTGACACTGATGATCATGTGCTATTTCTATGCCCGCAAACACAACATCGACGGCGGTTCCGGCCAGTTCAGCCTTCGTTCGCTGTGGAAATCCTTTAAAGAAGCGTTCTTCGCGCTGATCACCCCGCTCATCATCATCGGCGGCGTAATCTTCGGCATCTTCACCGCGACCGAGGCGGGCGTCGTGGCCTGCGTCTACGGGCTGATCTGCGGGTTGTTCATCTACCGTTCGGTCAAGCTGAAGGACCTTGTCCCGATTTTCCGCAAGGCGACCGAAAGCAGCTGCATGGTCATGCTTATTATGGGCGTGGCGCAGATTTACGGCTACATATTCGCCATTGAAGGCGTAGGCGAAAAGGTTGGTAATTTCCTGCTTTCAATCACCACCAACCCGACCCTTATTATGTTGATCATCCTCGGCATGATGCTCATCATCGGTATGTTCATGGACTGCCTGGCGGCAACGGTCGTCATCATGCCGGTCATCTACCCGATCATCAAGAATCTTGGTATCGACCCAATCCAGTTCGGAGTCATGTTCTCGATTTCGACGGTCATCGGTGGGCTGACTCCTCCGGTTGGCGTTTACCTTTTCCTCTCCATGGGTATCACCAAAGCACGGTTCAGCGACACTGTACGCTACATCGTTCCGGTAATCGGAATCATCATCGCCGTCATGATACTGATCATCTTTGTCCCAGGCGTCGCAACCCTGCTGCCCGATCTGTTCATGAGCTGATTTTGGGGGTAAATTGATAATTTGCAAAGCAACTTTTGGATAAGGAGGCAACTAGCATGCTGAAAACAGGCTGTATCAACCCGTTGCTGATCGAGGCGCTCGCTTTCTGTGGGCACGGCGACAAGGTGCTGCTGGTCGACGGAAACTATCCGCTCGCCGCCCGCAGCGGTGAAGCAAAAAAGATTTTTCTCGGTGTAAAGCCCGGGCTGCCCACCGTCCCGCAGGTGCTTGAAGCGCTGTGCAGTATCGCAAACTTTGAGAAGGTGGAAGCCATGGTTCCGGATGACGGAAGCACTCCCGAAGCGCTCAAGGAAGTCCGCGCGGTCATGCAGGGCATGCCGCTGGACACGCTGGACAGGTTTGCGTTTTATGACGCCGCCTGCGAGCCGGACGTCTGTGTGGCAATCTCCACCGGCGAGGACCGAACCTACGCTTGCCTGCTTCTGACTGTAGGCGTCGTATAAAACTGTAAAAAGGCCGCCAATCAAATCGATTGGCGGCCTTTTTATATCTTAAAAAACAGTTCGCGCGGGATAGATTGCGGGGGACTCCGGTCATTCCGCCAGGCAGGGCAGGGTCGACCCTGCATAAGGCATCACAAGGACGCTGGCATCCGGGCCAAGCTTCCCCAGCGCATCGTCGAGCGCCTGCTGCACGCTGCGATAGGGCTGCAGATGGATCTTCCGGACAAAATCCGCTTCCATCTCCGAAACCAGATAGATATCGGCATTCTCCAGCACCAGAGCGATCGCCGCGGCCTTATGGCCGCCCAGCTGGAAGTCGGTCTGGATGCGTTCGATCATGGCCCGCGGGCTGGCCGAACCGGTCATCCACTCCTCGAAGGTCTTTTCCCCGAGACCCTCCTGGCAGGAACCGACCAGGATGATGATTCCGCCCGGCTTAACGGCATGTTTCGCGTTGTCCAGCGCTTTTTGCGTCTGATACAGGTTCAAATCTTTCGGCGCGCCTCCCTGTGACGCAATGACAATATCCGCCCGCGATGGGATCGCAATTTTATAGAGACGGTCCAGGAACCGGCATCCCTCCCTGTGCGCAAGGATAAAGTCGCCTGCCACTGCGTGAAGGATCTGTTTATGTTCGTCCAGCACCACATTCACAATAAAATGCAGAGGACAGAGCCGGACCGCATCCTCGATATCCATGCGGACGGGGTTGTCCTCCAGTCTTCCCGCAGCAGCTTCCGGCAGCACCATCCGGCTGTGATTTGCCTGAATGGCGGCACGGGTGGATACTCCCGGCATGATCGCTTTCGCCCCGCCGCTGTAACCCGCAAAATAGTGGAATTCGATATTGCCCAAACCAATCCGGAAATCCGCTTCAGCCACCACACGCGTAATATCCACCGGAGTGCCCAGCCGCGTACTGCCAAGGCGAACGAAATCGGTTGTATCGCTGTCCATGCAGCGAACCGTTTGATACACCTCATCCCCCACCAGCCTGCGCATCTCCGCCTCGGTCTGCCTGCGGTGGCTGCCCAATGCAAATACGATGGTGATATTCGCGGCATCCACCCCCGCCGCATAAAGCTCCTCCAATACCGCGGGGATCAATTGACCGCTGGGCAGCGGCCTGGTGATATCACTGGTGATGATCACAATCCGCATCCCCGGTTTCACAAGCTCTCTCAGGCGCGGCGAGCCCACAGGACACT
The DNA here is from genome assembly GCF_003465835.1 of Anaerotruncus sp. AF02-27. Taxonomy (NCBI): domain Bacteria; kingdom Bacillati; phylum Bacillota; class Clostridia; order Eubacteriales; family Oscillospiraceae; genus Anaerotruncus; species Anaerotruncus sp. AF02-27. Next base: position 38,206 of record NZ_QSBX01000016.1, on the reverse strand, counting down.
GGAGTGCGCTGTCAACCGCCGCCCTCCCGGTACGCTCGACGGCAACCGCATTCGGTTTCAGAATTCCGAGCAAACGATGCTCCTCCACCGCTACCATCTGCGGCTTCATTCCATATCCAATTTCGATGTTCTGTTTCACCGGTTCACTACTGTAATCCATGCTCGTTTTCCATCCCTTTCTATCGTTACCACTATGATACAGGAAGATGATCGATTTGTAAATTGGATTGTGCTCCTTTTTATTAGAAGGGAGCCATAAAGAAAAGCCGCCGTTTCCGGCGGCTTTTTCCCCTGCGGGTACAGGGAAATATGGAGGTTGTTTCTGGCGGATAAAAGCAGGCCGTTCAGAAAAGCAGTCTTTCGGTCAGGCGTTCAAGGACATCCGTCGTCTGGAACACCTGCTCGCAGTCCGCCCATTCGTCCGCCTTATGGCAGACGCCGAGCGGCCCCGGCCCAAAGGGAACACAGTTTTCATTGGCCGCCATCTTTCAGCAAAACCGTTTCAAACGGGGTGTTGCAGGGGTGCTTAGGGCAGATGTGCAACGTCAGATTGGTCAGATCCATCACAATGGCAAACACGGTGGACATCGAAAGGCCGCCCATTTCGTCCCCTTCGTGCCGGCAGATTGCAAACGGCGCCCCCGCATGGTCCGCGAACGCTGTTTTAAGGTCCTGTACGCCGATTGGCCCCTCGACGGCGCGAACCAGCTTATCAAGCCGCCCGAGCCGGTGGAAGCTGTTCGGCATGGAACGCTTGAGCGTGTCGTGATACGGTGCGCGCGGCAGACGCAGGCTGGTAAAATGATTGGTGTGAACCAGGATTCCATCCCTGGGATAGAGCACATCGAAATCGTCGTTCGCGACTTCCACATCGAGCGCCTCTCCATCCCTGTGCGCGATCAGGAAGTTGGCGCAGCAGCCGAGCTTCTCCCGCACAGCGGCCCGGACCGCGTCGTTGAGGTTTTGGGAATCCAGGATACCGCGCAACGCGATGTGAAGCGGCACGCCGGAGGGCGCCGCGTCGACCGACAGCGCGTTCAGGCAGACGCCAAGCCCGGCGGAGTTGCATCCAATCTTTCCGATGATGCCCGCTTCAGTCATCATGCAGATGTCCGGCTTCCCATTTTCCTGATGGATCCGCAGCAGGATCAGCGCCTGCCGAATGGACATTTTCCAGTCCCAATTCTGCCCGATTAGCGTAACCCCACCCGCGGTGCGCTCCGGTGTGACCGCAACCGAGGTGCAGCCGTCTGATACAAGCGATCCGCCCTGCAGCACCAGCTCGCTGCGCACATTAAGCGCCAGAATTTCCCAAAACTGCACCCCCGCGCCGTCCGCGATCCCCTGCATCTCCGCGAGATAATCCGGATTGTAGTTTTCAATACAGGGGACAAAGCTTTCCGCAATCTTCTGGGTCTGTTCCCAGGAGATGCCGGAATAATCCCAGAACATCTCCCGATAGGTCGCCAGGCTCACCGCGATTCGCTCCTTCGCGCCGCTTCCGTGAGCATAGCCGATCTGATAAGGTGTTCCGGCTGCGGTAATACATGGGATTTCGCCAATCGTTTTCATGTTGTTGTCTCCTTTAACCGTATAATAGATTGGGTAAGAACATGACGATCTGTGGAAATACAATAAAGACCGTCAATGTCAGAATCAACGCAAGCAGGAATGGAATGGCATCCCGCATGATGGCGCCCAGCGGCGCGCCGCTGATCGTCTGGCCCACGAAAAGGTTTACGCCGACCGGCGGGGTAAGCATGCCGATACAGAGGTTGATGGTCATGATGATGCCGAAATAAACCGCATCATAACCGAGCATCTGAACCAGCGGCCAGAACAGCGGGGCAAACAGCAGGATGTTCGAGGTCGTATCGATGAACATACCGGTGATGAGCAAAAACACATTCACAAAGAGCATGATGATGACCGGGTTTTCGGTCGCGGACATGATGAACGCCGCGATCGTCTGCGGAATCTTGCCGAGCGTCAGGATACGGCCGAAGGTGTTCGCGCCGCCCAGCAGGATGACCGCAACAGCGGTCAGCTCGGTCGCGTTGAGCAGCGCGGTGCGCAGCTTCTTCCAGTCGAGCTCTTTATAAATGAACTTTCCGACAAAGACCGAGTACATGACGCCCACAGCAGCCGCCTCGGTCGGTGTGAACACGCCGCCGTAGATGCCGCCCAGGACGATAACCGGCATAATCAGCGCCCAGACCGAGTCATCGATCCTAAAGCCCTTTTTCCCGGAAGTCTCGCCGTATTTTTCGGCAAGCGCGGCCTTGCTGAGTCCAAGATAACCGCGCTTCTTGGCAAAGAAATAGTTAAGGACCATCAATACAATTGCAATGATGATGCCCGGTATGACGCCCGCGATAAACAGTTCGCCCACCGACGCGCCGATGGTCACGCCATAGACGATCATTGGGATACTCGGCGGTATGATCGGCCCGATAACCGCGGCGGCGGAGACAAGTGCCGCGCAGTATGCCGTATCATAGCCCTGTTTTTTCATTGCGGGCATCATGATTCCGCCGATCGCCGCGACCGTCGCCGGACCGGAGCCGCAAAGCGCCGCGAAAAACGCCGACGCCGCGACCGCCGCCATGCCCAGGCCGCCCGGCATGCTGCCGGTCACCTTTTCGGCGCCCTTGACAATCCGCTTGGCAAGGCCGCAGCCCTCCATCAGCGAACCCATCAGGATAAAGAAGGGGATCGCCATCAGGGAGAAGGAATCCATTGCCGAAATCATCGACTGCGGAAGCAGGGTCGCCATCGGGGTATTGGGATAAAATGCCGCGAAGAACACCGTGCAGGTGACACAGAGCGAAACCGCGATCGGCACGGTCAGAAACAGGCATGCAAACAGCGTTCCCATCAGGACAGGAATCATGCCCGGTCACCTCCCTCGGCAGCTTTTACAGCTTCTTTTTCAGGCCCGGCGGGCGGCAGCCCCTTTCCAAAGGCCTGTTTGCAGTGCTTGATCAGCGTACCGATCATGCGGGTTGCAAAGCCAAACATGCCCAGCGCGCCAGGCAGATACATGATCCAGACCGGTACCGACGGCATGGCCGGGAAGGTCTGGTGGGTAGCAATCAGGTTGAGGGTCGTCTCAAAGATTTTCCAGGAGATATAATAGCCGAACAGGACCGAAACCAGGTCCCCGATCACGCGCACCGCAGCGCCGCCGCGCGGAGGCAGGAATGCGGGCAGCGCCTCCACCTTGAGGTGGCTGTCCCGGCGTACACAGATGCAGACGCCCGCGTAGCCGACCCAGATAAATAGCAGGCGGGTGGTCTGCTCCGCCCAGGAAGCGGTATAATTTAGGAAGAACCGGGTAAAGACGTTCATGCAGGTGATACAGGTCATGATGAAGAACAGGATGACCGCAAGGTTATCTTCAATCGCAATGAAGAACTTGTTGATCTTTGCAAGCACTGTTTTCCCTCCTTCGAATGGCCCTTGGGCATCGAAGGGACGCCCAAGGGCAAAGACCCCATGAGCCAGCGGTCAGCTGTTCTGCGCGCGGAATTCTTCCGTCAGCGTGATGATCTTCTTGACATTCGGGTTCGACTCGGTGTATTTGTCGATCATCGGCTGCGCGGCCGCTTTGAAGGAGTCACGTTCCGCCTCGGTCAGTTCGATCACTTTGCAGTGCCCCGCATCGATCACATTCTGCTTGTTTGTAAGCTCGTCGTCAGTCGTGATCTGGCGCATATCCGCCTTTGCGGATTCAAACGCTTCATCCACCCAGCCGCGCTGCTCGTCTGTCAGGTTGTCATAGGTGGTTTTGGACATCATGATGTTTGTCGGGTCCATGATATGGCGGGTTTCCATCAGATAACCCTGCACCTCATGCAGCGCGCTGGTCCACATCTCGAGCCAGTGGTTATCCTGGCCGTCGACGACGCCCTGCTGCAGCGCGGTGTAAAGTTCGGAAAAAGCCATCGGGGTCGCGGAGCAGCCGATCAGGTTGAAGTGTTCCACATGCATCGGACTTTCGATCACGCGCATTTTAAGCCCCTTCATGTCGGCCGGGCTGTGCGCCTCGACCTTGGTGGTGGACATATTGCGCCAGGAAGCGCCCACCCAGCCCAGGCAGTGCAGGCCCTGGTTTTCCAGGTCGCTGAGGATCTCGGTCCCGAACGGGTCGTCCAGGACGTACCAGCCTTCATCAAGCGAATCGAACAGGTACGGGACGTCAAAGCAGGTCAGCGCATCGGTGAATCCGCTGTACGGCGCATTCGCAAGGATCGCCATATCCAGCGCGCCCGCCTGCATCGATTCCACGATTTCGCGGGCGGTTCCCATGACGCTGTTGCCATAAACCTCAACCGTCATTTTGCCGCCGGAAACTTTTTCAATCTCCTCGCCCAGCCGGACAAGCGTTTTGTGGGTGGAGGATTCCTCCGAAACAACATGGGCGGCCTTCAGCGCGAGTACAGTGCCATCGGCCGGGGCCGCAGACGCGGCCGGCGCGGCCGGCGTGCCGCTTGAAGCCGCTGGCGCGGCTGACGGAGCGGAACCGCTGCATCCGGCGAATAAAAAGAGAACCATGGTAAAGCACAGGGCGATCGTCAGCAGTTTTTTCATTATTTTCTCTCCTTTTTATCATAGTGTTCTTTGACTTCTTTGTCAAATAACGGTTGCACCTTCGGACTGAAAGTTTTCTTGCAGAAATACGGGAATCATGCTATACTAAGCACCGAAATGGGCGCCGCAGGTCGTTTTCCTGTCACATTCCGTACAATAGGAAGGCTTGCTCTTTTAAAAATATGTTCTGCAGAACGAAACGGAGACAAAAATGAAACCTGTTCTTAAAACAACGCTTGTGGACGAGATTGTCGCCAGCATCATGGAAGCGATTGAAAGCGGCGAGATGAAACCGGGCGAACGCTTCCCCAGCGAACGCGCGCTGGCCGAGCAGTGGAGCGTGAGCCGCACTGCCGTGCGGGAAGCGATGAAGGCACTTTCCTTTTCCGGCGTCCTCGAGATCCGCCCGGGCAGCGGCACCTACCTCAAAACGCAGCCGACGAAATCCACAAGCCCCAAATCTCCGCAAAGGACGTCCCCATCCTTCGACGGGCAGGACATGGAAGAGCGGGTGCAGGCCCGTATGATCCTCGAGCAGCAGATCACCCGGCTGGCCGCGCAGCATGCCACCCCGCAGGCAATCGCCGCAATTGAAAAGGCCTGTAAGCGGATCGAAAAATGCTGCGAGCAGAAAAATGTAAACGCCCTTTTAAAAGCTGATTACGCGTTCCATCAGGCGGTGGCCGCCGCCGCGCAAAACCATTACCTGCAGGAAGCCTATGAGCGTATCCTGCTGGCCGGCCCGGAATGGTTCGGCATCACCCGCCTGCCGTTCGAACAGCGCGCGGCGGATGCGCACAACCATTACGACATCTGCGACGCGATCAAAGCGAGGGACCCTGATCTGGCCTCCCAGATAGTGCTCCTGCACGAAGAATCGGTCTGGGAACGTTACAATTCCTACTATGAAAGTCCGCTTGAGACTTCCAAAATCTAATCTTCCCGCGATGGTTCCCGGTTTTCCGGGGATCATCGTTTTTTATGTTCAGAGCAAAATGCGCTGGGTCAGATCCTTGTATACTTCGAGGGACTGGATGACCGAGTCGCATTCAACATACTCATCCGCCTGGTGTTCATGCGCACCCGCCGCGCCGTAGGACATGCCGTTTTTGCATCCCGTGCTGCCGTCGATCACACCGCTGTCGGTATAACCGGTGAATACCAGCGGCTGCGGACGGGCGCCGGTGATTTTTTCACAGGAATCCTGCAGGCTTTTCAGCAGGAAGGAATCCTCGTTGATCTGCACATACGGGCGCTGCGCAATCACGCGATAGCTCCCGCTTGTGCCCGGAACACGCGCTGTCGCGGCTTCAATCGCATCCTCCACCAGCTTGATCGACCCTTCGTTTGTGAGCGGCGGAGCCAGGCGAACATCGATCTGGATGGCGCATCTGTCCGCGACGATGTTGGTGTTGAAACCGCCGTTGATTGTGCCGAAACAAACGGTATTGCGTCCCATGACCGGGTCCTCCGGATACGCGTCCAACCGGTTTTTGATCTCCAGGATCACTTCCGCCATCGCAACGATCGCATCGGCTCCCTTATAGGGCGTGCTGCCGTGGGCCGCCTTGCCTTTGGTGCTGATCTCAAACCAGGTTTTCCCCTTGTGCGCCATGTAAATCTCTCCGCTGGTTGGCTCGGTATCGAGCACCAGCGTCTGCCGGTCGGCCAGCCCAATCTCCACCAGGCGGTCCGCACCCTTCATTACATCCTCTTCATCCCCCGACCCGACAAAGGTAAAATCATATTTCGGCGTCAGGCCCTCTTCGCGGCATTTTTTCTCGAAATCACGGAAGGCGATCATCGCGCAGGCCAGCCCCGCTTTCATATCGAAGGCGCCGCGTCCATACATCTTTCCGTCGACGATCTCGGCGGCAAAGGGGTCTTTGGTCCAATCGCTTCCCACAGGCACTGTGTCCATATGGGCCACGTAAATCAGGTTGGGGTGCGCCTGTTTTCCCTTCAGGGTTGCCATCACATTAAAGCGGCCGGGTTCAAATTCATCGCGGACCACCTGCGCCTTGGTGTTTTGGGTGAGCCAATCGGCCACAAACCGGCTGATCTCGCCTTCAAAGGTCCCCACATTGGTGCTTTCAATCTGAACAAGCCGGCGGGTCAAAGCAATGACTTCCACATTTTCGTATCTCATACGTACCTCCTCTTCCGTTTTCGGGCAAATTTTATCAATTGATCTTATGGTAAGGTGGTTAGACCAATTGTTGCGATCAGTATAGGGCTTTTCGAAGCATCCGTCAATACAATTTCATATGTTTTCTATAAATATGCTGAAATTTTTAAATTGTTTTTATGGATTTAGTCCAAATATTTCTCCTTTTTTCGAGCTTATTAATTTACTTCACAGAACATCTCTCTTGCGGTCTCATGCAAATAATGCTATACTAATTTAGAATATTTGCGCGATCTATCAAAGGAATGAGGATGTAACTATGCGGCCAGTGCTCAAAAAAACCATTGTAGATGAAATCGTCAACAGCGTGATGGATGCGATCCGTTCCGGCGAGATGAAACCGGGTGACCGTTTCCCGAGCGAACGTGCGCTGGCCGAGCAGTGGAGCGTCAGCCGCGCTTCCGTGCGCGAAGCAATGAAAGCTCTTTCCTATGCGAATATCATTGTTATAAAGCCCGGCGACGGCACCTATCTGACCCTCCACGACGCGGTCGGAAAAATGGGCTCGCCGCTGCTCTCTTCCACGCCTGATCCCAAGGATCTGACCGAGCGGGTCGAAGCCCGGATTATTCTGGAGCGCCACCTGGCGCGCCTGGCGACCGAACGCATTACGCCCAAAGCGCTCTCTGAGATGGAAAAGTCGCTGGATAAAATTGAAAAAGCGCGCCAGAAAAAAGATGTGGCTACGCTCATCGACGCGGATTACGAATTTCACCGCAAGATCGCTGAGGCTGCGCAGAGCCGCTATCTGCAGCAGGCGTACGACAACATCCTGCTAAGCGGCCCCGAATGGCTCGCGATCCGTGAGGAATCCTTTCAGCTGCGCGCCTCCACGGCGGACAACCATTGGGAAATTTTTGAGGCGATTAAAAGCGGCGATCCGGATGCAGCTGAGGAGAAGGTGTGTGAACACGGAAAAACCATTCTGTGGCGTTACCGGCGTTACATCAAACAGGATTCGGAATGACCGGATTTCCCCTGCCGAATACGGCGCTGGCCTTTCGGGCCGCCGCGTTGGCGGGATACTTGCCGCCGGTATTTGAATTTGATTGCAAAGGGGTCTTTGATCTGTTCTATTCCACAACATACCAATCTCCCGTGGGACTCCTTACCCTTGCGTGTGATGGGGAAAATTTGGCGGGCCTTTGGATGGAGGGCCAGAAGTACTTCGGAAATACCATCCCGGAGCGCATGACAAAAAAGGCTGACCTGCCGGTATTGCGCGCCGCAAAAGACTGGCTGGACCGCTATTTTGCCGGGGAGAAGCCCGGGATTTCTGAACTCCCTCTGCGCCCTATCGGGGGAACCTTTCGTCAAGAGGTGTGGAATATGCTGTGCGCAATCCCCTACGGAGAGGTGACCACCTACGGCGATATTGCCAAAAAAATGGCGGCTAAAATGGGCAGAAAAACGATGTCCAGCCAAGCGGTGGGCGGCGCTGTGGGACATAACCCCATCTCCATCATCATCCCCTGCCACCGGGTGGTAGGCGCCAGTGGAAGCCTGACCGGCTATGCTGGAGGCGTTGAAAAAAAGATCATGCTCCTGGAGCTGGAGGGCGTGGATATGTCCCGACTGTTTGCGCCTGTAAAAGGGAGCGCCTTATAATCCTTTCTCCAGGCATCACATCCAGGAAATGAAAAAGCGCGGGTGCGCCCCCATGCCTATAGAAAAACCCCGGTCACATGTGACCGGGGTTTTGTTTTATGCCTGCAGGCGAGGCAGCACCTCGTTGTCAAAGAAGCGCTTCACCTGCTTGGGATCCACGCTCAGCACCTGATCCTCGTCCTCAAACTTCGCGGATACGGCTCCCGCGCAGTTTCCAAAACAGAACGCGGCTTTGATCTCAATCTGTTCAGCCAGATCGTGATCCGAAACCAGCTCCTGCAAGTCACTGATCACATTGTAAGAGCCTTTCAGGTAGCAGGCGCTTCCCACACACACTTCCAATACGCGCATTTGGCTTCCTCCTATTCTTCCGATCCACCCTGATAGTGGACGTGGAGCAGTTCGTGCCGGTTTTTGCGCAGCACCCCGTTATAGAGTGCCATGATCATCGGATTTTCCTCCGAACGCTTGATCTGGGACTGCTGGTCAACACTGTAAATGCCCTTCGCGCGCTCCTCGCGCTGTTTTGTAAAGCCAAGCGGCTGCCCGGCGCCGCCGATGCATCCGCCCGGACACGCCATAACTTCCACCAGGTGATAGGAGGCCTCCCCGCTTTCGATCTTCCCGATGAGTTCCTGTGCTTTTCCAAGCCCGTTTACAACGGCGATCTTAATCTCCTGGCCATCGACTGTAATTGCGGCCTCCTTGACAGCCTCCATGCCGCGCACGCCGCAAAATTCAATTTCCCGCAGGGTATTGGAATCCTTTTGTTCGGCGCAGCGGCGGATGACCGCCTCGGCCACGCCGCCGGTGGCGCCAAAGATAACGCCCGCTCCACTGCCAAGCCCGAACGGCATATCCGGGGACTCGCTTTCAATTTCGTCAAAGACGATGCCATTTTCTTTGATCATCGTGCTGACCTCCTGGGTGGTCAGCACATAGTCGACATCCACAAGGCCCGCCCGGACAAATTCGCTGCGGGCGGCTTCGGATTTTTTGGCGGTGCAGGGCATGATCGCAATGACCACCGTTTCCTTGCCGTCGACAGCCTGCATCGATTTATAGTGCTCTTTGAGCACCGCGCCGAACATCTCCATCGGGGATTTGCAGGAGGAGATGTTTGTGAGATATTCCGGTTTGCGTTTCTCGACGTAGCGCACCCACGCCGGGCAGCAGGAGGTGAACATTGGGAACGGGCCGCCCGTTTCGATCCGCTTGAGGAATTCGCTGGCCTCCTCCATGACTGTAAGGTCCGCGCCGAGGGTGGTATCAAAGACATAGTCCACACCCATCAGCTTGAGCGCCGCGACCAGTTTGCCCATGACATTTTCACCCGGCGCGAGGCCGAATTCTTCTCCGATTGCAACGCGCACCGCGGGCGCGATCTGCACGACGACCCGCTTCTCCGGGTCCTGGATCGCCTTCCAGGCGCGGCCAATGTCGCCCTTGATCGTGATGGCGCCGGTCGGACAAACCGCCGCGCACTGGCCGCAGCCCACACAGTCGGTTTCCCCAATTTCACGCCCGAACGCAGGCATGATCCGCAGATTGGAGCCGCGGTGGGCAAAATCTATGACGCCCATCCCCTGCACCTCGCTGCACATGCGCACACAGTCGCCGCAGAGGATGCATTTATTCGGATCGCGCAGGATGGATTTGCTCGAACGGTCGAGCTCCATTTTCTCACGGGTATCTTCAAAGCGGATGCGGCGGATACCGTACTGAAGCGAAAGCTCCTGCAGTTTGCATTTACCGTTCTTTTCGCAGACGGTGCAATCCCGGCAGTGGGCCGCGAGCAGCAGCTCGAGGATCATTTTACGGTGTTTTTGAAGCTTGGCGGTGTTGGTCCGGATTTTCATGCCGTCCCGCGGCTGCATCGAACAGGATGCCTCCACGCCGCCCCATTCGTTCTCCACAACACACATCCGGCAGGCGCCGTAAACCGAAAGTTCCGAATAATAGCAGAAGGTCGGGATTTCGATCCCCGCCTTGCGGATAACTGCCAATACGTTTTTCTCTCCGTCAAAAGCGACCCGCTTGCCGTCGATATACATGATTCCTTTGCTCATGGTTAAGCCTCCTTAATCGCCCCAAACGGGCAGGTATCCACGCAGGCGCCGCATTTGATGCATTTGTTCCGATCGATGACGAACGGTTCCTTGATCTTCCCGGTAATCGCGTTCACCGGGCAGCCGCGCGCGCATTTGCTGCAGCCTTTGCACTTTTCGGGATCGATCGTATAGACCTTCAGCGCCTGACAGTCGCCCGCGGGACAGCGCTTGTCGACGACATGGGCGAGATACTCGTCTTTGAAGTATTTGAGCGTAGACTGCACCGGGAACGCCGCGGTTTTTCCGAGCCCGCACAGTGCGGTCTTGGAGATGGTTTCGGCCAGCTCGTCAAGCAGGTCGAGATCCTCCGGCGTGCCGTTGCCGTGAACGATCCGTTCGAGGATTTCCAGCATCCGCTTGGTACCCTCGCGGCAGGGGACACATTTGCCGCAGGATTCGTTCTGGGTGAAATTCATGAAGAACCGGGAAACCTCGACCATGCAGGTCTTGTCATCCATGACGACCAGGCCGCCCGAGCCGACCATCGCGCCGACCTTTTTAAGCGAGTCGAAATCCATCGGCAGGTCGAGGTGTTCTTTCGTGAGACAGCCGCCGGACGGCCCGCCGATCTGCACCGCCTTGAAGTCGCGGCCATTTTTGCCCCCGCCGCCGATATCAAAGATGACCTCGCGCAGGGTGGTGCCCATCGGCACCTCAATGAGCCCTGTGTTGTTGACATTGCCGGTGAGGGCGAACGCCTTGGTGCCCGGGCTGTTTTCGGGACCGATCGATTTGAACCAGTCCGCCCCGTTGAGGATAATCATCGGGACGTTGGCGAAGGTTTCCACATTGTTAAGGACGGTTGGCTTTCCAAAAAGCCCCTGTTCGACTGTGCGCGGGGGCTTGACGCGCGGCATGCCGCGGTTGCCCTCGATCGAAGCGGTCAGCGCGCTTCCTTCGCCGCAGACGAACGCGCCCGCGCCCTGGTTGATATGCAATTCGAAGCTGAAACCGGACCCCAGGATGTTTTCCCCGAGCAGGCCGAGTTCCTTGGCTTTTCGGATCGCGGTTTTGAGGCGGTTGACCGCCAGCGGATATTCGGCGCGGACGTAGATGTAGCCTTCCTGTGCGCCGGTCGCGTAACCCGCGATCATCATGCCCTCAAGCATCTTGTGCGGGTCGCCCTCCATGATCGAACGATCCATAAAAGCGCCCGGATCGCCTTCGTCGCCGTTGCAGACGACATATTTGACAGGCTCCTTCTGGCGGCGCACCTGTTCCCATTTGCGGCCGGTCGGGAACCCGCCGCCGCCGCGGCCGCGCAGATTCGATTCGGAGATCTGCTTGCAGATCTCCTCGCCGGTCATCGAGGAAAGCGCCTTTGCGAAAGCTTCATAGCCGCCTTTGGCGATGTATTCGAGCACGTCCTCCGCGTCGTTCTGTCCGCAGTTATGCAGCACGAGGCGGGTCTGTTTTTTATAAAACGGGATCTCATGCTGACTTGGATAGGTCCTGCCTTCCAGCTTATAAAGCAGGCGGTCGATCACCTCGTCGCCGATCACCGATTTTTCGATGATCTCTTCACAGTCGTCCGGTTTCACCTTGATGTAGAGCACGTCCAACGGCTCGATCTTCAGCAGCGGGCCCATCTCGCAGAATCCATGGCAGCCGCTCTTTTTGAGCCCGATATTTTCGCCGTGGGGCTCGTGGCGCAGTTCGACACAGACGTCAAGCCCGCGCTCCTCACAGGCTTTTTTGATCCGGTCGTAAATGACCAGCGAACCGCCCGCGACGCAGCCGGTACCGGCACAGATGAGCACCTGTTTTTTCTGCATGCCGAGCGAACGCTGCGCAAACCCGCGCAGTTCAGAAAGCTCGGCGTATGTATTGACCTTAGGCATTTCCCGCGTCCTCCTCTTTGAGTTCTTTCAGCAGCTCCCGCGCTTTGTCCGGCGTCATGGCGGGATGAACTTTGTCGTTCACCGTCAAAACCGGCGCAAGCCCGCAGGCGCCCAGGCAGGAGACGGTTTCCACCGTAAAAACCTGGTCATCGGTGGTGTGTTTCTTATCCGAGAGGCCCAGTTCCTTGCGCAGCGCTTCCAGGATCGGAATCGACTTGCGCACATGGCAGGCGGTGCCGTCGCAGATGCGGATGACGTATTTGCCCTTTGGTTCAAGCGAAAAATTCTCGTAGAAGGTGGCGACGCTGTACACCTTCGCCACACTGATGCCCAGCCCCTTTGCAATGTACTCGAGAATATCGGGCGGCAGATAGCGGTATTCCGCCTGGATATCCTGCATGATCGCAATCAGGGCGGATTCCTTTTTTCCATGCGCCTGAAGAATTTCTTCAGCCTTGTCAAAATTGGTTGTGTTTCCCATATGGACCATCCTTCTTTACGTTTTCGTCGCACACGCCACGGTGCATCGGCAGAGGGGAGATTGATAAAATTGTAACAATCCAAAACAAGTTAAGTATACCATAGGCAACAACTTTTGGAAAGGCATTTTAGTTGGACTAATTGTAGAATTTTTTCCTTCTTTTTTGGGCAAAAAAACTGTTTTATCGGTCAATGGCTAATTCCCCTCGTTTTTGCAGATTTTCCTGGCCCGCAGAGATTGACAATTAATTAACACTCGTCGTATACTTAAAGCAATATTGACCAAATTTTGAATTGTCAGCCGGGAGGTTTACATTGTGAAAGTTCTAATCTGTATTGGCAGCGCCTGCCATGTCAACGGCTCCTACCGCGTCCGCGAACGTTTTGCCGAGCTGGTCCGGCAAAATCATCTCGAGGACCGCGTCCAGCTCGGGTCAAGCATCTGCCTGGGACATTGCGACCAGGGCGTCAGCATCCAGGTGGACGGCCGGCTCATCACCGGCGTCACGCCCGAAAACGCCGAAAGCGTCTTTGAAAATCACATTCTGAAGGAAGCGGGCTGAACCAGATGGAAATCCTGAAGCTGAAAAAAGCCAACTGCAAAAATTGCTATAAATGCGTCCGCGGCTGTCCGGTGAAGGCCATCGAAGTGAAAAACCACCAGGCACAGGTCATCCTGCAGGATTGTATCTACTGCGGCAATTGTATCCTGGTATGTCCACAGCAGGCCAAGGTGGTGCGCAGCGATATCCAAGCGGTCGAAAGCGCGATCGCAGGCGGCAAAACCGTCGTTGCAAGCGTAGCGCCCGCTTTTATCGCAAGCTATCCGGTCGACGGATTTGACGCCTTTGCGCAGGCGCTGCGCGCGCTGGGCTTTGCTGGCGCGCGGGAGGCAGCCGAAGGGGCATATCTGGTGAAGTCCCGCTATGAACAGCTTGTGCGCGAACGCCGCGGTCAGCTGCTCATTTCTTCCTGCTGCCCGACGGTTGTAAAGCTCATCCAAACGCGTTTTCCCAAGGCTTTGCGGCATCTCGCGCCGGTTCTCTCTCCGATGCAGGCGCACGCCAAACTCCTGAAAACGCAGGACCCGGATGCGGTGGTCGTATTCATCGGGCCCTGCATCTCCAAGAAGGACGAATGCGAGCAATTCCCGGACGGAGCGGATTACGCGCTCACTTTTGATGAGCTGAACGACTGGATGCAGGCGCGCGGGATCTCCTTTCCATCCCGTTCCGCAGAAAGCGCCCCGCGCCGTTCCCGTTTCTTCCCGGAAAGCGGCGGCATTCTGAAGAGCATGGAACAGGAAAACGGCTGCCACTATCTTGCGGTGGACGGCCTGCAAAACTGCATGGAGGTGCTCGAAGAGATCGGAAAGGGCCGTCTTTCCGATTGTTTTGTCGAGATGAGCGCCTGCAGCGGCAGCTGTATCGGAGGGCCCTGCGCGGGCGGGAAAAAGGAGGCGCTCGCCTCGCGTATCCGGGTGGAGGCGTTTGCCGGCGGCGGACGGACAGATGATTTCGACCTGCCTGATTCCCCGGCGCTTGAAAAGAGCATCCCCGATCTGGAGGTGATCTGTATCCCGCCGAGCGAGCAGGAGATCACCGCGATCCTCCAGAAGATGGGTAAGCACCGTCCGGAGGACGAACTCAACTGCGGCACCTGCGGATATGCTACCTGCCGGGAAAAGGCGGCCGCGGTTCATTTTGGCCGGGCAGAGATCAGCATGTGCCTGCCCTATATGAAGGAACGCGCGGAGTCGGTCTCCCTCCAGGTGATTGACGCGGTTCCAAGCGCAATTGTCACGGTCAATACCGATCTCACCATACAGGAGCTCAACCGCGCGGCCGGAGCGGTTTTCGGCCTGCTTCGTCCACAGGAGCTGATCGGCGCGCCGGTTTCCCGCATTCTCAACGAGTTCGACTTTGTCAAGGCGATCACTTCGGAAAGCGGGCGCTTTTCCCAGAAAGTCTTCCTGCCCGAATATCAAAAATATCTGGAGCAGGAGTTCCTGTACGATAAGGGCATCGGAATCTGCATCTGTATCATGAAGGATGTCACCGAAGCCGAACTGGAAAACGAAAAAATCATGGACGTCAAGCTGAGCGCCGCGCGCATCACTGATGAGATCATTGAAAAGCAGCTGCGCACCGTTCATGAAATTGCTTCCCTGCTGGGTGAAACGGCCGCCGAGACCCAAGTGGCGCTGACCGACCTCAAGGAGGCAATTCTGCTGGAGGGGCACAGAAAATGAAGGATCTCTTCATGGAGGGCGGCTATGTCAGCATCAATAAACACGACCAGCCGGTCTGTGGCGATTTTTATACCACTGTCAAAACAGAAAACGGTACGACCATCGTACTTTCGGATGGGCTTGGCAGCGGAGTCAAAGCCAATATTCTCGCAACGCTGACCGCAAAAATCCTCAGTACGATGATGGCGCGCAAGCTGCCAATCTCCCAGTGTATCCGCACCATGGCCGACACCCTCCCGGTTTGCAAGGTGCGTAAAATGGCTTATTCGACCTTTACCATCCTGCAGCTGGATGACAACCGTACCGAAGCCTATCTCGCGCAGTTCGACAACCCGCCCGCAATCCTGCTGCGCGCGGGGAAAAACTTCGATTACGAGCGCAGCCGCCGGATTATCGGCGGCAAGGAGATTTCCGAAAGCGTCCTGCGGCTGGCGGCCGGAGACTTTCTTATCCTTTTTTCGGATGGGGTAACCAACGCGGGGCTCGGAAAAACGATGCTCGACGGCTGGCCGCGCGAAGATATTATCAAACATCTGGAGGACTGCTACGCGCCGGACCTCTCTCCACAGCGGATGGCCGCCACATTGGCCGAAGCCTGCATGGATCTCGATCTTGGCTCGCCGGACGACGACATCACCATCATCGTCTACAAGCTGCGGAAACGGCAGGCGGTCAACGTCCTCATCGGCCCGCCCGCGCATAGAGAGGATGACGAAAGCGTGATGCGCATGTTCTTTTCAAAGGAGGGACGGCATATTGTCTGCGGCGGCACCACCGCACAGGCGGCCAGCCGGTATCTGCGCGCGCCGGTTGTTCCGCTGCCGGATACCGGCACCGAGGAGATCCCCGCGGCCGCTTCGATCAAAGGCATCGACCTTGTGACCGAAGGGGTCATCACCCTTGGCAAAGTGCTCGAAATCGCACAGGAATACACCGCCGGAACCCGGGTGGCCTTTGAAATCAAGAACCGGACCGACGGCGCGTCGCTTCTCGCGCGGATGCTCTTCGAGGAGGCCACCGACATCAATCTTTTTGTGGGGCGCGCGGAAAACAAGGCCCACGAGCGGTTGGATGCAGAAATCGGTTTCCCCGCGAAAATGGGGATCATCAAACAGATTCAGGAGTGTCTGCTCCATATGGGTAAAAATGTTAAACTCAGCATGTGCTGAGCCGCTGCGCAGTCCGTGGGTTTTACCTGCATCATATAATTGAAAAAGGGAACAGGGCGCCCTCAGGTGCCCTGTTCCCTTACAAAATTTTCTATGCGATACGCATCTGTGCCGATTTTCCACGAAATGCCGGCTTGCTGTTCTGATTCCGGTGGGAGACCGGAGCCTTTGCAGCCGGTTGTGTCCATTCCCCGAGCATCAATTTGCGCATCTTTGCCTGGGTCAGATCCATAAAGCTCTTCAGCTTGCCATATTCCTGCCGGGATACGAACGTGTAGGCGCTGCCGGTTTGCCCTGCCCGCCCGGTCCGTCCGATGCGATGGACATAGCTGTCTGCATCTCCGGGAATGTCATAGTTGATAACAGCGTCAATATTCTGGACATCGATGCCTCTGGCAGCCACATCGGTGGCGACCAGCACACGGATCTGCCCACTGCGATACCGCTTCATAACCATATTCCGCTGGCTTTGGCGCAGATCCCCATGCAGGGCATCCGCTTTGATCCCCTTTTCATTGAGCTGCGCGGACAGCCTGTCAGCCATAGACTTTGTAGCCACAAACACCAGGGAAAGGCCAAACTTCTTCTCCTCCAGCAGGCTGAGCAACGCGGGGGTCTTTTCTTTTGACGGCATCTGGCTGTAATACTGTTCCACCCGGTCAACCGATTTCCCCGTTTCCTGAATTTCAATTTTCCGGGCGTCCCGCTGGTGCTGGGACGCGATCTGCCGGATGTCCGCGGAAAGTGTTGCGGAAAACAGAACTGTCTGCCGCTCTTCTGGGACATTTCGCAGAATTTCCTTGATATCGTCCCGGAAGCCCATATCCAGCATCCTGTCCGCCTCATCCAGCACGATCTGGGAAACCGTCTCCAATCGGACCGTGCGGCGGCTCATATGGTCCATGAGCCTTCCGGGCGTCGCCACGAGGATTTGCGGTTTGCGGCGCAAATCTGAAATCTGCCGTCCAATGGGCTCACCGCCATAAACCGCCTGGATCCTTACGCCCGGCTTATAGGCGGCAAGGGATTTCAGGACGGTCGCGGTCTGCACCGCCAGTTCCCGCGTAGGGCACAGGATCACGGTCTGCACATAGTGTACGCCCGACTTAGCCATCTCCACAGCTGGGATGCCGAAAGCGCAGGTCTTGCCGGTGCCGGTGGGAGCCTGAACCAGCAGATCCTGGCCATCCAGCATTGGCAGTATAGCGGCCTCCTGGACCTGGGTAGGGGTCTGGAAGCCCATTTTGTCCAAGCCCTTATTCAATTCCGGGCTCAAGCCAAATTTGATAAATTGATCGTTCATTCACAATCCCTTTCTTGTGTTGATAAGCGCGAAAAAGCCGCCGGCCCTTTACGGGGCGGGCGGCTCCGGCATGTCTTAGGCCACCTTGACATTGACAGCGCGCAGCTTGCGGCTGTTCTTAGGGTCCTGCTCGGTGTCAAAAGTCACCTTATCGCCTTCATTGAGGGATTTGTAGCCGTCGCTCAGGATGGCGGAGAAGTGAACGAAGACATCCTCGCCACCATTGTCGTTGCTGATAAAGCCGAAACCCTTGTCAGCATTGAACCATTTTACTGTACCGTTATTCATAATTGGTACCTCCAAAAATTATTATTCGTACCCGCAAACTTACAAAAAAACACATGTTTTTGTAAACCTTCAAATAATTGAATGCTTACAAAAACATGTGAGACAATGCAAATATTTAGAATACATGTTTAGTATATCACACAACAGTTGTAATGTCAACTTGTGAAATATAAACAATTTTATCCGCGCACTTCCTTCCCCGATCCCATCCGCCGCCCGGAACCAAGCCACAGGCCGGCGGCGGATGGATCGGAAGCCGGAACAACCGTCAGAAACAGCTGCGGATCTGCCGCAGGACGCCCGGGACATCCAGCCCGTATTCCGCCAGGAGATCGGCAGGCTTTCCGGACTGCCCAAAGCGGTCCTGCACACCGATCTTCCGGAATTTGTAGTCCCCGGTACCGATCAGCACATCGGCAACCGCGTCACCAAGCCCGCCAATGACACTGTGCTCCTCAATGGTGACAACCCTTTTACAGGTTCCGGCATATTTGAGTACGCATTCACGGTCAATCGGCTTGATGGTATGCATGTTTATCACCGCTGCCGAAATATTTTCCTGCGCCAGCATCCGCGCGCAGTCGAGCGCGGTCTTTACCATGATTCCGCAGGCAAACAGGACCACATCGCTTCCCTCCCGCAGAACATTCGCCTTGCCGAGGGTAAAAGGCATCTCTTCTTCAAAAACGTGGCTTGGCGTGCGGGCAAGGCGCAGATAGACCGGCCCGTTCATTTGGGCGGCGGCAAAGGTGGCGCGGCGGGCTTCGCCGGCATCGCACGGGACCACAACCGTCATGCCGGGGATCACCCGCATAAGCGCGATATCCTCGATGGCCTGATGGCTGCCGCCGTCCTCCCCGAGCGTGATGCCCGCGTGGGTCATCGCAAGCTTGACGTTGAAATGCGGATAAGCGACGCTATTGCGGACCTGTTCATAGGCTCGGCCAGCTCCGAATACCGCAAAGGTGCTGCAAAAAGGGATATACCCCATTGCGGAAAGGCCGGCGCTCATCGAAACCATGTTGGCCTCGGCGATTCCCGCATTAAAAAAACGTTCCGGATATTTTTCAGCAAAATAACAGGTATAGGTGGCGTGCGCAAGATCTGCGTCGAGCGCGACCACCCGCTCGTCCCGGCCGCCCAGCTCGGCCAGCGTTTCGCCGTACGCGGCGCGGATTGCTTTCAATTCACTCATCTTCTTATCCCTCCAGTTCCCGGAGCGCCCGTTCGAGTTCTTCCGAATCAGGCGCTTTGCCATGCCAGCCGACACCGTTTTCCATAAAGGAAACCCCCTTGCCCTTGACCGTGTGGGCAAGGATACATTTCGGCCTGCCCGGCATTGCCGGCACTTCCAGCGCAGCGGCCACCTGGCGGATATCGTTGCCGTCTGGCAGTTCAATCACATCAAACCCGAAAGCGGTAAATTTTGCGTGCAGGTCGCCCAGCGACATGACTTCCTCGTTTCTGCCGTCGATCTGCAGGCCGTTGTTGTCGATCAGGATGGTCAGATTGTCTAGGCGGTAATTGGCGGCCGCCATGCAGGCCTCCCAGACCTGGCCTTCCTGCAGTTCGCCGTCGCCAAGCAGCGTATAGACTCTGACGCCGTTCTTCTGCAGTTTCGCACCGAGCGCCATCCCCACCGCGATGGAAATTCCCTGGCCAAGCGAACCGGTCGAAGCGTCGACGCCCGGGACTTTTTTGGTATCCGGATGCCCCTGCAGGATACTGTGCAACTGGCGGAAATTTTGAAATTCTGCTTTATCAAAAAAGCCGAGATCCGCAAGAACCGCATAATAGCAGGGGGCTGCATGCCCCTTGCTCAGAACGAAACGATCCCGGCAGGGATCCTTTGGATTTTTCGGATCAAACCGCATCTGGGTGTAATAAACGCCCGCCATCAATTCCACGGCGGAAAGCGAACCGCCCGGATGACCGCTGGCGGCATTGCCCACCATCGTCAGGATATCCCGGCGTAGAAGCCGGCATTTTTCCTCGAGCGCTTGTATATTCATCAGGTTTTCCTCCATTTTTTCAGAAAAAAGCAGCCGCGCGGAATCCGCGGCTGCTTTTCCCGTACTATGAAAAGATCATTCAGATTTCCGGCTGCCAGCCGCAAAGATCCTGGAACGCAGCAAGCATATGTTCCGTACTTGCCTTTGCTGCATCCTCCGGATGATTTCCCGCAATGGCCTCCAGGATCTGCTCATGCGGCATGAGCGCATGCTCCGCATGGGCTTCAAAGCGGAAACTGGTCTGGCGCAGAAGCTTGAAATAGTGGTTTGTGATGCGCACAAGCGACAGCAACAGGTCATTGTGGGTCACCCGCGCGATCCGTTCGTGAAATTTGGCATCCAGTAGTTCCAGCGTTTCGTTATCCCTGCGGTGGACTGCCTCCACGAACGCTTTATGAATTGCACATAGGTCGTCAATATCCTGTTCGGTCGCATTTTCTGCCGCCAGGCGGGCCGCCAGGGGATCGAGCGCCATGCGCACAAACAGATAGTCGCTCATCTGAACCTTGTGTGAGGAAATCCAGTTGGTCGCTTCCTGGACAAAATCCCGTTCCTTGCTTTTGACAAAAGCACCCTTCCCGGTTTGTATATCCAGGTATCCCTGTGACTGCAGGACACGGTAAGCTTCCCGCACAGTTGTGCGGCTGATATTCAGTTCTTTGCAGAGCGCCACCTCGGCCGGCAGCTTTTCTCCCACCTCGATATTGCCGCCCTGCACATATTCAATCAGCTTTTCCACCGCAAGGTCAACTGTGGATTTCTTTTGAATCGGTTCCATAAACTACCACCTAAAACGAATTGCCCAACAAGAGTTTCGGTACTGTGAGAATTATCTGTGGGAAAATATTGATCAGCGCAAGAACGGCCAGCAGCCCCACATAATATGGCGTGACCGCTTTGAAAGCCCGCTGGAACGAGATCCCTCCCAGCTTTGATGTGATGAACAGGCAGATCGCCATCGGCGGGGTCAGAAGCCCGATCATCAGGGCAAATATCATTATAACACCAAACTGGATCGGATGCATGCCAATTTGTTGGACAATCGGCATTAAAATTGGCGTTAAAATGAGGATGCTCGCATTGGTTTCCATAAAAGTTCCCATGAAGAGCAGCAGCAGGTTGATCAGCAGGATAATCACCGCCGGACTGCTGGTGATGCTGAAGAGCATCTCAGTCGCGCGTTCGGCGATTTTCTCCATGCCAAGCACCCATGCGAATACCTTGCCGGAGGACATCAGCAGCATGACCAGCCCGAGGTTCTCAATGCCGATGACCAGCACGCGCAGGATGTCGTCAAATTTGAGCTCCCGGTAGATGAACACGCCGACAAACAGGGAATAGAACACGGCCACAGCCGCCGCTTCGGTCGGTGTGAAGAAACCGGAAAGGATGCCGCCCACGAGGATGATCGGGGAAAGCAGCGCCGGCAGCGCCGAAAAGAACGCCTTGGAAATCTCCCCAAACTTTGCGCGCGGATGTTTCGGATATTTGCGTTTTTTGGAAATGATATATACGGTGATCATCATGAATAGCCCCATGATGACGCCAACCGTGATGCCTCCCATGAAAAGCGAGCCGATCGAGACACCCGCCGCGATGCCGAACATGACCATCGGGCTGCTGGGCGGGATGATTGGGCCGATGATCGACGAGGCCGCTGTGACGCCGACCGAAAAATCGACGTCAAAGCCTTCCTCGGTCATCGCCTTGATTTCAATCGCGCCCAGCCCCGCGCAGTCGGCAACCGCCGCGCCGGACATCCCCGCGAAGAGCATGCTCGAAAGGATGTTGACGTGGCCGAGGCCGCCGGTGATGTGGCCGACGCAGCAGTTTGCAAAATGGAAGATACGTTTTGTGATGCCGCTGCTGTTCATCAGCTCACCCACGAGCATGAAAAACGGAATCGCCAGCATCGTATAGGAGGAAACGCCGCTGATCATTGCCTGCGGGATAAAGGTGAGCGAAACCGATCCGGTGAGGACGACATAGAAAAAAGCCGAAAGAACCATCGAGAAACCGACCGGCACACCCAGAATAATCATCAGGATAAATCCCAGTACCACAACCATCTCTTACACCCCGCTTTCCTCCGGCGGCTGCAAATCTGCAGCCGCCGGTCCGTTTTTGAGCGTCGCGACCTCCTGGATCACATTGTCCAGCAGAAACACACAGGCAAACGCCATGCCGACCGGGAAGGAGAAATACCACCAGCCCGAATGGAGCGGCAGGACGGTCAGCGGGACCATCATCTTCTTCTGTCCGAGCATCCAGCCGTATTTGACCAGCAGGACGCTTGCCACAAATATCGTTGCCTGGATCACCAGCATCAAGCTGTGTTTCAGATGGAACGGGAGCTTATCAGTGAACACCTCGATGCGGACATGTACCTTTCTGCGCACCGCATAGGCAACTGTCATGAAGGCGCACCACGAAGCCATTATGATTGAGAATTCTTCAATTTCGATAAAGGATTTTCCGGTAAGTGTCCTTCTTGCCACCTGGAAGAATACCGTGCTGACCAGGACCACCAACAGTGCAATTGCAATCACTTTGACGACCTTTTCCAGCCAGCCGGTCAGCTTGGCCATTGCCGCTGCAATTTTGCCCACCTGGGAGCTCCCCTTTCAAATCAGTCTTTCAGAGCCTGGATTTTCTCGTAGGCGCCTTCCGGATAGAGGTCTTTATTTTCTTCCAGCAGCGCCGGGATGATCTTCTCTTTAAAGGAGTCGATGTCGATCTGGTCCTTTGTTACAAGGGTCATGCCCTTTTCCTGGAAGGATTTCAGGAACTGCTCATCCTCGGCGTTGACCTGCTCGTTGTGCCATTTGAAGCCCTCATCGATCGCCTCGCTGATGATTGCCTGCTGTTCGGCGGTCAGGGTCTGATACCAGGCGTCATTGAAGTACATGAAGTAGTTGGTGTACTGATGTTCGGTCTGCATCAGATAGCTCTGCACCTGATAAAGTCCGGCCTGGTCGATATTCGCAAGCGGGTTTTCCTGCGCGTTCACGATTCCGCTCTGCAGCGCGCCGAACAGCTCGCCCCAGGCAACCGGGGTGACGTTCGCTCCGGTTGCCTGCCAGGAAGCGATAACACCCGCGTTGTTCGGGGTGCGCAGCTTGACGCCGGCCATATCAGCAACCGATTTGATTTCTTTGTTCGCGGTCAGATAACGCGGTCCGCGCAGCGCGATGGTGTCGAGATAAGCGCGCACGCCGTACTTTTCAATCAGCATCTGGCCCAGGTCTTTGCCCATATCGCTCTCCCAGAACTTCTGCAGGTGCTGCTGATCCTCAAAGATGAACGCCATGTTGAACAGCTCCATCCACTCGGGAACCGCCCAGTTGAAGAGCATTTCCGCATTGAGCAGCATCTCATAGTTTCCTTCGGAAAGGCCGGTGCAAAGGTCCTCGTCATTGTCGCCGAGCTGGCCTTCGAGGTAGAGCTCCGGTTTGAGGGAGCCGCCGGACTTTTCTTCAATAATCGCCGCAATTTTTTTTGCCGCTTCGGTCGAAAGGGCGGAGGAGTTGTTGCCTACCATTTTGAAGGAAACGACCTCCTGAGGGGCTGCGGAATCGGCTGCCGCGGAGGAAGCCGGGGCGGAGGAAGCCGCTGGGGCCGCGGAGGAGGCGGAGGTTCCGCCGCCGCAGGCGGTCATAAGGCCGGTAGCCGCCACCATGAGACCAACGAGTAATGCCGCAAATCTTTTCTTCATATCAATTCTCCTTTTCATATCTGTCCGACCGCACTTCTTCAAGCAATATTGTATGATTGAATGTTAGTACGATTGTCTGACAATATTAAAGCATATGCGTCCTTTTATGTCAATAATCTATCCACTTTTCTCTGTTATGCTATATATTATTCATTTTGTTTGTTGCATTTGCACATACCAATTGATAAATCAGAACACTTACAGACAAATAAACGGAGCCCGAATCAGCATAACACTGATCCGGGCTCCGTTTATTTGTCATGCGCGGGATGTTCCGCACATTTTCCAAAAGGAACTTACGGCCGTTTTTGCATACGTTTCTGGCGGCGGATTATCCTTTTACAGTCTCTTTAATCTGATCCAGGATATCCTTTGCACCGATTTCCGTGGCAGAGGTATCCCACATCTCAGAGAAGGTATTAAAAATCTGATCCTTGTCGGAGAATTCGGTGATATTGCATCCCTCTTCCTTCAGCGCTTCCAGATATTTATTGTCATTTTCGATCGAGGTCTTGTTGAGATCCGCCTGGCACTGCGCCCATGCGTCGAGCAGGACCTTCTGGGTATTTTCGTTGAGGCTCTGCCACACATCCTCGTTGATGATCGGCCCGATGGTGGAAAGCATGTGGTGGGACAGGCAGATGTTATCGCCGAGTTTGTAGAAACCCTGGGTATAGAATGCTTCGAGCGAGCTTTCAACACCGTCGACAATACCGGTCTGCATCGCGGAATACGCCTCGGACCAGGAGATAACCTGCGGGGCCATTCCCAAGGTTTTGAAGGTATTGAGGTAGACGTCCGCGCCGGGGCTCCTCAGCTTCAGCCCTTTACAGTCCGCCATGGAGGTCAGCGGCTTATTGGAGCAGATATTGCGGTATCCGTTCCAGGTCCAGCCAAGCGGCCTGATCCCGTTGTCCGCAACAAATTTTTCATCGACGCTCCTGCCAATGTCGCCGAGAATGACTTTTTCCGCCGCTTCGTAGCTGTCCAGCAGGAATGGATAGGAAAAAAGTGCATACTCGGGCTGGATATTGGAAATTACGCTGGTATCTCCCAGCGCCATTTCAAGCGCGCCCGCTTTTACGGCATCCAGGGCGTCCTCCTGATTATAGAGCGAAGCCGCCGGAAAAACGCTGATCTTGACCGCGCCCCCGGTCTTTTCACTCACCAGGCTGACCCATTTTTCAAAGGCTTCATGAATCGGCTGATTCTGCGCATTGTGATGGGAAAGGCGCATTTCAATCTGTGTGAATTCTTCCGCCGGGGCGGCTGGCGCTGATCCAGACTCCGCGGACGCCGCCTGCGACGGCTGCGCGGCCTGTGAAGGCTGTGCGGCCGTCGCTTCCTTCGATCCGCATCCGCCCAGGAGTGTTCCCACCGTCATACAGACCGCCAATAAAATTCCCAGTGCTCTTTTTTTCATAATCTTCTCCTTCTCTAACATAGATTGCAGTTTCTGCTTCCTACTCATACGATCCGTTTTCCGTTACCGCATTTTTAGTGCAAATCATCCCCTCTTTGCTTCCAAAGCCTGCCGCAGCTTTTTTACCGCCCTACATGAGAGCCGGAAGCCAGGTGACAATGATCGGACAGAATATCACCAAAATAACCACCGCATAGTTCACAACCAGGAACGGCCAGATATGCTTTACCACCTGATCAAGCGGAGTCTCCGTACAGCTTGACGCGATATAAAGCAGCATCGCCACCGGCGGGCTCATACCGCCCATAACCAGCGTCAGGATGCAAACCATCGCAAAATGGATCTCATCGTATCCGTATACACTGATGAGCGGGGCAAAGATGGGAACCAGCATCAGCAGCGCCGCGTTCGCGTCCAGCAGCATCCCCGCGATGAGCAGGATGATGCTGATGATGATCAGGATCATATATGGATTGGTGGTGATGCCGTTCATAATTCCCATCACCAGCTCAGAGAAATGGTTATAGGTGATCAGGAAGCCGAACAGGCCCGCAAACGAGATGATCAGCATCGGGTTGACCGTTGCGCTGACCGCGTCGTCAATACACTTTTTGAGCGTTTTCAGGGTGAGGTTTTTCGATGCGAACCCATAAATAAGCCCATACACGGTGGCGATCATTCCCGACTCGGTGGCGGTGACCATCCCGCTCATAATGCCGCCGAT
Organism: Anaerotruncus sp. AF02-27; assembly: GCF_003465835.1. NCBI lineage: Bacteria > Bacillati > Bacillota > Clostridia > Eubacteriales > Oscillospiraceae > Anaerotruncus > Anaerotruncus sp. AF02-27. The sequence goes on along the minus strand of NZ_QSBX01000016.1, from coordinate 12,500 downwards.
GATGATGAGTGGCATCATGAGCGCCCAGATCGCCTTTTTAAAGGTTTTCCATACCGCTGCCAGGCCAACGAAATGCGATTTGGGAATCCCGCGTTTTCTCGCGTAGAGATAGTTCACAATCAGGTAGCCGCCGCCGATGATCAGTCCCGGCACGATGCCCGCCATGAAAAGGCTTGCGATCGATATGGCTGTCACGCCGGAATAGACCACCATCATAATGCTCGGCGGGATAACCGGGGCAAGCGCGCCGCAGCCCGCGACCAGCGAACAGCTGAACCCCTTTTCATACCCCTCTTTTTCCAGCGCCGGGACCATGATCTTGGCGAGGATCGAGGTGTCCGCGTTGGCCGAACCGGATTTGCCCGCCAGCATGACGCCCGTCACAACCGTTGCCTGCGCAAGGCCGCCCCGGAAGTGGCCGACAATCGTTTTGGCAAATGCGATGATTTTTTCCGTGATGCCGGTCTCGTTCATCAGGGACCCGGCGAACATGAAGAACGGGATCGCCAGCATCGAAAAAGAGTCCATTGCGGTGAACATTTTCTGCGCCATGGTGAGGTTTGGCAGCTCCGGCGTCAAAAAGAAGCAGAGGCCGGAAGCGGTCGCCATTGCGTAAGCGAGCGGCATGCCAAGCATCATAAGTACAAAAAACACAATAAACAGCTGTGCAATCATTCTGTCTGTCCCCCTTCCGCCCGTTTTTTGCCAATCATTTCCATAAAGTGATAATACATAATCTCCAGCGTGAACAGCAGCAGCATCCCCGACCCGACAATCTGTGCGGAATAGATATAAACCGCTTTGATATTGATGCCGATCAGAATTTTCTCCTGAAATGCGGTGCAGAATTCAATTCCGCTGGTGAGATACATGATTGCAAACACTGCGATCATGAGTTCACAGAACAAAAAGAAGATTTCCTGGATGTTTTTGGGGAGGCGCTTAAGCAGAATATCGAAGGACATATTGACCTTCTGCCGCATCAGTACCGGCATATAGAGCATGATCATCCAGATAAACAAGTACCTCGCGAGCTGTTCGGTCCAGCTCAGCGGGAAATTGAGAAAGTATCTTGTAAATACCTGCAGGAATACAAGAAACGTGAAAACCACCATCAGGCAGGATGAAATCTGTTTTAACAGCCATTCCAGCTTGTCGAACAGCTTTGTGACAGCCCTCATAGCTTTCCCTCCTTAACTTATCGTTATCTCATATACATTCCGCCGTTTACATCGACGGTCAAACCCGTGATGTAGGAAGCCTCTTCCGAAGCGAGGAATACCGCCGCATAACCCACCTCCTCGCAGGTGCCAAGCCTTCCCATCGGAATCATCGGTATCGTCTTATCCATCCGGTGCGGATCCGATTCCACCAGAATCTCATGAAGCGTCTCGGTCATGTGGACCCCCGGCGCAATCGAATTGACGGTGATGTTCTCTTTGGCCACTGTACGTGCCAGCGTCTTCGCAAAGGACATCTGCGCCCCTTTGGTGGCCGCATAGTGAACCTGCCCAAAGAGAGCTCCCTGTTCGCCCACCATTGAACTGATCATGATGATCCTGCCGAATGCATGCTCGCGCATCACCGGCAGGGCGTATTTGCTGCAGAGAAATCCTCCGGTGATATTGACGTCCTGGATCTTCTGCCACGCCTCGAGCGTCATGTTGTCAATATTAAAATTGCTGTTGATGCCCGCATTGTTCACCAGGATATCCAGTCTTCCGAATTCCCGGTGGACCGTGTCAATCATCCGCCTGACGTCCGCCTCTTTGGCGACATCCGCCTGGATCACCGCCGCCCGGCGGCCTTTTGAACGGATATACTCCGCCTGCCGTTCAGCTTTTTCCGCAGAGGACGGCGACACGTAGTTTACCGCCACATCCGCGCCGGCGTCCGCCATGCAGCGCGCGATCGCCGCGCCAAGCCCCGCCGATGACCCCGTTACCAATGCGACTTTCCCATTCAGATCAAACATCATTTACGCTCCTTTTTGGAGCGGGTCCTCCCAGCCGGATATTCTGTATGGACTGAGAAACCCGCCGCTTTCATTTTAAGAAAATGCTTTTATTGGCACAAGTCAAATTATCTCGTAAAAAAGGAAAGCTTTTTTATACTTTTCGCTCGTAATTTTGCGACGTCCGCGATGCGGTTTTGTGTATTTTTCGCACTGCTAGATCCCCTCAAAATAATATTCCGCCGCGTCTCTGGGACGGATATCTGTCAGTGACCCTTTGTAATGCCGCAGGTCAACCGGTTGGAAAGGATGCGCGCCGCACTCCTCCCGGTTGAGGGAAAGCCCCAACCCCGGCCGGTCCGGAATCAAAATTGTCCCGTCCGCAAAAATCACCCGTTCATCCGTGAGCCGCTTCCGCCAGCTCATATCGGTCATCATAATTTCCAGTATCCGAAAGTTTGTCAGGCATCCCGCCAGTTGCAGCGTGGCCGCGTTCGCCACCGGGCCGCTCGGATTGTGGGGGGCAACCGCAACATAGTAATTCTCCGCCATAGAGGCGATCTTTTTGATCGCGGAGATGCCGCCGCAATGGCTGACATCCGGCTGGATGAAATCCGCACAGCCCTTCTCCAGAAAATCCCGGAAGGCGACCGGCGCATAAAGCCGTTCCCCGGCCGCAATGGGAACCGGCGATTTTCTGCGCACCTCGGCAAGCGCGTCGATCGAGTCCGGAGGCGTGGGTTCCTCGAAAAACATGGGTTCGAACGGCTTGAGCGCCTGGGCAACGCGCACCGAAGTTTCGATATCGAACCGGCCGTGCCCCTCGATGAGCAGATCCACCTCGCTGCCCACGCTGGCGCGTACCGCTTCCACTGTCTCGATCGACCGCGCCAGTTCGCCGCGATCCATATAGAGATACGCTTTTCCAAATGGGTCCCATTTGAGCGCTGTCACGCCTTTTTCTTTTGCCGCTTTTGCGGCCGAGGCAAACTCTTCTGGGGTATTCGCACCGGCAAACCAGCCGTTCGCATACATGCGGACCCTGTCCCGGACCTTCCCGCCAAGCAGCTCGTACACCGGAACCCCCAGCAGCTTGCCCTTGATGTCCCAAAGTGCCATATCCACAGCCGACACCGCGCTTTGCAGCGCCGCGCAGTTCCGCCAGTAGGAATCCCGGTAAAGTTCGGACGTGATCTTTTCAATCTGCCGGGGGTCCCTGCCGATCAGGACCCGCCGGATATCTTCAACCGCTCCCAGCAGAGCGTGTTCCTTATATTCGAGGGTACCCTCCCCAACGCCGGTGATCCCTTCGTCAGTTTCAATTTCAATGAACACATAGTTGGTACGGTACATGAACACGGTATAGGTATGTATCTCTGTTATCCTCATTTCGACTCTCCAAACCATAAACAATATTCTTTGTAATGCTCCGGAACCAGGATCTTCTTCTGTTCGTCAGCGGTAAACTGCGCGTAAAAATCCCCGACGCCGCATCCGAACTTCCGGAACATGTCAAAATGCATTGGAAGCACCAGATCCGGCTGGATCCTTCTTGTAAAGCGGGCTGCATCCACGGCGTTCATGTTGTTCCCCTGCCCATTGATGGGGAGCAGCAGGGCGTTGACGCGGCGGTCGATCTCCTCGAATATCCTCCGGTGACAGAGGGTGTCCCCGGTGTGATAAAGAACACAGTCCGGGCTTTGGAGGAGGATCCCAATCGCCCGCTCGTCGCTGTGCGCCGCGAACACCGAACAAAACAGCACGTCCCCGATGCTCACCTCGATCCCATGGTCAAACTGGATGTAATTATGCGCGCCTCCGTACCTCGCCCGCAGGATCTGCCAGACATTGAGCGGTGCCAGAACGCTGACGGGATGATCCCGCAGCAATAGGCAGTCAAGCGTTTCAAAGTCCATATGATCAGCATGGCAATGGGTGATGACCAGTACGTCGGTCTCCGCCTGACACCAGGCAGGGTCAATCGGAACTTCCCGCAGGAAATCCTCCCCCTGGGCCCTGCGCAGCGCGTCCGACAGGTATGGGTCTATCATGATCCGCAGCCCGCCCGGGCTTACCAGGTAATAACCGGCCTGCCCCAGCCAGGTCAGATTCATTTTTCTCCCCCCGTTTATGATATTTGATATTTGATATTTTAAATAAAAAAGGATGGGGACCCTCTTTTATTTTTCCACGGCCTACAACGGCGCATCGAACATGCGGCGCTTTCCCCATGCGGAACAGTCAGTTCTCCGAATTGTACTGCACACTGAAGTTTTTCTGGGCGTTCATAACATGTGTGTCGACGGCGGCCTTCAGCTTCAGGACGTCCTTTTCCCTCAGTGCACCGATAATGCTTTCGTGTTCCGGGATCACCTGTTTGATCCGCTCAAAGGAAGGGGTGTAGCTCTTTCTGATCTCCCTGATCAGACGGTTATAGTATGTGTAAAGCTTGATAGCTTTTTCATTTGTGCCCCGCGCAATGATAAGCTGATGAAAGCTTGTATTGAGATCCACATAGGCAGCAACCTGATGATCCTGGAGCGACCTGATCTTTTCATTGGTTTTTGTCAGCTGGTCCAGCAGCTCGTCATCCACAGCCGGCAGTGCGGTTTCATAGATCAGATCCTCCAAAGCCCGCAGAACCCCATAGATGTCCTTGATAAAGCTGATGTCAATTTTTAAAACCTCCGCGCCTTTATAGGCGCTGAACTTCAGAAGATTTTCGCCCTCAAGGATTCGAAAGGCTTCCCGCACCGGCATATTGCTGGTGCCATACCGCTCGGAGATCTCCTTAATCGTGATTCTGCTGCCCGCAGCGATTTTTTTGGTGATGATATCCGAACGCAGCTTTTCAGTCACGCGCGATGCAACGGTGGAGTTGGTTTCAATGAAATCCTGCATACCTCTATTCCCATCCCAAAATCATATATTTGACATTTGATATTTTAGATGTTATATTGTTTTCACACAAAAGTCAATATGCAATATGAACAATTTTTAAAGATTGAGGATGTGACGGCAATGATTCTGCATAACAATGCTCTGACTGTGGAGATCTCGGACATTGGGAGCGACTATCGCGGTTCCCGCTACGACTGGAGCGGAATCGTCAAGCAGGTGACGCTTTATGGGAAATCCACCTTCCTTTCCCGTGAGATTGCGTCCGACGGCGGCTGTGGACTCGGCGGGATTGGGCTGTGCAGCGTCTTCGAGTGGGCCGACACATCCATTTATGACAGTACCGCTTTCGCTGATTCCTTTCCAATGATCGGGGTCGGGCTTCTGAAAAAGAGCGACACCCTCCCATTTCAGTTCACCAAGGCATACGAAGTAACGCCGTTTGAGCGGGAAGTCCTCTGCCAAAACGATACGGAAGCCGCCTTCCATACCCTTCCCCATTTCTGCAACGGAATCGCGGTCGACCAGCGCAAGACAGTTTCCCTCCAGGGTACCGTTCTGACGGTTACACACACCCTGCACAACGTGGGCGAAAAGGAGATCCGCGCCACGGAATTCAGCCATAACTTTTTCCGCTTTGGCGCGGATGGGGTGGACCGCGGCTACCGGCTGCAGTTTCCCTATTCCATTGCGCCAACGCTGCGGCGCGGGAGCCTTTTGATCGAGCGTGACGCCTACCGGGTGGCCGCATTCGACCAGGCGACCGCATCCACCGCGTTCTGGGTGCATGGGTATGAAGGGATGAAAACCCACTGGATGAAGCTCACCCGCGACGATTCGCCGCTTTCGGTGCTTGTGGAGGATCTGTTCCCCGTCGTAAACTTTTACAGCTGGAACAACAAAGACGCCTTTTGCCCGGAAACCTTCTGCGGCATTGCGCTCAAACCCGGCGAATCAACCACTTACAGCAGACGTTACACTTTTTCCGGCCCGCGATAACCAGCCGTCCATTATTTGGAGCACCTTTTGAAAAAGCACCCTGACGGGTGCTTTTTGTTTTGGGCCCGTTCAGACACTGCCCAGGAGATATTTGCGCAGCAGCTCCACCAGCTGGCGTTTTCCGTTTACGCGGCAGAGGCTGCCCATTTTTTTGACATGGTACTTGATGGTTCCTTCCATCAAAAAGCACTCTTCCGCGATCTTTTCGTAAGAAGATCCCTCCATAATTTTTCGGAGGATCAGTCGTTCGACCTCGGTGCATTCGCAGAGCAGGCGCTCCACCAGCATCATTTCCCGCAGCTCGCCGTCATTGTAAAAGGTTTCGGTGCATTGCATCTCCACCGGCAGCGCAGACTTTTTGATCTCCGTCTTTTCTGATTGACCCGGCTGGAGCTTCTCAATCGCTGAGCAGTCCCATTTTATCATCATGACGATATTGGAAATGCAGGGTGTTTTCTGCAGGCTGCCAAGCGTGACCACCGCCGCTTTTCCATATTCCTCAAAATTCAGGCGCACCGAGTGTATCCGATCAGCATAGTGCCCGGTCAGGCGCGCTTCGGCGCAGCCAATGATCGTGAGGCGGTCCAGCAGCTCAGGCCGCTGTTCCTTCAGGTGCCGGACCAGTGAAATCGCCGCGAAATCATTCGTGCAGATTGCCGTGTCGTATTCCTGCGCCCGCAGCAAAAAACGCGCAAAGCACTGCTGCAGCGAGCCGTTATTGATAAAGATATCCCCGCGGCCCCGACCGCCCATAGCCACGAGGAAACTATCCTTGCGTCCTTCGTCTGAAACCGACTGCGGATTTACCCCATACAGTGCGATTCTCTTGCGTTTCATGGAATCCAGAATCCCCACCAGATGCTTCATCGACCCCGCGACATCCGAACAGATCGCGCTGTAATCCGCATTGAACTTGTGGTAGGTCTGGTTGCAGAGCAAAATCGGATAGGTCCCAATTTCGTTGCACGCCCGCAGGACCGCCTTCACCCAGGTGTTGTTCGAACCGATTAAAAAAATATACCGGTTTTCTCTTATTTCCTTCAGGGAACCGATGATCCTGTATGGAATCCTTTTCAGCTTTAGCACGCCCAACAGCCCGTCAAGCAGGTTTTGGCACCACATGCTGCCGGAATATGCGGGTTCTAAAAATATCAGAACTTCACTCATGATGACTCCATTCCGTACGGTATTTCCTTTTTATTCTATTATACACAAATCCATTTAAAAGGAAAACCATTCTATCTGCAAGGTACAAGAATGTTGGGATTTTTTACAGCGTTCTTTATCTTGCCTCTTATTCTGCAATTCTCTAGAATAAAACCAAAAGAAACGCCATGCGTGGTTCCATCGCCATTTTTCAGGCGGCCCGCCCCCAGGTTCCGAATACCAAACAAAGGAGATCGCTATGAGCAAAAAAGTGATAACTCGAAAACAGCAGCAGATCATTCCGACCTATGTGCCAAAAAAGCCGAATGATTTGCCCATGTTCTTCGAAAAGAAGCCCTATCAAGGGGCTTCCGGAAGATTATATCCGCTGCCCTATTCGGACGGTATCACCGACGAAAAACAGGACGTATCCTACGAGGTTTACACATTGGAAAATGAATATGTCAAAACGCAGGTACTGCCTGCCATTGGCGGAAAAATCCTGCGCGGATACGACAAAACCGGGGATTACGATTTTATTTATCATAACGAGGTCATCAAGCCCGCCCTGGTGGGGCTGGCCGGCGCCTGGATTTCGGGCGGCATAGAATTCAACTTCCCGCAGCACCACCGCCCAACCACCTTTATGCCTTTAGAGGCCACTCTGGAGGAAAACCCGGATGGCGGGGCCACCGTCTGGACAGGAGAGGTGGAACCCTTTTACAGGATGCGCGGCGCCGCCGGAATCACCCTGGACCCGGGCCGCAGCTACATCAAGGCAAAAATCCGTGTTTACAACCGGACCGACCTCCCCCAGATTTTTATGTGGTGGGCAAACCTCGCGGTCCCGGTCAATGAAAACACCAGGACCATCTTCCCGCCGGATGTCGAATGGGTGAACGACCACGACCGGCGGGCGGTCATCGAATGGCCCATCGCAAAGGGAGTTTACAAAACTGCCCGGCCCTTCGATTACGGTGCGGGCACCGATTTGTCCCGTTACGATTCGGTAAAAGTGCCCTCCTCGTTCCTGGTTTCCCAGGGACAGTCGGACATGGATTTCGTGGCAGGTTACGACAGCGGCATCCAGAAGGGGATTGTCACCACCGCGGACCATCATATCGCCCCTGGTAAAAAAATGTGGACCTGGGGTCATGGGGATTTCGGGGAAATGTGGTGCTCGAACCTGACCGACGAAAACGGGCCCTACATCGAGCTGATGACCGGCGTGTACACCGACAACCAGCCGGATTTCACCTGGCTTCAGCCCTACGAGACCCGCGAATTCGAGCAGTACTGGTATGCGATTCACGACATCGGGGACGTGAAAAACGCCACCATGGACGCCGCGATGAATATGGAGCAGCGCGGCGGCGAGCTGTTCATCGGATTCAACGTCACGGGCGTGTTCCCCGGCTGCAAAGTTCTGGTCACGGCTGGAAACGGGACTGTTTTCTCCGAAACCGTCGACATGGCTCCCGAAACCGCCTATCTCAAAACCATTCCGCTCGCAGGACGCGATTTTTATTCCCTCACCGTTTCACTCATCTCGGCGGACGGCAGAACCCTGGTTTCCTACCAACCGTATGTCCGCGGGCAGAAAAAGCCGATCGAGGTGCGCAAGCCTGTGATCAGGCCGTCGGAAATGAAGACGGTTGAGGAACTCTATCTCAACGGCTACCATCTGGAACAGTATAAGCAGCATAACTTTGACCCACGGGATTACTACCGGGAAGGGCTCCGGCGGGACCCCGGCGATATTCGCTGCAATACCGCCATGGCCCGCCTGGCGCTGAAGGACGGCAAATTTGATGAATGCGTGAACCACTGCGACGTCGCAATTGCACGCCTGACCTCCCGCAACCAACATCCCACCGATACAGAATCCTTCTATCTCAAAGGGGTGGCGCTCTGCTATCTGGGCAAAACCGCCGAGGCCTGCGATGTTCTGCATCGCGCGGGATGGAACTATTCCCATAGAAGCGCCGCATATTATAAGCTGGCCGCCTTGGACTGCGCCGCTGGGCGCTATTGTGACGCGATTGAAAAGGCCGGCGTTTCTTATGGGCTGAACGCCGGGCACCTGCGCGCCCGGAATCTGGAAGCTGCCGCCCTGCGGCGGCTCGGACGCAAAGCCGAGGCCGAAGCAATCGCGCGGAACAATATGCGGGCGGATTCCCTGGATCTCTGGAGCAGATTTGAATATCTGTTCCTCACCGGAAAGGACACGGGCATCGCGGAGATTTTTGGCCAGAAACCGGAAAATTTTCTCGACGTGGTATGTGATTATCTGGAGGCCGGCCTTTTTGAGGACGCGCTGCGTGTGCTCAATCTCGCCGGAAATGATTATCCGCTGTTCTCCTATTACCGGGCCTACTGTCTCGGACAATGCGGCAGGGAGTTCACACAGGACCTGCTGCGCGCGGCGCATCTGGAAACCGGGACCTGTTTCCCGTCCCGGCTCCAGGATATCGAGATCCTGAACTTCGCCATCCGGCATAACCCGGACGACTCCAATGCCTGTTACTATCTGGGCAGCCTCTACTATGACCGCTTCCGGTACGAGGAAGCCATCCTCTGCTGGGAGGAGGCGGTTCGGCGGGAGCCAAAACACGCCAAAGCCCTGCGGAACCTCAGCCTCGCCTATTTCGACAAGCGCGGGGATTACGCTTCGGCGCGCGTCTGCATGGAAAAGGCGATGGAATATAAGCCGGATCCCAGGCTGCTGTTTGAATATCAGCAGCTGCTCAAAAACAGCAACGTCTCCCCACGGGAACGGCTCGCGGTCTATGAAAAGCATCCGGATCTTTTGGCCGAACGCGACGACTGCTATCTCGACCAGATCGTCCTGCTCTGCCTGCAGGGAGATTACAAGGAAGCCATCCGCCGGGCCGCTGTCAAGCATTTCCACATCTACGAGGGCGGAGAGGGAAACCTCACCAAACAGCATGCGTGGATGCATGTCCTCTATGGCAATGAGCTCGCCGCAAACGGACAGGCGGACGAAGCGGAAAAAATCTATCATGCCGGCGTGAATATGCCGAAATCCTATGGCGAAGCAAAGACCTTCTTCAACCAGGAAGCCCACATCTATTATTATCTCGGGCGTCTCCTGGAGACGAAAGGCCAGCAGGACGCCGCACAGAAAGCCTACGGGGAGGCTTCGGTCTATAAAGCCGCCGTTTCAGAGCTGTCCTTGTTCCGGGCCCTGGCACTCAGAAAGCTCTCCCGTTTCTCCGAGGCAAACGCTGTGCTGGCGGAGATGCTTTCCTCCGGCGATTCTCTGATCGCTGACAAAGATCTGCGGACTTATTATGGCGTCGGTTCACCCTGCCCCATGCCTTTTGAGTACGATGTTGAAAAGCAGAATCTTGTCAATGGCCATATCCTGCGCGGTTATGCGCTCCTTGGTCTTGGCAAGCGGGAACAGGCGGAAACCGAAATTGCCGCCGCCGCGCGGCTCGATCCCTACAATTTCCGGATCTATTCCTATCATCAGATCAAAACTCGTGTCTGACGGATGCGAAGGCCCTTTGGGTGTCCCGCCGTCCCGCCGTCCTTTTCCGGCCGGCGGGGCGGTTTTTTGGCGTTTCATCGATTCCCGCCGTCAGCAGCCATTTTATCGGGCCCGGAAATACAAAAAATGAAGGAATACCGTTGTGCGGCATCAGCAGGTATGGTATCCTTATGGGTAAAGATACCGGCAATCACTACACAGAAAGCAGGGAAATTCCATGAAACCGAAAAAACTGGCCCTTGTGGGCTGCGGATATCTGGGAAATATTATCGCGAGGGCATATACAGACGGCCTTCTCGAAGGATATGAATTGGTCGGCGTGATGAGCCGCACACGGGAATCCGCTCAAAAAACTGCCGTCCTGGCCGGCTGCAAAGCATGCGATACCATCGAGGAGCTGCTAAAGCTGCGGCCGGATTATGTGGCGGAAGCCGCGAGCGTCCAAACCGTCCGGGATTTGGCGCTAAAAGTGCTGGGCGGCGGCGCGCATCTGGTGGTGCTCTCCATTGGCGCGTTCGCGGATGCGGAATTCTATGAGCAGGTCAAGGCCGCGGCCTTGGAAAACGGTACGCAGGTGCATCTTGCAAGCGGCGCCATCGGCGGTTTTGACGTCCTGCAGACCATATCCCTGATGGCACAGGCCGAAGGATATTCTGAACAGGCGGGCATCTCCACCCGGAAGGAACCCGAATCCCTGCGCAACACCCCCGTCTTTCAGGAGGAGCTGATAAAGGCGCGGCGGGAGAGCACCGTGTTCGATGGCTGCGCGAAAGATGCCATCGCCCTGTTCCCCACAAAGGTGAACGTCGCGGTGGCCACTGCACTTGCCACTACCGGGCCGCAGATTACCGGGGTAAAAATTACAAGCGTACCGGGCTTTTTGGGCGATGACCACCAGATCACCGCCGAAATTAAAGGGGTAAAGGCGGTTGTGGATATCTACTCCAGCACCAGTGCCATCGCGGGCTGGAGCGTGGTCGCGCTGCTGCGCAACCTGATCTCCCCCATCGCATTTCAATAAGGAGGGGTCTGCTGTGTTTGATAAATTAACCGCGATTGAGCCGGTGAGCCTGCTTCCCTGGGCCCAGCAGGAGCTTTTTGGCTATGCGCGGCAGGTTTGCATGTTTTCCGATGTGCCGGCCAATGACGACGAGATCCTGCGGCGGATCGGCGATTCCGACGCCGTGCTGGTGAGCTACACCTCCCGGATCGGCGCTTCGGTGATCCGGCGCTGTCCCAACCTGAAATATATCGGGATGTGCTGTAGCCTGTATTCCGAGGAAAGCGCCAATGTGGATATTGCCTGTGCCCGGGAACTGGGCGTGAAAGTTCTGGGGATTCGGGATTACGGCGACCGGGGCGTGGTGGAGTATGTGCTGCACGAGCTGATCGACCTGCTTCACGGGTTCGACCGGCCCCGCCTGTATGAGCAGGCTGCGGAGATCACCGGCCTGAAGGTAGGCATCGTGGGATTGGGAACCTCCGGCCGGATGATTGCGGACGCGCTTCAGCTGCTCGGGGCAAATATCTCCTATTATTGCCGCTCCCCAAAGCCGGACGCGCAGGCGCAGGGGATGCGCTTCACGCCGCTGCACGAATTGCTGCGCGACAGCCAGGTGGTTTGCACCTGCCTGAATAAAAATGTGCTCTTATTGGGCGCGCCGGAGTTTGCGCAGCTGGGCAGCGGAAAAATCCTGTTCAACACCTCCATCGGCCCGGGGTTCGATCCGGCCGCGCTGGAGCAGTGGGTGCGCGGCGACAGCAGCAACTACTTTTTCTGTGACACGCGGGCCGCCGCGGGCAGTGTCAGCGACGGCTTTTTTGCACTGCCGAACGTGACCTGCAGGGACGTGTCTGCGGGCCGCACCGCGCAGGCGGCGGAGCTGCTCAGCAAAAAAGTGCTGGACAATCTGCGCTCAGCCGCACGGCAGGCCTGATTTTCCGCCCGGAGAGACATCCAATCGAAACGAAAAAGGGCCGGACCCC
>NZ_QSBX01000015.1:73767-84975 GCF_003465835.1 Anaerotruncus sp. AF02-27 | reverse complement strand
CCGACTTTGCACACTTCCACCGCATCGAAAAATTCGTCGCATGCGATCGTCTTCAGGCTTTCCAGCAGCTCCCGCCCAGGGTGGCTCATCCACTGGATCGTTCCTACTTTGAAATATTTGTGAATGCTTTCTCGCATCGATTTTCACTCCTTTTGTTGCTGCGTTTACCGTTTTGTCAAAGGAAACTGCGTCCCCACATAAGGGAGGTACCGTTTGAAGCCTTCCGCATACTGAATCCCACGTTTGGCCCAATCCTTGGCCTGAAAGCCTCTGTGGGTGGCAAAATGGGTGTAATATCCGCCCAGGTGCGGCTGACAGGCAAACTTTGCGACCGCCTGCATCTTGATTTCATAGACGTCGTCGATCTCAATGTAGGTATCGGCACGGAACTCATTAAACTCCGAATGCGGGACGGTGCTTTCAAAGAAATAGACATTGGGGAAATAATGCGCCGGCGTATCCGGGAACGCCCCGATCTGCGCGGCGCTGCTGAGCGCGCGTACCACCGCTTTTCCCGTGATCTCATGATCCAGATTGAGCGGGTCGCTGATCCAGTGGGTAAGGATCAGTTCCGGCCGGATTTCCAGAATCCGTTTGGTGAGCAGCCGGATGCGTTCCTCATCCATGGTCAGCGGATAATCGTTATAAGCGTAAAATTCGATTGCGGCACCCAGAAAATCCGCGGCCGCCTGAGATTCCTCGTGACGGATTTTAGAGCATTCCTCCACCGTACCGCCGGTGGTGTTGCGCCAGTAGTCGCCCGATTCCCCGCGCGAACCATAAGTGAGCGCAATGATGTGGACGTTCCATCCGTCCCGGATGTAGCGTGCGATCGTGCCGCCCGCGCGGGTACAGTAGTCCGCCGCGTGAGCGCTCACGACCAACATGTCTTTTTTGCCCATGGAGGTCTCCTTCCCAGCAGATGTTCAGGGCTTATAACCCATCTTTTCGAGCTGGTCGATGATATTGTGGCGGCCCGCGCTTCGGCTTGCGCCCATCGCGACAAAGCCTGCCGCATCGTCGAGCGAGGCGATACCGCCGCTCGCTTTGATTTTGACCTTGTCGCCGAACGCATTCAGCAGGAGTCCGATATCATGCACCGTGGCGCGCCCCGGGCCAAAACCGGTGCAGGTCTTGATGAATTTTGCGCCGTTATCGACCGCAATCTGCCCTGCGGTCAGCTTCTGCTCATCGGTGAGATAGCCAGTCTCGATGATCAGCTTGATTTCCACACCGTAACCGGCGGCCAAATCCGCCATCTGGCGCACTTCATTCCCGACGAACGCATAGTCCTCGCTGAAGAACTTGTGCAGGTTCATCACCATATCAATCTCATTGACGCCCGATTCGAGCGCGAGCTCGGCCTCCTTCAGCTTGGTCGCGGTCATGTGGTTGCCCATCGGGAAACCGACCGCCACCTGCGCATGAACTTTGGAGCCCTTCAGCCGCTCGGCTACATACGCGCCCATGACCGGGAACACCGCCACTGCCGCAAAGCCATAAAGCAGTGCTTCGTCGCAGGTTTTTTCGAGCAGTTCCTGGGTGCAATTTGGAATCAATGCGTTGGAATAGTCAATTTTAGAGATGACGTCTTTGATAAACGCCTCGTCCTGAGGCAACGAAAGCAATTTCATGACAGAATGCCTCCTATCTGATTGCGTGCTGATCCATTTCCTTCTGGAACCGCCTGCAGGCGACCGCGAGGCCGTCCGGCTGGTTGAATACCGTATAAACGCCTGTAATCAGAATATCCGCGCCGATTTCGACGCTCCGTACTGAATTGGGGTAATCGATCGCGCCGTCCACCGAGATGAGAAAATCGGTCCCGGTGCTTCTGCGCAACTCGCACAGCTCTTCGAGCCTGCCGATGGCGTCCGGCATGAACACCTGGCCGGCATAGCCCGGTTCGACCGACATCAGAACCACCATATCGCAAAAGCGCACCAGCGGCTCCAAAAGTGAAATCGGCTGCGAAGGATTGATGATGACGCCCGCCTTCATGCCATTGTCGCGGATGCGTTTTAACAGCCGCCGGGAAAAATTGGTGCTGTCCAGATGGAAGCTCAGGTAATCCGCGCCGTCAGCCGCCATCCGTTCGACATACTGGAACGGGTCGGTCACCATCAGGTGGACGTCCAGCGTGAGCTGGGGATATTTTTGATGGATGGTTTTGACAATGGAAAGCGGGAACAGGATGTTCGGTACATAATTCCCGTCCGCAAGGTCGATATGCACAAAATCCACGCCGCCTTCAATCAGCTGGTCAACCTGGTCCCCCATATGAAGCAGGTCGCAGTTGGCCAGGGAGGGTGCATTGATTGCCATATCCGTTCCTCCTTACTTCCCGTAGCATGCCCGGAATTCATCCGCGCGTTTTTTAGCCAGCTTCGACAGATCCACCACATCCGACATCATGATGATGAGGTTGTAGCCTTTGTCATAAAGCTTCTTGGCCCCATCAAAGTCGTTGGCCACAGTGGCCAGGAATTTCTTCGACGGGATGACGATGTCCTCAATCCGCTTGATGGCCGCTTGAACCTCCGGATCGTTTATCTGGCCCATCTTGCCCATCGAGGTCGAGAGATCCATCGGGCCGATGAAGATGCCGTCAAGCTCCTCCACCTCCATGATGCCGGGGAGGTTGTCGATCCCGGTCGGGGTTTCGATCGCGACCATCACGAGGTTCTCGTCGTTTGCGCGGCTCAGGTATTGTCCGCGGTTCATTCCGTAACCGGCCGCGCGCGGGCTGCCCGCAATGCCGCGGACGCCGAACGGCGGATACTTGCAGCGGGAAACCGCTTCGACCGCTTCTTCCTTGGTGTTGACATACGGGACCGAAACGCCCATGACGCCGCAGTCCATAATCCGCTTGAGGGAGATCAGATCGTTCCACGGCGCGCGCGCGAACGGCGCGGCGCCCGTGGCTTTGATCGCCTGGCACATGCTGAGGACCGTCTGGTAATCGACAGGAGAATGCTCCACATCGATCACCAGAACGTCAAACCCTGCGTTTGCCATGATTTCAGCCGAGACATTGCTTGCCATATGAAGCCATGCCGCGGAAACCTTGCCCTTTTCCTTCAGTTTCCGCTTGACTTCATTGTGATACAGTTCTTCCATAATTACGCTCCGTTCTTCCGGTCACTTCTGCAGGAACTCTGCGGTCTTGGCCGATTCGTATTCCTGATAAAGTTTGGTGGTTTTGATCTGGCCGATCAGTTTCTGATCCGCTTCGGTGAACGGCTTGTCAAACGCTTCCGCGGCGCTGCGCAGATGGTGCGGCTTGCCCGTGCCGTAAACAACCATGTCAATCCCATCCTGGGCCAGGCACCACCGCAGCGCGGCGTCAGCCAGCGCGCCGGTCTCGGTGATTCCCGCTTCCTTGGCCATATGGAACAGCTGGCCCTTCATATAGGCCTCGCGGTCGACAACTCCCATCCCCTGCTCTTTTGCAGCTTTGAGGACCTTGCGGTTCGCCTGGTAATCGGCAAAATTGTAGTTGATGTAGACCACGTCAAAATAACCGGATTCGATCATCTTGAGATAGGTTTCCTCACCGGAGAAGGTGTCCGCGCAGGCAAAGCGGATGAGGCCTTCCTGCTTGAGGGCGGCGATGTTGCGGCCGAGTTTTTCGAGGTATTCCGGATCGTTGTCAAACGCGCACTTCATCGGCGCGATGTTGAAAAAGTCAATGGTGTCCCGCTGCAGCAGCTTCAGGATGCGCTGCGCTTCCGCGCGCAGCAGCTCGAGGTTGCCCATCTTGACGTTATTCTCGTCATAGGTGTAAACCATCCCTTCCGGACGGGTCTGGATGTAAATTTCACGCGGCGGGGGCATCTGCTTCAGGTTGCGCCCGAGCGCTTCCTTCTCGGAATCCTGGGTCACGTCGTAAAAGTTGATCCCAAGATCGTAGGACTCTTTGAGCACTTTGAGCCGGTTCTCGTTGCCGAAACCGTCAAAGATCACGCCAGGTGTGGTGCTCTTCGAAAAATCCTCGTTGAAGCCGCGGGATTTCCCGGTTGGCAGGTATTCATGCCCGCCCATGCCCAGCACCGAAATCTCGATGCCGGTTTTCCCAAGCGGAATATATTTCATAGCGGTAATCCTCCTATCGTAAAAGTGAAGGCAAATGGGTTACGTTCCGTACATCAGTTTCGGTGCCCACAGGATGATGTCCGGGAATATCGTCAGGACGACCACCTCTATCAGCACCGCGACCAAAAACGGAATACTCTCCTTCAGGAACTCCGGCATCTTACAGTCGAGCACACCGCATATCGTGTACATCGCAACGCCGACCGGAGGGGTCAGGATACCGGTGGTGACGACAACCGACATAATGATACCGAAAAAGATCGGGTCAAATCCGAAGTTCTTAATAAGCGGCAGCAGAATGGGAGTGAGCAGCAGGATGACGACCGAGCCCTCCATGAACATACCGAACAAAAGCAGGAACACAACAACGATCGCCATAACGACCATCGGCTCGGAAGTGATCCCGGTGATGAAGTTGGTGATCTTCTGCGGGATCTTGTCGATCGGGATACCGTAACCGAAGATACCGGACATCGAAATCATGAACATGATCGCACCGACGTCCACAATCGCTTCTTTCAGTGTTGCAATCAGCTTTGGAATTGTCAATTCTTTGTAGATGAAGAATCCAACCACCAGCGCGTAGACACAGGCGCACGCGCCGACTTCGGACGGGGTAAACAGTCCCATGCGGATACCAACCAGCAGCAGGATCGGGAAGATCAGCGCCCAGATGGTGTCGCCCAGGGAGTAGAGGATCTCTTTGAAGCTCGCGCGCTTTTCACGCGCGGGTTTGAATCCGCGGATATGCGAAGTGATCGAAACGGTGGTCATCAGAATGACCATCATGAGGACGCCCGCCGCCAGTCCTGCGGCGAACAGCCGTCCGATCGAAACCTCACCCACCGTGCCGTACAGGATCATACCAACTCCCGGCGGGATGGTCGAGGTGATCAATGAAGTGTAGCCGATGACAGCCCCGGTGTAGCCCACCGGGTAACCCTGGCGTTTCATTTCAGGGCCCAGGATGCGGGATTCCATCGCCGCGTCCGCGTTCGAGGAGCCGGAAACGCCGCCCATCAGAGTGGAAAGCACAACGCTCACCTGCGCCATACCGCCGCGCATGTGTCCGCACAGCAGCATGGA
Source organism: Anaerotruncus sp. AF02-27 (assembly GCF_003465835.1). NCBI lineage: Bacteria > Bacillati > Bacillota > Clostridia > Eubacteriales > Oscillospiraceae > Anaerotruncus > Anaerotruncus sp. AF02-27. The sequence continues at coordinate 79,794 of NZ_QSBX01000015.1, read as the reverse complement.
AAGCTTGATCAGCCGGTCGGTGATACCGGAAGAGTTCATCAGGCTGCCGGCGAAAACAAACAGCGGCACCGCAAGCAGGGTGATGTTCTGTGTTTGGGAGATCGGCAGCTGAACGATTGTGGTAATTGGGAATTCGGGATGCTGCAGGAAAAAAGTCGTTCCAGAGATCGCAATGGAAAATCCAACGGGTGTTCCAATTGCAAGCAGTATGATAAAGGTAATCACTACTACTACCAAGCAAATTCCTCCTCTTCATTTCTTGCGGCAGGCCGGGTGGGACCGGCCTGCCGCAACATTTCAACTCAAAAATGTCAAAAGACTGTGCGTTCGTCCTCGTCTTTCACCGTGTGATACATTTTGATCAATGTGGTGACCACCATGGACGCACAACACACCGGCACGCTCAGGGTAACCCAAGTGTAGCTGAGGAAAGGAATTCCCTGGAATGCGCGATACCAGGTTTTTACTGATTGGATTGCACCCAGATAAACCATCGCGATCAGAAATACAAGGCAGATCAGGTAAATGACCAGTTTCAATGCCTTTTGCGGCTTTCCGCCCATCCGGTTGAAGAGGATATCCACGTTGACCAGCTTTCCTGCCCGGAAAGCGATGTCAGCGCCAAGGAAAGTACTCCAGGTGAACAGGAGCAGCGCAATGTCGGTTCCCCAGTTGATCGGATTTCCAAGAGTGCGCAGCATTGCCGAGATAAAGATGACGGCAACACTGGTCACCAGGCCGAAAATCGCCACAACCAGTTCCACCTTACAGAAACCTTCGTAAAACTTCTTCATATTCTCCGCCCTTTTCTTTCGCGCGATAGCGATTGTTCATTTAAGCTGTGCGGCCAAGCTCCGCGAAGATCGCATCGCGTGCTTCCATAAGGTTCAGTTCCTCGTAGGCTTTCTTGCTGGCTTCTTTGAACGCGGCGATGTCCATCTCTTCATACGGGACATATTCCATGCCGGCGTCGATCATGGCCTGTTTTGCGGCGTCGGTGTCTTTCGCCATCTGTTCGGAAACTTCGAGGCCCGCTTTGTCGCACTCCTCGGTCAGGATCTTCTGGTACTCTTCCGGCAGAGCGTCGAACCACTCAGCGGAGCAGACCATGAAGTTGTTCTGGAAGAAGTGCTGGGTTTCAAGGATGTACTTCGCAACTTCCTGAATTTTCAGGTTGTTCGCGGCGATGTACGGCAGCTCGCATCCGTCGACAACCTTGGTCTGGATGCCGTTATACATTTCACCGTAAGCAAGGGAAACAGCGGTGCATCCGAGGGAGTTGACGCCGGAGACCCAGATCGGAGCGCCTGCGGTGCGGATCTGCATGCCTTTGAGTTCGGCAGGGCTGGTGCCTTTCTTGTTCGAGAAGATGTTGCGGTAGCCCTGGACATAAGCGAAGGAGATAACCTTGATGTTGTGGTCGGCTTCCAGTTTCTGCTCCCAGCCGTCGATTGTCGGGGAACCTTCGACCAGCTGCTTGACTTCGTCGAGGCTCTCGAGGAAATACGGGGCAAGCAGGACAGAGAATTCATTGACATAGTTACCCAGACGCGCGGCGTCGGTCTGCCAGCCAACGTTGGTGCCCTGTTTCATCTGCTCAAGGACATCTTCCTCAACACCCAGCTGGCTGTTTGGATAGACATCGATGACCAGTTTGCCGTTGGTCTTCTCGCTGACGGCTTCCGCCCATTTCAGGTACGCGCCGTGGAACGGGTCCTGCTCGGTGAGGGTGTGACCGAACAGCAGGGTGTAGGTTTCGCCGTCATCAGCCGGGGCTTCGCTCTCAGCGGGAGCGCTCGCCGCGGGAGCGGTGGACGCCGCCGGCGCGGCGGATGAAGCGGGCGCGCTGCTGCCTCCGCAGGCTGCGAGGGATACCATCATGGCCAGTGTACAGATGATTGCGAGGGTTCTCTTTTTCATAATGATCCTCCTAATCTACTTCTTGGAATTAATCATATAAGCTGACGTTTTTACATCTCGCTTATTCAAGTAAATAATATTATAACTTTGTTTTGTAGTCAACCGAATTTCGCTTATTTTGTCACATCCTATAAGATTTTTAGGGTAAATTTATGTATATCGCGGTCTTGTGCACGTGTGCATGTCATATTTTATTGGGTTTTCACAAAACCCCAACCCATCTCCTGTACAAACTTTCAATTGCCAGCCTGTAATATTTCTTTTATAATAAAGTTGTATTATTATTTCGATGCACTCTGTACGCGCGGCAAGATTTATGATATGATAAGCTTGGGTTGATGTGGACTGCAAATCAGCCCAAGCTTATCCAGCAAGCAAAGGAGTATCGGTATGTCTTACAATAACAACGCGAGCCAGGAAGTCAGCGATTACATCATCAACAATATCCAGTCCGGCGTTTGGAAGCCAGGGGACAAAATCTGGTCGGAAAGCGAGTTCTGCGCCCATCTGGATGTGAGCCGGATCGCCGTCCGGGATGCAATTGCAAGCCTTTCCGCGATTTCCGTCCTCAAAAAAGTCAAGGGGTCCGGCACCTATGTCGAAGATCCGGACAACGTCTCGCTTGAAGGGATCCGTTGTTTTCTCATGAAGACCGAGGACATGCTGGAACTGATGGAATTCCGACACATTATGGATTCCTACTGTACCGAACTCTTCGCCGAACGCGCCACCGAGGAGGAGATCCGCGATCTCGAGGAGTGCTATTATCAGATGCTTCAAAATTACAAAAATAAGGAGCGCTACGATTATTTCGCCAACGAATTCCACCTGAAAATCGCGCGCGGCTGCAAAAACCAGTTCATTTCCAAGGTCATGGAATACCTGCGCGACAGCATGCTCACCCACCAGAACATCCTGTCCCATGAAATCAACCGCAAGAAGTACCAGATCGGCGTCACCTACCATTACCGGATGCTTCAGATGATCAAGCAGCGTGATTCCGAGATGGCCGGCGCCTACTGCCGGTACCATATCCGTGAGTCGATGGAGCTGTTCCGCAAAATCGTTTCCGAGAACCAGAAAAAGGCCGCCTCGGAAAATAAATCGGAAAATAAATAAAAAAATCGACCGCTGCTGGGAGCAGCGGTCGATTTTTATTGGTCTAAGTATATGAGCGGGTCCAAAAAACGGCTGCCCACCCGCAGCTCCAGATGTAAGTGGTTCCCGGTCGAATTCCCAGTCGAGCCGACTTCCGCGATCTTCTGGCCCTGTTTCACCGTCTGCCCGGCGGAAACCATCAGGGCGCTGTTGTGGCCGTACAGGGTCTGGGAACCATCCGCATGGTCGATGATGACGCACCGGCCGTATTCCCCATACCACCCGGCAAGCGAAACTTTCCCTTCGGCGGCCGCATAGACCGGTGTGCCGCGTGGCGCTGCGATGTCGATTCCGTTGTGTCCATGATAGTCATAAAAATCAGCGGAAAGCCATCCGCGCCCTTTGAGAGGGTTTGCAAAGGATACCTTCGAGGCGCCGCCGTCCACAGTCCGGCTTTCGAGCACCTTCGCACCCCGCCGCACCACTTCGTTGACCGGCTTGGCCAGTTCCCTTGACTGGACCGAGACAATCCGCACCGGGATGCCTCCTTCATAGACCACCTGGAAGGTTGTCTCCTTTTCACCCATGACACCGTCGCTGACGTGTTCGGTATAGCCGCGGTAATAATTCGGCAGTTCGATGTAATCGGTGCGAAAGGGGATCTTCTCCGTGAATGTTACAGCGCGCGTTTCCCGCACAACCTGAGCGCGGGCTTCGGCTTTCATACCCGGGGCCACGGCATAAAACAGGAACACCGCGGCCGCCATACACGCCATCCACAGCAGCTTTCCAAATATCCCGCTTGATTCTGTCATTTTCCCTGCTGTCGTCTTTCGGATCTTGACCGCAGGTTTTTCCATTGATCGTCCTCCTTTTCCTTGGTTCGCCTTGCGGCTCATCAACCATGATAACGGCTGGTTGTGAACATTTTATGAATGTCACAATTTTTTTACCGTCCTTTCATATTATTGGAAACATCCCCCTCCCCCCGCTTGCAGCCGCTGGAAAAAAGCCTGCCGCGCTGGAAATGCCGGAAGATTCTTCCCCTTTGCCGCTCCCTTCAGGCGCTTGAAAAAAACAGGAAAATAAGGTATGATGAAAGCTGGCACGTATAAATATGTATCATTTGCGATACGTTGTTTTAAACAGCCGGCCAGGGCCGGCCACAGGGAGGCAGAATCATGTCCGCTATTTTGGAGGAAATCAGTAAATTTCTGCAGCAGGGCCGCGCGCCCGCCGTCAAAGATGCTGTCAATAAAGCGATTGAAGCCGGGATTCCTCCGCAAGAGATTCTGGACGGCGGCCTGCTCGCCGGGATGAATGTCATCGGGGAAAAGTTCAAGCTGAATCAGGTCTTTATCCCCGAGGTGCTCATCGCCGCGCGCGCCATGAACGCGGGGATCGATCTGCTGCGGCCCCTGCTCGCCAGCGGCGGAATGGAGAATAAAGGCACGGTCGTCATTGGAACGGTCAAAGGGGACCTGCACGACATCGGCAAAAACCTTGTGAAGATGATGCTCGAAGGCAAAGGGCTCAAGGTGATCGATCTCGGGGTCGACGTGTCCGCGGAAAAGTACCTTTCCGCCGCCGAGGAACATCAGGCGCAGATCATCGCCTGCTCGGCGCTGCTGACCACCACCATGAATGAGATGAAAAACGTGGTTGCGCTTGTGAAAAGCTCCCCGCTCGCAGACCGGGTCAAGGTCATGATCGGCGGTGCGCCGGTCACACAAGCCTATTGCGATACGATCGGCGCGGACCGTTATACGCCCGACGCCGCCACCGCGGCCGAGGTCGCGCTGCAGCTCTGTGTCGGCCGGCCGAATGATTGATCGCTTCCCGCGCCGGGAAGCAGGAAGGGGTAACCTATGTTCTGTAGAAAATGCGGCAGCGAGATTGTCGAGGACAGCGTCTACTGCTCCTACTGCGGCGTAAAGATCGAGGAGGAACCCTCTGGCGATGAGCCCCGCGAATCCGCGCCCTCCGCTGCGCCGGCCGAACAGCCGGATGACGGCTGCATTCGGCCGGGCATGCCCAAAAAGCGCTGCTCTGAATGCGGCAAGGAGCTGCCGGGCAGCTCCACTTCAGACACCTGCGCCATCTGTACCGTACGTATCCGCAACCGGGAGCGCGCCGAACAGGAAAAACGTGACGAACAGGCCAACGCGAACCGCGACCGGTACGATATCTCGGATGAATTCGACCAGAGCGTTTTTGAGAAGGAGCGCGGAAACTATTACCGCGACCCGGCGGGCTATTCCGACCCCAGACGCAAGCAGGGCTACGACTATTACAATCCGCATAAAACCCGCGGCGACGGCAGCCGCAAAGGCTGCCTGATCGCGCTGGTCATCGCAGGGGTCGTACTGATTCCGTTTATCCTGACGGCGGTCATCGGTCTGTTCTCCTTCGCCAGCGCCACCCCCGAACGGGAACCCGACCTCACGGTGGAGCCGGAATTTTCCATCAGCGAGCCGGCAGAACCGCTCCCGGACAACTGGAATCTCCCGGGTCAGGCCGGGGATAACGCCTATTCCTATACGGTGGATGAGGTTTATGATTACTTTCTCGTACCGGCGGCGGAAGAAACCCTTTCCAGCATGCTATGGCCCGATGACGAGTTCGCCGTGACTGTTCACCGGGATTCTCTCGTTTCAGACGGCGCTTACATCTATGTCTCCGGCTTGTTCAGCCGCACCCATGAAGGTGTTTACGAGGAGGATCCGTTCGTTTTTGGGGTGATGATCTCTGAACTCAGCTATTTCCCGCTCTCCCTTTTCCTGAGCGGCGAAGAGCTCTTCGACTACCGTTACGAGATCGATAACCAGGGCTACCTCACGCCGGAGGGCGCCGAAGTCTTCGGGATGGAGCCGGGCGACCAGCTCTTTGATGATCCGCTCTTCTTTCTTGATGAATTGCAGGAAGGCGGCGACTACGACATGTATCCCTTTGACACCGGCGACAGCGGTTCCTCCGATTTCAGCGGATTTGGCGATTTTGACGGGTTCG